>JAYSCT010000041.1:0-33867 GCA_041914785.1 Roseateles sp.
TCTCCAGCCCCCTTCGAACGCTTGACAGCAAACACAGTTGCTCGGGGGACCGACCGGGCACGCCCGCGTTCAGCGGCGCGGGACTGGGCGAGGGGCCTCATCTCAGGGTTCCAGCGAGTAGCCCATGCCGCGGTGCGTCTTGATCGGGTCGCGCGTCGGCGCCGCCTCGCGCAGCTTGGCGCGCAGCGTCTTGATGTGCGTGTCCACCGTGCGGTCGCCGCTGTCGGCGCTGCTGCCCCAGACGGCGTCCAGCAGCGTGTCGCGCGAGTGGATGCGCTGCGGCGCGGCCAGCAGCTTCAGCAGCAGGCCCAGCTCCAGCTTGGTGAGGTTCAGCAGCGTGCCGTCCAGCCACACGCGCGAGCCGTCGACGGTGAAGCCCGGGCTGGCCGCCGGCACCGCCTGGGCGCGGCGCAGCAGCGCGCGCACGCGGGCCACCAGCTCACGCGGGCTGAAGGGCTTGGCAAGGTAGTCGTCGGCGCCCAGCTCCAGCCCCAGCACGCGGTCCATCTCGTCGCTGCGGGCACTCAACACGATGACCGGCAGGTGCTTCAGTGGCCCGGCGCGCAGCTCGCGGCACAGGTCCAGCCCGTGGCCGTCGGGCAGGCCGATGTCCAGGATGAGCAGCTCGGGCGCCGGCGCCTGGCGCAGCCGCTCGCGCGCGTCGGCCAGCCAGGCCTTGTGCTCCACCGTGAAGCCCTCGCGGCGCAGTGCGAACTGCACCGTGTCCGCGATCGCGGGGTCGTCCTCCAGCAGCAGGATCACGTGCGCCAGCCCCGGGCGAGCGCCGCCACCAGATCGGCCGCGGAGCCGGGTGTGCGGTTGACCGGCAGCGCCTGGCCCGCCCACAGGCTGATGAAGTCGGCGTTGCCGGCCTTGGCCGCGGCCTGGCGCAGCGGCCGGCTGGCGGCGTTGGGCTGCGGGAAGGCGGGCAGCGCCACGCCGTCCAGCTCGCGCGTCACGCGGTTGGCCACGCCGCGCGCGGCGCGGCCGGAGAACGCGCGGGTCAGCGTCGAGTCGGCATCCCGCGCGGCCAGCAGCGCGGCGCGGTAGGCCGGCGACAGCGGGCACTCGTCCACCAGCAGGAAGGCCGTGCCCACCGTCACCGCGCTGGCGCCCAGCGCCTGCGCGGCCGCCACGCCGCGCGCATCGGCAATGCCGCCGGCGGCGATGACCGGGATGTCCAGCGCATCCACCAGCTGCGGCACCAGCGCCATCGTGCCGATCAGGGCGCCCTCGGGCGAGCCGACAAGCCGGTGAAGGGCCGCTCCCGAGCCGGCTTGCCCCCCGCGGGGGGCCTGACGCGCAGCGGCAGGTTCGGGGGCCGACATGAAGCCGCCTCGGTGGCCGCCGGCTTCAAAGCCCTGGGCGATGACGGCATCCACGCCGCTGGCCTGCAGCAGCAACCCCTCGGCCACCTGCGTGGCCGTGCCCAGCACGATGAAGCCCTGCGCCTTCAGCGCCGCCACGCGCGCCACGCCGGGGTCGCCCATGACGAAGCTGATGACGGCAGGCCGCGCCGCCACCGTCGCTGCCAGCTGCGCCTCGAAGTCTTCCTCGAAGCGTTCCGGCCGCACCGGCGCGGGCAGGCCCAGCTCGTCGTGCCAGGGCGCGAGCCGCGCGAGATACGCGTCCAGCGCGTCGTCGTCGCGCAGCCAGGGCTGGGGGCAGAACAGGTTGATGCCGAAGGGTCGGTCGGTGCGGGCGCGGATGTCGGCGGCGATCTCGCCGATGCGTGCCGGCGCCAGGTAGGCCGCGCCCAGCTGGCCGACCCCGCCGCCCGCGCTGACGGCCGCCACGAGCGCCGCGCTGGCCGCCTCGCCGGCCATGGGTGCCATCCAGATGGGCGGCAGGGCGAACAGGCTCATCAGTGCCCCGCCAGCACCGGGAACAGCTTCATCAGGCCGTCCGCCAGCAGTTCGACGGCCAGCGCGGCGAGGATCAGGCCCATGAGCCGCGTCATGATGTTGATGCCGGTCTGGCCCAGCACCTTGGCGATCTTGCTGCTGGCCGAGAACGTCACGAAGGTCACCAGCGCCACGACGACACCGTAGCCGCACAGGATGGCCAGCTCCCACCAGACACGCGTCTTGTCGGCGTAGATGACCATCGTCGAGATCGTGGCCGGGCCCGTCAGCAGCGGGATGGCCAGCGGCACGACGGCGATGCTGGCGCCGGCGTCGGCCTTGCTGTTGCCCTCGGAGACGTCTTCCTTGCGCGCCTCGGCCGGCTGCGCGTTCAGCATCTGCAGCGAGCTGATCAGCAGCAGGCAGCCGCCACCCACCTGGAAGCTGGCCAGCGAGATGCCGAAGAACTCGATGATTTTCAGCCCGAATAGCGCACTGAGCGCGATGACGATGCCCGCCGTGCTGGCGCTGACGAGGATGGTCTTGCGCCGCTGCTCGCGCGTGAGGCCGGCCGTGAAGTGGATGAAGAAGGGCACCACGCCCACGGGGTTCACGATGGCCAGCAGCGCGACCAGAGGCTTGTAGATGTCCATGCCGGCGAGGCTACCATCGCCGCGCGGCCGTCGCCCGAGGTCTTCGCCTGCCTTCACCGGCAAGCACTCCGGGGCACCCCCGGGGGTTCTCGATGTCATGCCCTGCAGGGCGTGAAGCGGGGGGCGCCCCAGCGCCCGACACCTCACGCATCACCCGTCGCTCGGGCGGCGTGCCGCATCTTTCTCAGGGAGACCCGACGGGTGGATACAGCCCGCACGATGACCGCCCGGGCGCTGGCCCGCGCGATGCTGGCCGGCCCGCGTGACGCGGACGGGCTGGCGGCGCGCATGGCCGTCTGCCTGCAGGCCCGCCCACCCTGGGTGGCGCGTCTGGCGCAGGCGATGGCGCGCGTGCCGGGCGAGGTCTGGCGGCGGCTGGACGTGCAGACGCTGGGCGAGCGTGTGCTCGCCGACGACGGCTTTGCCGAAGCCTGGGCCGGCGACGCCCGCCCGCAGGCCCGCCACTGGCTGCTGCGCCCGCCCGACGAGCTGCCGCCTGCGCCGGCCGGGCTGGACCGCCCGCACTGGCCCACCGTCGGCGCGCTGGCCCGCGGCCTGGGCCTGACGCCGGCCGGCCTGTGGCGGCTGACGCTGCCCGCCGACTGGCAGCGCCGCCGCCCGCTGGCCCAGCAGCACTACCGCCAGCAGCTCGTGCCCAAGCGCGGCGACGGCGCCGGCTGGCGGCTGCTGGAGGTGCCCGAGCCGTACCTGCGCGCCGTGCAGCGTCGCCTGCTGACCCAGCTGCTGAACGGCCTGCCGCCGCACGCGGCCGCGTTCGGCTTCACGCCGGGCCGCTCCGTCGTGCAGCACGCGGCGCAGCATGCCGGCCAGGGCCGGGTCTTGCGCTTCGACCTGAGCGACTTTTTCTCCACAGTGCGCGCGTCTCGTGTGCACGCGCTGTTCAAGGCGCTGGGCTACTCCACGGCCGTCGCCCGCGCGCTGACCGCGCTGGGCACCACCGCCACGCCCGAGGCCTGGCTGCGGGGCGAACCCCGGCTGCGCTGGCCGCAGCGCCAGCGCCTGCGCGACCCGCACCTGCCGCAGGGCGCGCCCACGTCGCCCGCGCTGGCCAACCTGTGCGCCTTCGGGCTGGACGCGCGGCTCAGCGGCCTGGCCGAGACCTTCGGCGCGCGCTACAGCCGGTATGCGGACGACCTCGTCATCTCCGGCCCGGCCACGCTGCCGGTGCGGGCGATCTCGGCCTGGGTGGCGGCCATCGCCGCCGACGAGGGCTTCGTCATCAACCCGCGCAAGACGCGCGCGCTGGGCGCCGCACAGCGGCAATCGGTCTGCGGCGTCGTCGTCAACGCGCGGCCCAACCTGCCGCGCGACGAGTTCGACCGGCTGAAGGCCGTGCTGCACTGCTGCGTCGTCGACGGCCCGTCCATGCAGAACCGCGACGGTCACGCCGACTGGCGCGGCCACCTGCAGGGCCGCGTCGCCTGGGCGGCTCAGCTCAACGCCGCCAGGGCGCAAAAACTCAAGAAGCTGCTCGATCGCATTGACTGGGCTCGCTGAGCTGGCACAGGTAGTCCAGCCCCGCCGCGCCGCGCGAGCCCCACCAGCTCAGCAGCTCGCCGTCCACCAGCTGCACGCGGGCCTGCGGGCACAGCGCCTGCGCCTCGGCCACGTGCGACTCGTTGAAGCGATACGGCTCGGAGCTGAGCAGCACGCGGTCGACGTTGCGCAGCCAGGGCTCGTCGCCCGCCAGCGCCGGGTAGCGGCCGGCGCCGTGCTCGCCGCCGCGCACATCGGGCCAGCTGCGCCAGCCGATCTCGGCCAGCAGCGTCGAGATGTAGGTGTCGCGCGCCACCGTCATCCACGGGTCGCGCCAGATCAGGTAGAGCACCTCCTCTACAGGCCGGGTCTGGCCGCGGCAGCGCGCCAGCGCCGTCGAGAACTCGGCCGCCAACGCCGCTGCGCGCTCGTCGACGCCCGGCTGGCCCGCGAACGCCGCGCGCAGCTGCTCGAACAGCGCCAGGTTGTCCTCCGGCCGCTGCGGGTGCGTGACGATGACGTGGGGCACGAATTCCCGCAGCGCCGCGGCCGTCTCGTGCCGGTTCTCGTCGACGTTCACGACGACATGTGACGGTGCCAACCGCTTCAGCTTGGCAAGATTCACGTCCTTGGTGCCGCCCACCTTGGGCACGTCCCGCACGGCGTCGGCCGGGTGGATGCAGAAGCCCGTGCGGGCGACGAGGTGCGGGCCCAGCCCCAGCGCCACCAGCGTCTCGGTCGCGCTCGGCACCAATGAAGCGATCCTTGGCCCCTCGGCCGTCGGGTACGCCGTCCGGTCCCCCGGGGGGATGCTGAGCCGGCTTGGGGCGGCCCGGCGCTCGGCTCTGCGCGTCGTCATTCGTCTTCGGTCAACGCCAGGTACACGGCACAGCAACCGCGCAGCCACACCAGCGTCGGCAGCACCAGCGCCAGCGCGAACACCACGCCGCCGCCGATCAGCGCGGCCAGCCCCAGGTTGCCGCCTTCCAGCGCCACACCGCTGGCGCCCAGGCCCCGCGGGCCCAGGCCCGCGACGCCGGCCAGCAGCTGCCGCGCCGGCAGCTCGATGCCCGCGCCCAGGATGGCCAGCCCCGCCAGCAGCTTGCCGCCCGTCACGACGACGAAGCTGACCGCCGCGGTGCTCAGCGCCACCAGCAGGTAGACGGCCGACATCAGCAGCGCCGTCTCCGGCAGCCCGTGGCGCAGCCGTTCGCGCACGAAGCGCAGCACGCCGCCGCTGCGCTGGCCGGCCCACACCGCCGGCCCGGCCAGCGGCCCCACCAGGATGACCAGCACGAACGCCAGCCCGCCCAGCAGCAGCACGCCCACCGGCAGCACCGCGGCCATCAGCGGCGCGCCCACCCAGGGCCAGCGCGTGGCCCACAGCAGCGCGGCCAGCACCGCCACGCCCACGGCGGCCAGCGCCAGGCAGGCCAGCAGCGCCAGCAGCACGCGGTGGCCGCTGCGCAGCGCGTCGGCCAGCGCGTCCTGCGGGTCACGCACCGGCAGGCCGCGCGCCTGGTCCATCAGCATCAGGCCCGTCGTGTTGACGCCAAAAAAAGCGACAGCCAGCGCCAGCCCCAGCCACAGCGCGCCCAGCGTCTCCTGGCTGCGGGCGATGGACGACTGCGCCATGGCCAGCAGCAGGCCGGCCACGCAGAACCCCGCCAGCAGGGCATAGAGGGCGCGCAGGTTGCGGGGCGCGTCGATGCTGGACAGGACGCGGGCGAGGGCGGAAAGCGGTGAAAAAGGCATCGGAAGGCGATCGTAGCGATGACACGAACATGAGAAACGGGACCCGACAGGGTTTGTGCTAGCTCTGAAAAACAACACTTGCCGGAGGGCCGCCGTGCATTTCTTGACCTCGCCACCATAATGATTTGCCTGTGTCTGGACGCCGCACCTTCGCTTGAATGGTTCACGATGGGTTGAAGCTCCACATGGTTTTTTGATTTTTGAGTTAGAGAAGGGCTTCCCCATGGGAAACAAGCTTTATGTGGGCAATCTGGCCTACAGCGTGCGTGACGAATCGCTGCAAGAGGCGTTCGGTCAGTTCGGTACCGTGACCTCCGCAAAGGTCATGATGGATCGTGAAACGGGCCGTTCCAAGGGCTTCGGTTTCGTCGAAATGGGCTCCGACGCAGAGGCGCAAGCCGCCATCAACGGCATGAATGGCCAGGCCCTCGAAGGCCGCGCCATCGTCGTGAACGAGGCTCGTCCTCGTGAAGAGCGTCCGGGCGGCTTCGGCGGCGGCGGCGGCCGTGGCGGCTTCGGCGGCGGCGGTGGCGGCAGCTACGGTGGCGGCGGTGGCCGTTCCGGTGGCGGCGGCTACGGCGGTGGCGGCGGCTACGGTGGTGGCGGCGGTGGCCGCTCCGGCGGTGGCGGCGGCTACGGCGGCGGCGGCGGTGGTGGCTACGGCGGTGGTGGCGGCGGCTACGGCGGCGGTGGCCGCTCGGGCGGCGGCGGCTACGGCGGCGGCGGTCGCTCCGGCGGTGGCGGCGGCTACGGCGGTGGCGGCTACTGAGCCCTGCTGCTGACCCCAGCACAATGAACAAGGCGCCCTCGGGCGCCTTTTCTTTTGTCTGTCACGCCAAGGCCCCACGCGGTGTTGGCGGGCCGAGGGGCCTCAGTACCCCAGTGTCAGCTTGGCAAAGAGCTCGCGGCTGCGTGCCAGGCCTGGGCGTTCGCTGGCGCGGTTCAGGCCGAGGCTGACGATGCGGGACAGCCCCACGCGGTGCTGGAACATGACGGCCAGCTGGCGCTGTCGGCTGTCTTCGTCCACCAGCGACACGCTGGCGTCGGCCCGGCGCGTGAAGCGCGTCTGCTGGTGGATGAGGCGCAGCGAGTCGCGAGGGCTCAGGTGCAGCACGACCAGGCTCTGTGCGCTGCGGTCCGTGAACGCGCGCCGGCCGTCGGGCGCGTCGACGGTGCCCAGGCCCAGCCGCTGCTCGAACTCCAGCCACCAGCCGCCCGCCAGCGGCGTGCGCAGCTTGGCCTCCAGCTGCGCCTGCAGGCCCAGGCCGACGCGGTCGGCGTCCACGTCCAGCCGGCGGCCCCACTCGACCTCGGCCATCAGGAAACTCAGCAGCTCGCCGGGGTTGGACTCGAAGCCCAGCAGCAGCGTGCGCGTGTCGTGCAGCCGGCCGCCGCTCTTCGCGCGGTGGCTGTCCAGGCCGACATGGCCCCAGATGCCGGTGTTGCGCGCCGCGGCGAACCAGAAGCCGGGCTGCAGCAGCCGGTCGACGACCTGGCCCGCCGCAACGCCCAGCAGCGGGTCGGCCACGGTGCGTGTCTCCTGCACCTTGAGCTGGAATTCGCTGTCGTGCAGGTCGACGCCGGCCAGCTCGCGCGGGCCCAGCCGCAGGTAGCCGAAGGCCGATGCGCGGCGGATGCCGCTCTGGCTGACGAAGCCGTTGTCGTTGGCGAAGCGCGGGCTGACTTCCTCGACGTTCACGTTGGCGACCCAGTCGGCATCGCGGTGGCGCCAGCCCAGCCACGCGCGGTGGCCGCGCTCTCGGGACACGCGCTGCACCTGGCCGTCCTCGTCCAGCCCCAGCGTCGTGCTGGACAGCAGCAGGTGGCCGCGGAACTGGTCGCTGTCGCCGGCACGCCAGACGCCGTCGCTGCCGACGACATGCGTGGCCAGGCCGTGGCCGAAGTCGCGCGCCGACACCAGCCCGGCCAGCCCGACGCCGCTCAGCTGCAGGCGGCCGCGGGCGAAGCTGGCCTCGGAGTCGCGCGGCTGCAGGCCGGTGCGGGTGGCGAACGAGCCGGCGCGCAGCACGGTGCCGCCGCCGGCGTCGCGCAGGTGCAGCGCGGTGGCCTCGGCGCTGGCGCCGCGCCAGGTGGCGCGCAGGCCCCAGTCGGGGTCGGTGATGGCGCGGGTGTAGAAGGCCGCGAGGCTGCGGTTCTCGCCGGATTCGTCGGCCTGCGTGGGGCCGACGACGTCGGCGCTCTCCAGGAAGAACGGCCGCTTCTCCGGCACGCTGAGCGCGAAGCGGGTGTTGCCGGCGAGCTGGGGCTCATCCAGCTCCACCTGGGAGAAGTCGGGGTTCAGCGTCGCGTCGATGACCCAGTCGGCGCGCGGCCGCCACTTGAACTCGGCGCCCAGCGAGGCCTTGCGTGCGCGCCGCACCTGGCCGGCCTCGTCGCGGTCGCTCGTCGAGCGCAGCGTCAGCTCGGGGCGCCAGGCGATGAAGCTGCGCTCGCGCACCTGCTCCACGAGGTCGCCCAGGCCGTCCAGCGGCTGCAGCTCGGCAATGAAGCTGAGCGCGTCCTTGGTCATGGCCGGCGCGCTGACGTCCAGCGTGCGGTCTTCGCGCGGGATGTTGCGCACCACCAGCATGCGCCAGGGCAGGCCGTCGGCATGCGGGAACCGCAGCGCGGCCAGCGGCCAGCGCAGCTCGACGCTGTAGCCGTCGGGCAGCCGGGCCGCCGCGGCCTCGACGTCGAAGTCGGGCGCGGTGTCCTCGGCGTCGTCCTCGGCGGAGAACTGGCCGTCCTCCAGCGCGCCGGCGGCGCTGACGCGCACGTACTGCGCGCTGCGGCGGTGGCCCACGGGGTCGATGAAGACGGAGACGAAGTCCTGGTCGGCCTTGACCTGATCGCGCCGGGCCAGCGGCGCGCGGATGCGGCCCGGCTCGGGGTCCCAGGCCCGGATGCCGAACACCAGCGCGTCGCCGGTGACCAGCACCTGCACCGTGGTGCGCCAGCGCGCGGGCTGCTTGTCGGCGGGCAGGAACTGCACGAAGCGCTCGTAGACCGGTGCACGCTGCCAGGCGGCGTCATCGAGGCGGCCGTCGATCTGCGGCGTGGCGGCGTCGGGCGCGAGGCGCAGCGCCGTGGGGTTGTGGGCCCAGGCGGGCAGGGCCAGGGCGAGCAGGCCCAGGCCGAGGAGGCGGAATGTCATGGTGTGAACGAACCGAGGGCGCCGCAGGCCCGGTCGGGCGGCGGCGCGATGCAAGGCGCCCGTGAGGGGCGGCGGGAGCGTGCGCGCTGAGATGTCAGCGCGCCGACGGGTCTGTGAGCGCCACGGGAGCGGGCCGCGTTGTGGCCAGGAAGCCCGCGAGCAAGGCGCAAACCGGAGCCGGGTTGATACCCGGGGGGGGGGGCGGGGTGGGGCCCCGCACCCCCCCCACCCCCCCCCACCCGGCGGGGGGTTTTACCCCGGGGGGTTTTTTCACCCCCCCGCGGGGGGCTCCGCCCCCCCAACCCGGAGGGAAGGCCGTCTGCCCGGGGCCATTCAGCGTTGCACCGCTTGCCCGCATATCAATGCGGGCTGCGCGCTGCGGCGTGTCGGGACCCCGGCCCACCGCTGTGGCGGCCTGCTCCCGTGGCGCTCACAGACCCTAGCAGGGGTGAAGAACCTTCAGCATGGTGCCCTCCTCGGCCGCTTCGGGGCAGCGGCAATCGGTGCGAGGCGCGCAGTGTAGCTGCGCGGTTATTCGCTGGCGCGTGCCTTGCGCGGCCGGCTGGCCAGCGCGCGGTCGTACAGCCAGTTGGGCAGCAGGCGCAGCACCTTGGCGAGCACGCCCATCTGCCACGGGATGACGCGGTAGCTGACCTGCGCGCGGATGGCCCGCACGGCCTGGTCGGCGAAGTCGTCCACCGGCATCAGGAAGGGCATGGAGTAACGGTTGCCGCGCGTCAGCGGCGTGTCGATGTAGCCCGGCAGCAGCGTGACGACCTTGACGCCGAAGGGCCGGCACTCGCCGCGCAGGCTCTCGCAGTAGGCGACGACGGCGGCCTTGCTGGCCGAGTAGGCGCCGTGGCCCGGCAGGCCGCGGATGGCGGCGACGCTGGCCACGCCCACCAGCGTGCCCGAGCCGCGCGCGTTCATCGCGGCGACGAAGGGGTGGAAGGTGGCGGCCAGGCCGACGTTGTTGGTGGCGAACACGCGGCGCATGACGTCCAGGTCGGCGAACTGCGTCGTGTCCATGCCGATGCTGATGCCGGCGTTGGCGATGACGACGTCGGGCAGGCCCTGGCGCGCTATGCAGTCGCGCCCGGTGCGGGCCATGGCCTCGTCGTCGGACACGTCGGCGCCGTAGACCTGGAAGCGCGCCGGGTCCAGCCGCTGCTCGGCGGCCCAGCGCTCGACCTCGGCGGTGCGGCGCGCCACCAGCGCGAGGCGCGCGCCGTCGCGGTAGTAGCGCAGCGCCAGGGCCTGGCCGATGCCGCTGGAGGCGCCGGTGATGAAGACGAGTTCACTCATAGCAGTCGATCCATGCTTGCTTGAAGTTCGGGCCGGGCGCCGGGCCGCTCCCAAGCCGGCCCGTCGGGCGATGAGCTTGCGGCTCGATGCCGCAAGCATCGCCGTCCCCCCCGGGGGACCGGCTGGGCCCGCCCGCGTGCAGCGGGGCGGGGCCGGACGAGGGGTCTCATCGACGCGGTGCGATCTGCCCCTGGGCCTTGCCTGTGAAGCTGACCTGGCCGGTCAGGTGCCGGTACTCGAAGTTCTGCGCGTTCAGCGTGGTGCCGCCCTGGCGGATGGTGACCGGCAGGTGCGAGCGCAGGATCTCGCTGTTGGCCAGCGCCTGCAGGAACTCGCCGCGCACTTCCATCTGCGCTGGCGCGTCCTCGCGGGCGCCGGCGGGCAGGCGGCGCAGCCGCACGTCGCCCATCAACTGCAGGTCGCTGCCGTCGCCGTTGCTGATGGCACGCCTGGCCTCCGCGATGGCCAGCATGCCGTCAGGCGCGACGGCGCGCACGCGCACCTGGTCGATCTCGACGGTGTCGGTGTCGGGGTAGTGGCGCAGTTCGGCGCCGGCGATCTGCACGTTGAGCCGGCCGTCCGCGCCGATGCGCTGCAGCTCGAAGTTGTTCATGCGGTAGTCGGGCACGTGGCGCGGGGGCGCCAGCTCGCCGGGCTCGCCCAGCAGCGGCGTGTTTTTCACCAGCCACCAGGTGCCGCTGGCGAGCAGCGCCATCAGCAGCAGCGGCAGATAGTTGGTGACCAACGTCTGGGCTCGCCACAGCCAGGGCTGGACGCGCTGGCGGCGGCTGGGCAGCGGGGCGGGCAGGGTGGTGCTCATGGGGCGGCCTCGCCGTCACGCGGGTCGTGGTGGGCGTGCAGAAGCCGCTGGTAGCGGCCGGCCGCCATCAGCAGCAGGTCGCAGACCTCGCGCACGGCACCGGCGCCCGCCGCGGCCTGCGTGACGTGGTGGGCGACGGCCCGAACCTCGGCGTGGGCGCCGGGCGGCGCAGCCGCAAAGCCGGCGCCGGCCAGCAGCGGCAGGTCGGGCCAGTCGGCGCCGATGGCGGCGACCTCGCCCCAGGTGGCGCCCAGTTGCTGCAGCAGCGTTTCGACGGCGGCGCGCGGGTCGCTCACGCCGCACAGCGCGTGCTGCACGCCCAGGTCGGCGACGAGGCGGCGCACGGCGGGGCTGTCGTGGCCGGTGACGATGACCGGCACGATGCCGGCCTGCTGCAGCAGCCGCAGGCCGTGGCCGTCCAGCGTCGAGAAGGCCTGCAGCGTCTCGCCCCGGTCGCCGATGTAGCGGCGGCCGTCGGTCAGCACGCCGTCGACGGCGAACAGCGCCAGCTTGGCGGCGAGGCCGCTGCCTTGGGCCTTGACCAGCAACTCGGGCGGGAAGTCCAGCGCCGCCACCTCAGATCACCTTGGCCCGCATCAGGTCGTTGATGCTGATGGCGCCGAGCAGCCGGCGGTCGGCGTCAACGACGAGCACGACGGTGATGCGGGCAGCTTCCATCAGGTCGGCCGCGTCCACGGCCAGCGCGTCGGCGCCGACAGTGCGCGGCTTGGGGTGGGCCACCTCGGCGGCGGTCAGCGCGCGCAGGTCGCGGCCCTGCTCGACGAGGCGGCGCAGGTCGCCGTCGGTGAAGATGCCCTGCACACGGTCGTCGGCGTCGACGATCACCGCCATGCCCAGCGCCTTCGCGCTCATCTCGCGCATCAGCTCGGTGAACGGCGTGTCGGCCGCCACGCGGGGCAGCGCGTCGCCGTGGCGCATCAGGTCGCGCACATGGGTCAGCAGCTTGCGGCCCAGCGCGCCACCGGGGTGGGAGCGGGCGAAGTCCTCGGCCTTGAAGCCGCGGGCGTCCAGCAGCGCGACGGCCAGCGCATCGCCCAGCGCCATCTGCGCGGTGGTGCTGGCGGTGGGCGCCAGCTGCAGCGGGCAGGCCTCCTCGGCGACGGCGCTGTCCAGCACGATGTCGGCATGGGCGGCCAGGCTGGATTCGGCCCGGCCGGTCATCGCGATGACGGGCACGCCCAGACGCTTGAGCACCGGCAGGATGGCGTTGAGCTCGTCGCTCTCGCCGGAGTTGGACAGCGCCAGCACGATGTCGCCGCCGGTGACCATGCCCAGGTCGCCATGCGCCGCCTCGGCGGGGTGCACGAACAGCGCCGGCGTGCCGGTGGAGGCCAGCGTGGCGGCGATCTTGCGGCCCACGTGGCCGCTCTTGCCCATGCCCATGACGGCCACGCGGCCCTGGCAGGCGAGCACGGCCTGCACGGCCCGGGCGAAGGCGTCGCCCAGGCGGGGCGCCAGGTCGGCCAAGGCGCGGGCCTCGACCTCCAGCGCCTGGCGGCCGATGCGGATGGCCTGCTCGGCGGCAAAGACGGGAGAACTCATCCGGGCAGTGTAGACAAGGCGCCGGCTGGCGGCCCGGGTGTGACTTGTTGGCGGTTTGGGCCCGCATGCGGGTCTGTACCGAGCCGCGACGCCAGCCAGATGCAAGCCAGCGGGCTCCGGGCTTCCGACAATCGTCGGTCATGCACAACAGCGTCTCTTCCTCGCCCGCGCGTCCCGCGGCCCTGCCTGCGGGCACGTGGGCCGTGCCGGGCGCGTTGATGGCCCTGCTGGCTTGGGACTTCAGCGGCGCGGACCTGTGGGTCATGCGCCATGTGGGCGACGCGGCCGGTTTCGCGCTGCGCGACAGCTGGTTCACGGCCAGCCTCATCCACCAGGGCGGCCGGCTGCTGTCCTGGGTCGTCATGGCCTTCATCGTGCTGGCCAACCTGCTGCCGGGCCGGGTGCTGCCGCAGCTGAGCCGGCGCGAGCGCGTGCAGTGGCTGGCCGTCACCGTGGTGTGCCTGCTGGTGGTGTCGCTGATCAAGCGGGTCAGCCTGACCAGCTGCCCCTGGGACCTGGCCGAGTTCGGCGGCACCGCTCAGTACGTGTCGCACTGGGCCTTCGGCCTGCGCGACGGCGGCGGCGGCCACTGCTTCCCGTCGGGCCATGCCAGCGCGGCCTTCGCCTTCCTGAGTGGCGGCTGGGTGCTGGCGCGCGCCTACCCGCGCCTCGGCCGGGCCTGGGTGGCCGCCGTCATCGGGCTCGGCGTGGTGTACGGCCTCGGCCAGATGCTGCGCGGCGCCCACTACCCCAGCCACACGATGTGGACCGCCTGGATCTGCTGGGCCGTGACGGCCGCCCTGATGGCCATCCGCCCGCGGACGGCGGCGCGCGCCGGGTAAAAACACCGGCGCGCCGGCCCCGTGCCGGCCTGAGATGATCGGTGCCCATGCACCTGCGCCTCCTGCCCCTCGTCGCCCTCCTGGCCCTGGCCGCCTGCGCCAGCAGCAGCCAGGACAAGGTCGCCACCGCCGCCACCACGCCGCTGAGCGACCTCAACGTCGTGCGCGCCGACATCCCCGACGTGCTCAGGGCCGCCGTGGCGGCGCCTTACGCGCCGCCGGCCGACACCAGCTGCGCGGCGCTGGCGGCCGCCATCCAGGCACTGGACGAGGTGCTGGGCCCCGACCTCGACGCGCCCGTCGGCAAGGGCAACACCGGTCTGCTGGAGCGCGGCGAGGACGCCGCCACCGGCGCGCTGCAGCGCACCGCGGAAGGCGTGATCCCCTTCCGCGGCTGGATCCGCAAGCTCAGCGGTGCCGAGCGCTATGCCAGGCAGGTCAGCGCGGCCATCACCGCCGGCGGCGTGCGGCGGGGCTTCCTGCGCGGGCTGTCGGTGGCCAAGGCCTGCACGGCAGCGCCGGCACCCGCACCGGCACCTGCACCTGCACCTGCACCTGCACCTGCACCCGCCCGGGCCGGCTGACCCGCCGCGCGCTCAACGGCGGCACATCGTCGGCGGCCGGCGCGCGGCTGTCACCGATCGTCGGCGTCGAGGCCGGTGGCGAGGGGCTCGTCCGGCGTGTCGATGATGCGGTCGGTGCCGATGTCCGGCGCGCCCGGCTCGTCGGCGTCTTCGCCGCTGGCTTCGATCGGCGCGAGGGCCTGGTCGCGGCCCAGCGTCAGGTCGACCGGCTCGCCGGGGTCCGCGGAGGGCAGGTCCGCGCCGAGGCGGTCACTGCCGCTGTCGGTGGAATCGGACGGCCCCAGCGCCTGCTCATCGGTGCCTGGCGGTCGTTGCGGCACCGGGTCGGTGCCGAGGAGGCTGCTGTGTCCCATGGAAATCTCCGTTGCGTGGCGATCCGGTCAGTCTGCGCCGCCGCCTCGCCCCGTGGCGTCGGACGACGGCGCCACGGGCGTAGGACGGCGCGCCTCGCGGGCCATGCCGGCGCCCCTCAGTAGGGGGGCCGGCCCACTTGCCGCCGCGAGGCGGGCGCGACACACTCGGCGCGCCGCCAGCCTGTCGCTGCGCCGGCATGAATGGCGTCTGTATCCCAGAGTCTCTTCAACGCTGACCGTCATGAAGTCACTGCTTACGCCCCTGCGCCTGCTGGATGCACTGGCGGCGCGGCGCCGCCCCGCCGAGCGGGTGGCCGAGCCCATGCTCCAGTTCGACCACCTGCCCCCGCTGCCCGAGGACGTGACGCAGCCACTGCCGCGTCGCTTCGTCGAGCAGGCGCTGGAAGAGGGCAGCCACCGGCTCTACGTGCCGATGGCGGAGGCCGAGGTCATCGAGCGGCCGCGCCGCCGCTGAGCGTCACAGCGGCGTGAGCAGCGGCTCGCCGCGCTGCAGCGCATCCGCGTTGGCGATGAAGTTCAGGACCGTCGCGCGGATGGACTGCGGCGACCAGCCGGCCACGTGCGGCGTCAGGATGACGTTGTCCAGCGCCACCAGCGCCTGCGGCGGTTCAGGCTCGCCCTCGTAGACATCCAGTGCTGCGCCGGCGATCTGCCCGGCCCGCAGCGCGGCCGCCAGCGCCGCGGTGTCCACGCAGCTGCCGCGGGCGATGTTCACCAGATGCCCGCCGGCGCCCAGCGCGGCCAGTACGTCGGCATCGACGAGGTGGCGGGTGCCGGCGCCGCCGGGTGTCGCGACGACGAGGTCGTCCGCCCACGCGGCCAGGCTGGTGGCGCTGTCGAGAAAGCGCGCCGCGCCGGCGTCGGCGCGCGGCGTGCGGTTGTGATAGCCGATGACCATGCCGAAGGCCTCGGCACGCTGCGCGATCTTGCAGCCGATGGCGCCCAGCCCCAGGATGCCCAGCCGACGGCCGGTGAGGCCTGGCGCCAGCGGCAGCGCATCCCGCCACACGCCGGCGCGCAGTGCAGCGCCCTGCTGAGGCAGCGCGCGCACGCTGGCCAGCAGCAGCGCCAGCGCATGGTCGGCGACGCAGTCGTCGTTGGTGCCGGCGCCGTTGCACACCGCCACGCCGCGGGCCTTGGCGGCCGCCACGTCTAGGTTCTCGTAGCCGGCGCCCTGGGCGGCGAGCAGCGTCAGCCGTGGCAGCGCGGCGATCTCGGCGGCCGTGAAACCGACCGAGCCGTTGGTCAGCACCCGCGTGATGTCATCCGCCCGCGTGGCGATGGCGGCGGCGCGCGCGGCCGGGTCCAGGGCCTCGATGACGTGGAAGCGTTCCAGCAGCAGCGCCTTGTGTTCGGCGGCGATGGGAACCAGCAGCAGCAAGTGGTCGTTCATGCGGCCATCATGCCGCGCCGCTGCGCCGGCTGACGAATGGCTGCGGCCGGGGACGCACCCACAATCGGTGCACGACATCCCGAGCCTCGCCATGAAACGACTGTTGCTCCCCGCCCTGCTGGCGGCCTCGCTGGCCCGCGCCGCCGGCACGCCCGCAGTGGAAACCCCGCTGGACGCCCTGCCCTACACGCCCAGTCTTGACGTGACCGTCATGGACCGCAGCGTCGACCCCTGCGACGATCTCTACCGCTTCGCCTGCGGTGCGTGGAGCGCGAAGAACCCCATGCCGGCGGACCAGTCCCGCTGGTCGGTCTACGCCAAGATGGCCAACGAGAACCAGCGCTACCTGTGGGGCGTGCTGGACAAGCTGGCCGACGCCGCGGCCCCGCGCAGCGCCACGCAGGCGCAGCTGGGCGACTACTTTGCCGCCTGCATGGACGAGCGCGCCGTGCAGGCCGCGGGGCTGAAGGCCCTGCAGCCGCTGCTGGACCGCATCGACGGGCTGAAGCGCAAGGCCGACCTGCCGGCCGTGCTCGCGGAACTGCAGCTGGCGGCCGGCAACGACCGGCTGTTCTTCGGCTTCGGCGCGGGGCAGGACTTCGCGGATGCGACGCGCCAGATCGCCTTCGCGTACGCCGGCGGCCTGGGCCTGCCCGACCGCGACTACTACCTGAAGCGCGACGCCAGGACGCTGGCGATCCGGCGCGCATACGAGGCGCATGTGGCGCAGGTCTTCACGCTGCTGGGCGAGACGCCCGCGGCCGCCCAGGCCGCCGCGCGCCGCGTGCTGGCCACCGAGACGGTGCTGGCCCGGGCGTCGCTCAGCAAGGTGGACAAGCGCGACCCGTACAAGACCTTCCATGTCGTCGACGCGGCCGGCCTGAAGGCGCTGATGCCCGGCTTCGACTGGGCGGCCTTCCAGGCCGCGCTGGGCACGGCCCCCTGGCATGCGCGCTACAACGTCACCGAGCCCGCCTTCTTCAAGGCGCTGGCCGCGCGGCTGCAGGCCATGAGCGTGGCGGACGTGCAGACCTACCTGCGCTGGCAGCTGGCCAGCAGCCTCGCACCGGCGCTGGACGCGGGCTTCGTGCAGGCCAACTTCGAGTTCTACGGCCGCACGCTCACCGGCACCCCGCAGCTCAAGGCGCGCTGGAAGCAGTGCGTGCAGCTCGTGGACCTGCAGCTGGGCGAGGCGCTGGGGCAGGAGTTCGTCGCGCGCAACTTCACGCCCGACATCAAGGCGGCCACGGTGCAGATGACCGACGAGATCGAGGCCGCGATGGGTCGCAGCATCGACAGCCTGACGTGGATGAGCGCCGAGACCAAGGCGCGCGCGCACGCCAAGCTCAAGACCATCGTCAACAAGGTCGGCTACCCCGACCGCTGGCGCGACTACACGGGCCTGGCGGTGCAGCGCGGCGACTTCCTCGGCAACGTCGTGCGCGGCAACGCGTTCGAGGCACGGCGCCGCCTGGCCAAGATCGGCCAGCCGCTGGACCGTGGCGAGTGGAGCATGACGCCGCAGACCGTCAACGCGTACTACGACGCGCAGATGAACGACATCAACTTCCCCGCCGGCGTGCTGCAGCCGCCGCTGTACGACCCCAGGCTGGACGAGGCGCCCAACTACGGCAACACCGGCGGCACCATCGGCCACGAGCTCACGCACGGCTTCGACGACGAGGGCCGCCAGTTCGACGCGCAAGGCAACCTGAAGAACTGGTGGACGAAGAAGGACGGCCGCGAGTTCGAGCAGCGCGCCGCCTGCGTGTCCCGCCAGTACGCGAGGTACTCGGTCGTCGACGAGATCAGGATCAACTCGCAGCTGACGCTGGGCGAGGACCTGGCCGACCTCGGCGGTCTGGTGCTGGCGTGGGAGGCCTGGAAGGCGCACATGCTCGGCAAGCCGGGCGAGTCCCGCGACGGGCTGACGCCGGAGCAGCGCTTCTTCGTCGGCTTCGCGCAGTGGGACTGCGCCGACGCGCGGCCCGAGGCGCTGCGCGTGCAGGCCAAGGTCGACCCGCATTCGCCGGCGCGCTGGCGCATCAACGGCGTCGTCGTCAACATGCCCGAGTTCGGGAAGGCCTTCGCGTGCAAGCCCGGGGCCAAGCTCGTGAAGCCGGCGGGGCAGCACTGCAAGGTGTGGTGAGGTCGCGCCGGCCGCTGCGCCCGCAGCGTCAGGCCTGCACGACGTTGCGCCCCTGGTGCTTGGCGCGGTAGAGGGCCTGGTCGGCCCGGGCCAGCACGGTGGCGCCGTCGGCGTCGTCGCGCCCGGCCTCGGCGATGCCGAAGCTGGCGCTGAGCGGCCAGTCCTGCTCCAGCCAGCGCAGCGGCGTGGCATGCACCAGCGCGCGCATGCGCTCGGCCACCAGCGCCGCGCCGGCGATGTCGGTGTCGGGCAGCAGCACGCAGAACTCCTCGCCGCCCAGCCGGCCCAGCCGGTCCACCTCGCGCAGGCAGGGCTGCAGCTCGCGCACCATCTGGCGCAGCGCCGCGTCGCCGGCGGCATGGCCCAGCGTGTCGTTGAGCTGCTTGAAGCGGTCCATGTCGATCATGACCAGCGCATAGCCACGGCCGCGCCGGAGCCACGCGTGCGCCTGGCCCAGCGCCTGGTCGAACGCGCGGCGGTTCAGCGTGTCGGTCAGCGGGTCGCGCTCCAGCAGCCGCTCGATGCGCAGGATGAGGCGCATCAGCACGAGGAAGGCCAGCGTCGCGTTCTGCAGCAGCGTGAGCACCAGCGCGGCCCACAGGAACAGCAGGTTGAACCCGACGGGCAGCCGCATGTCGGGCGTGCGGCCGGGGGCCAGGAAGGTCTCCACACCGCGCGCCATCATCAGCAGCGCGATGAGGAACAGCGGCAGGGCCAGCCGGGCGGGCATGCGCCGGCCGTCGGCAGCGCGCAGCGTGCGCCAGGTCGACAGCGCGGCCGCCAGCGTCAGCGCGCCACTGCCGAAGTTGACGATGCGGGCCTGCCAGCGCAGGTCGCCCTCGTACGGCACCAGGGCGAGCGCGCCGGCCGCTGCGATGACCGCCAGGGCGGCCGGCTGCCAGGTCGGGCGGCGCGCGACGATGGCCGATACGGCCACGCCCAGCAGCGCGAAGGCCGCGACCGCCAGCACGTCGCCGGTGAAGTAGGTCAGCGCGTCGGGCAGCACGCCGCGCAGCGCATGCAGCGACAGCGACAGCGCGGCGGCCGCGTTCGCGCCGGCCATGAGGCAGGATGCGCGCGGCGCGATGCGTGCCGCGAGGCCCAGCGCCAGCCACACCAGCGCGGCCATGCCCGAGACCAGGATGATGGCGCCGAGCAGCGTCAGCGGCTGGGACGACGGGGTCATGGCACGGCCCGCAGATGCGTCGCGACGCAGACCCGGTTGCGGCCCTCGGCCTTGGCGCGGTAGAGCTCGGCGTCCGCGCGCACCAGGCCGATCTCGCCTGCGGCGTCGCCCGCGACGGGCAGCGCCACGCCGAAGCTGGCCGTCAGCGGCAGGGTCAGGCCGTTCCACGTCAGCGCCTGGGCTGCGAGGCCGCTGCGCAGCCGCTCGGCCACCGCCGCGGCCGTGGACAGGTCGGCGCCCGGTGCCAGCGGCAGCAGCGCGCAGAACTCCTCGCCGCCCAGCCGGCCCAGCCGGTCCACCTCGCGCAGGCCGGCCTGCCAGATGCGCACGCAGTGCTGCAGCGCCGCGTCGCCGGCGGGGTGGCCGTGCTCGTCATTGATGCGCTTGAAGTGGTCGATGTCGATCATCGCCAGCGCGAAGCCGTGGCCGCGCTGCAGCTGGGCCTGCGCGTCGACGAGGGCCTGCTCGAAGGCGCGGCGGTTCAGCGCGCCGGTCAGCGGGTCGCGGTAGGTCAGGTGCTGGATGCGCATGACCACGCGCCAGATCATCAGCGCGATGAGGCTGAGCGTGATGGCCATCGTGACGATGAACCACAGCACCGCACGGCCCGGCGACGGCAGCTCGCCCTGCAGCAGATGGCGGTGCAGCGCCGGCTCCAGCAGCAGCTCGGCGCCGTGCACCACGTTCATCACCGCCAGCAGCGCGAACGGTGTCGCCGTTGCGATGGTGACGGCACGGGACAGCTGGCCGCCGACGCCGCGCAGCACCTCGCGCACGGCCAGCAGCGACAGGGCAGCGGCCGCAGCCGTGCCTGCCAGTTCGGCGGCCCGTGGCGAGCCGCCGGCCAGGCCGGCGGCGATGCCCAGCGCGCCGGCGCCGGCGATCCAGACGATATCGCGCGGGCGCTGCCGGCTGCGCAGCATGCGGCGCAGGGCCATCAGCAGCAGCACCTGGCAGCCCAGCAGTCCGTACTCCGGCACGGCCTGCCGCAGCAGCTCGGGCCAGCCGGCCAGGTGGTGGCCGTAGCCCTGCGTCGCCAGCCGCAGCAGGTGCGCTGCCGCCATCAGCCGGCCGGCGCGCGGCGCGATGCGGAACGCCCGCGCCAGCGTCAGCCAGGCGAGCGCCGCCATCAGGTTGAAGAGGGCGCTGACCTTCAGGACCGTCGGGACGTCGAGGAAATCCATGCAGCTCGCGATTCGGGTGCGGCGCTGTCACCGTCAAGTCCACAATGCCGGCCATGGCGGATTGGGTCTTGATCACGGGGGGATCGCGCGGCATCGGTGCAGCCACGGCCTGGCGCTGCGCCGAGGCCGGCTGGGACGTGGCCATCAACTACGCGCAGGATAGCGCCGCCGCCGAGGCCTTGGCGGCCGGATTGCACCGGCTGGGCCGGCGCGCGCTGACGCTGCAGGCCGACGTCGCCGACGAGGTGCAGGTTGCCCGCATGTTCGAGCGCCTGGACGAGGCCGGCGGCCGGCTGACGGGGCTGGTCAACAATGCCGGCATCGTCGCCCCGCAGGCGCGGCTGCAAGACATGACCCCCGCGCGCTGGCGCCGGCTGTTCGACGTCAACGTGATCGGCACGCTGCTGTGCTGCCAGCAGGCCGCGCGGCGCATGAGCACGGCGCGTGGCGGCGCGGGCGGCGCCATCGTCAACCTGAGTTCACGCGCGGCGGAGTTCGGCTCTGCCGGCATCTACGTGGACTACGCCGCCACCAAGGGCGCCGTGGACACGCTGACCAAGGGCCTGGCCCGCGAGCTGGTCGCCGAGGGCATCCGCGTCAACGGTGTGCGGCCCGGCATCATCGAGACCGACATCCATGCCAACAGCGGCATGGACGCGTCCGGCGTGGCGGGCAGCATCCCCATCCAGCGCCTGGGCCGGCCCGAGGAGATCGCCGAGGCCGTCGTGTGGCTGCTGTCCGACGCGGCCAGCTACACGGTGGGGGCGCTGCTGGACGTGGCGGGCGGGCGTTAGCCCGCTGGCTAGCGCTTCTCCACCAGCGTCGACTCCACGCCGCCCTCGTCGCGCAGCCGCGTCGCCGACGCGCGGGCCTCGTCCACGCTCGGGAACGGGCCGGCGCGCAGCCGGTGCAGGCCGGCCTCGCGCACGATGGTCAGCAGCGGCAGCAGGCTGAGGTCGGCCTCGGCGACCTTCTGGCGCAGCGCCTCGGCGCCGTCCAGCCGCGTGAACGCGCCGAACTGCAGCCAGATGCCGCTGCCGGCGGACGCGAGCGTGGCCGTGGTGTCGCGCTGCGGCGCGCCGGGCGTCGGCTCGGGCACGAAGACGGGGGGCGGCTCGCTGGCGGGCTTGCCCCAGCTGCCGGCGCGGATCTCGGCGTAGGTGATGCGCCGCACCTCCACCGGCGCCACGCCGCGCAGCAGGTCCAGCTTCAGCGCGGCGGTGTAGCTCAGGTCGATGACGCGGCCCTTGTGGAACGGCCCGCGGTCGTTGACGCGCACGATGACCTCGCGGCCGTTGGCCGGGTTGCGCACGCGGGCGTAGCTCGGGATGGGCAGCGTGGGGTGGGCCGCCGTCATCGCGTACATGTTGTAGACCTCGCCGCTGGCCGTGGGCCGGCCGTGGAACTTCCGGCCGTACCAGGAGGCCAGGCCGCGGTCCAGGTAGGGGTCGTCGCCGGTCAGCGGCAGGTAGCGCTCGCCCAGCACCTCGTAGGGCTTGTTGGGGCCGCCGATGCGGATGGGCTCCACGCGCGGCATGGCGTCGGGCACCTTGGCCAGCTCGGCCGGCGGGTTGGGCAGCGGGCCGTCGCGGTCGGCGGGCGCGGGCGTGCGGGTGGCGCAGCCGGTCAGCAGCGCGAGCAGCAGCAAGGCCAGGGCCGGCCCAGTATGCTTTGCCCCCTCAATCCATCGTCGATGCCATGCCATGAGCAACTTCGTCTTCCCCCCGGCCGAGATTCCCAGTGCCGCCGTGCGCGGCAGCGACGCCCGTTACGCGGTCAGCCGCATCTTCTGCGTGGGCCGCAACTATGCCGATCATGCCCGCGAGATGGGCAGCGACCCGACGCGCGAGCCGCCGTTCTATTTCACCAAACCCGCCAGTGCGCTGACCCCCTCGGGCGCCACGGTGCCGTATCCGACTGAAACCAAGAACTACCACTACGAGATGGAGCTGGTCATTGCCATCGGCGCGCCGGTGTTCAAGGTCACGCCCGAGGCCGCCAAGGCCGCCATCTGGGGCTATGCCGCGGGCCTGGACATGACGCGCCGCGACCTGCAGGCCACGGCCAAGGCCGGCGGCAAGCCGTGGGACACGGCCAAGGGCTTCGACCAGTCCGCCATCCTGACCGACATCGCCCGCGTGTCCGACGTGGGCCTGCTGGAGCAGGGCGCCATCACGCTGGCCGTCAACGGCGTCGAGAAGCAGCGCGGCGACCTGGCCGACATGATCTGGAGCCAGGCCGAGATCGTGTCCAACCTGTCGCACCTGTACCACCTGCACCCCGGTGACCTGATCTACACCGGCACACCGGCCGGCGTGGGCGCCGTGGTGCCAGGCGATGTCATCACGGGCCACATCGAGGGGCTGGGCGACATCTCGCTGACCGTGGGGCAGCCCGAGTGATGTTCACCGAAGAGACGCTGGAACGGGCCCGCGCACGCAACATCCGGGACGCGCTGGCCGAGGACATTGGCCGCTGCGACTGGACGGCCCAGCTGGTGCCCGCGGGCCGGCGCGTGGCGGCGCAGGTGCGGGTGCGCGAGGCAGCCGTGCTGTGCGGCCGCGACTGGTTCGACGGCGTGTTCGCCGCGCTGGACGCCAGCAGCCGCATCGACTGGCTGTACGACGAAGGCGCTGCCATGACGGCGGACAGCATCGTCTGCCGCATCGAGGCCGATGGCCGGCTGCTGCTCAGCGCCGAGCGGCCGGCGCTGAACTTCCTGCAACTGCTGTCGGGCACCGCGACGATCACGCGCGCCCATGTGGACGCGGTGGCCGGCGCCAGCCCCAACGTCAACGGCTGCGCGATCCTCGACACACGCAAGACCGTGCCGGGGCTGCGCTTGGCGCAGAAGTACGCGGTGCGCGTGGGTGGCGGGCAGAACCAGCGGCTGGCGCTGTACGCCGGCATCCTCATCAAGGAGAACCACATCGCCGCGGCCGGCGGCGTGGCGCTGGCGCTGCGCGCGGCGCAGGCCTTGAACGCGGGCGTGGACATCCAGATCGAGGTCGAGAACATCGCCCAGCTGCACGAGGCGCTGGACGCCGGCGCCGTCAGCGTGCTGCTGGACAACTTCACCGAGCCGCAGATGCGCGAGGCCGTCGCCGTGAACGCCGGCCGCGCGCTGCTGGAGGTGTCGGGCGGCGTCGCGCTGGATCAATTGCGCTGGATCGCCGCCGCCGGCGTGGACCGCATCTCCATCGGCCGGCTGACGAAGGACGTCAGGGCGGTTGACTATTCGATGCGGGTGCTCGGGCCCGTCTGAAGGCCATCGGCTCGCCGCGACAGGACGCTCTGCGGCCGTCGCACCTGTTTCGGGCCGTGCGCCGGGCCTGCCATGGGCCTGAGGCCCATGGCGTTCCGTAGGCACAAGCAGTCCGCAGGGACTGCTTGTGTCCGACTCCACTCCGCAAGCCGGCCCGTCTGGCGATGCTCGGGAGACCGACCGGGCTTGCCCGCGTCCAGCGGCGCAAGTCCGGGCGAGGGGCTCAAGCATCAAACCACGGCTCGTTGGGCAGTTCGTCGAACACCTTGCGCAGCCCGGCGCTCCAGCCCTTGCGCAGGGCCAGGAAGTAGGGGTCGTCGCGCTCGATGCGGTGCGGCGGCTGCATGGCCTGCTCGAACTGGTTGGCGCGCAGCATCACCATGTCGATGGGCAGGCCCACCGACAGGTTGGACTGGATGGTGGAGTCGAAGCTGACCAGCGTGCACTTGGCCGCCTCGTCCAGCGCCGTGGTGTCGTAGCGGATGACGCGGTCGATGATGGGCTTGCCGTACTTGCTCTCGCCGATCTGGAAGTAGGGCGTGTCCTCGGTCGCCTCGATGAAGTTGCCCTGCGGGTAGACGTGGAACAGCCGCGGGCCCTCGCCCCGGATCTGGCCGCCCAGCAGGAAGTTGGCGCCGAAGTCCACGCCCTGGCTGTGCTGGCCGTCGCCGGTGTCGCGCCCCACCACTTCCTTCAGCGTGCGGCCCAGCAGCACGGCGGCGTCGTAGAGCGTGGGCACGTTGAGCAGGTGCTCGCCGTCGCCGTGCAGGCGCTGGTTCATCAGCGACATGACGGACTGCGTCGTCGCCAGGTTGCCCGCGGCCAGCACGACGATCTCGCGCTGGTGCGGGATCTGGAACTGGTACATCTTGCGGAAGCTGGCGATGTGGTCGACGCCGGCGTTGGTGCGGGTGTCGGACGCGAACAGCAGGCCGGCGCGCAGGCGCATCGCGACGCAGTAGGTCATGGAGAAGTCCTGGCGAGTGAGCTGGGCGGGATGTTACGGCTGTGTTGTCCGACAGCTGTCCGTCCTGCGGGCCGACGCGTTGGCGGCGACGCGCTGCCTACGCTGGCAGCCTTCATTCACGACACCCGGAGCCCCCCATGGACGACCAACGCTTGGATGCATCCCGCGACGATGAGCTCGGCACGGAAGAGAACCTCAGCGGCGCCGCCGCCGCGAAGAAGATCGCGGAGATGGTGGACGCCGGCAACAGCTGCTTCTTCTGCACGCTGGGGCTGAACGCGCAGTTGCATGCCCGGCCCATGACGGTCACGGAAGTGGAGGAGGGCAGCGGCGCGCTGTGGTTCTTCACCGAAGTCGACAGCCTGAAGAACGTCGAGCTGGACCGCGATCCGCGCGTGACGCTGTTCTTCAAGGAGGGCGACAACGCCGGCCACCTGAAGCTGGACGGCGAGGCCACGCAGGTCACCGACCCCGCCACCATCCACCGGCTGTGGAGCCCCAAGATGCGGGCCTGGTTCACCGAGGGCGAGAGCGATCCGCGCATCTGCCTGCTGCGGGTGGACCCCGTCAGCGGCGAGTACTGGGACAACCGTCACGGCACGGTGATCGCGGGCGTCAAGATGCTGTTCGGCGCCGTTGTCGGCAAGCGTGTGGACGAGGGCGTGCACGGGCAGCTGACGCTCTGATCGTTCGCGCGCGCGGCGCCCTCCGTGGCTACCCCTTCGCGGCGGCCAGGCCGGCGTCGGTGTGCGCGGGCAGGCAGCCCAGGCCGCGCAGCGCGGTCTCGACGGCCTCGTCCAGCGGCGTGTGCGGCTCGTGGCCCAGCGTGGCGACGAGATGGGCGTTGTCCATGCGCACCGGCTGCCGCCACAGGTAGCGCATCTCGCGCATCTCGCGGAAGGTGGTGACGAACAGCCCGGCCACGTTCAGCAGCCACCAGGGCAGGGCGGCGATGCGCGGCGCGGCGCCGTGGCGGGCGGCCACGCGCTGGATGGCTTCGGCCATCTGGCGGCCGGTGGCGTCCCAGTGGCCGGCCATGTGGAAGCTGGCGAACGCGGGCAGCGTGTCGCGCCGCGCCAGCAGCGCCACCATCGTGCGGGCCACGTCGGGCAGGTAGGCCCACTGGTGGCCCACGCCCGGCGCGGCGGGGTTGCTGATGGTGGTGACGGGCTGGCCCGGCTTGACGAGGCCCTGCGAGAACCAGTTGTTGCCGGTCCGCGGCCCGAAGAAGTCGCCGGCGCGGACGATGACGACGCGCGCGCCGTGTTCGCTGGCCGTGCGCAGCCGCGCCTCCATCTGCACGCGGATGGCGCCCTTGCGCGTGACGGGGTGCTGCGGCGCGTCCTCGCGCAGCGGCGCGTGGAAGGCGTCGGGCCCGAAGTTGTAGACCGTGCCGGGCAGCACCAGCGTGGCGCCCTCCGTCTGCGCGGCGGCGATGCTGTTGCCCAGCATCGGCAGCACGAGGCGGTCCCAGTCGCGGTAGCCGGGCGGGTTGACGGCGTGCACGATGACGCCGCAGCCCCGGGCCGCCTCGGCCACGTCGGCGGCGTTCAGCGCGTCGCCGCGCAGCCAGAGCAGGCCGTCGCGCCGCTCGTGCGCCGCTGCCAGGCCGCGCTTGAGCGCCTTCACCGTCCAGCCCGCGTCGCGCAGCTGGCGTGCCACCTCGCCGCCGATGCCCCCGCTGGCGCCGAGCACCAGCGCCGTCCTGTGCTTGCCGTTCATCACCTGCTCCAAGAGTTGATGACCGCATTCTGGAAAGCGGCCGCCTGTTTGGAAATTGCTGAAGTTGGCGGTGCGGCTATACATTTATGCATGATTTCAACACTGCCCTGGGAGCTGCTGCACACGCTGCTGGGCGTGTTGCGCGAGGGCTCGCTGTCCGGCGCGGCGCGCCAGCTGGGCCTGACGCAGCCCACGGTCGGCCGCCACATCGCCGCGCTGGAGGCGGCGCTGGGCCAGGTGCTGTTCACGCGCTCGCCCACGGGGCTGCTGCCCACCGAGGCGGCGCTGGCGCTGCGCGGCCATGCCGAGCAGATGGAGACGGCCGCCGCCGCGCTGCAACGCGCCGCCACGCGGGGCGCCGAGGCGGCCGGCACCGTGCGCGTGACGGCCAGCGAGGTCATCGGCGTGGAGGTGCTGCCGCCGCTCATCGCGGCGCTGCGCGAGCGCCACCCCGGGCTGGTGGTGGAGCTGGCCCTGAGCAACCGCCTGCAGGACCTGCTGCGCCGCGAGGCCGACATCGCGGTGCGCATGACGCCGCCCGAGCAGGGCCAGCTCATCGCGCGGCACATCGGCAACATCACGCTGGGCCTGCATGCCCACCCGTCGTATCTAGACCGCTGCGGCCGGCCGTCCTCGCTGGCGGATCTGGGCCGCCACACGCTGATCGGGTTCGACACCGTCACGCCGTTCATCCGCGCCGGCGCGCAGCGGCTGGGCGGCATCCGCCGTGAGAGCTTCTCGCTGCGCAGCGATTCCGACCTGGCTCAGATGGCACTGGTGCGCGCGGGCGCCGGCATCGGGGTGTGCCAGCTCGCGCTGGCGCGGCGCGAGCCCCGGCTGGAGCGTGTGCTGCCCGCACAGTTCAGCTGGCCGCTGGACACCTGGGTCGCGATGCACGAGGACCTGCGCCAGAACGCCGCCTGCCGCGTCGTGTTCGACGCGCTGGTGGACGGGCTGGCGGGCTACGTCGCGGGCTGACCGGGCGGCTTCAGGCCAGCACCACCTCGATACCCCGCCCGCGCGCAGTCCTGAAACGCCCCCCGGCTGCCGCGCGCTCCCGGTCAGAATGCGCCGCTCGCGCGGACAGCGCGCGGCCAGGAACAAGATCGGGAGTCGAATGAATCACCAAGCCCTGTCGTCCTTCATCTGGCAGGTCGCCGACCTGCTGCGTGGCGACTACAAGCAGAGCGAGTACGGCAAGGTCATCCTGCCCTTCACCGTGCTGCGCCGGCTGGACTGCGTGCTGGAAGCCACCAAGCCCGCCGTGCTGGCCGAACTGGCGGCCAAGCAGGCCGCCGGCTACAACCCCGAACCCTTTTTGCTGCGCCAGGCCGGCAGCATCGGCTTCTACAACACGCATGCGCTTGATCTGCCCCGCCTGCTGGGCGACCAGGACAACATCCGCCAGAACCTCTACGCCTACATCCAGGCCTTCTCGCCCGCGGCGCGGGACATCTTCGAGCGCTTCGAGTTCCTCACCCAGGTGGAGCGCCTGGCCAAGGCCGGGCTGCTGTACCTCGTCACCGAGAAGTTCGCCAACATCGACCTCCACCCCGAGGCCGTGGACAACGCCGCCATGGGCGCGGTGTTCGAAGAGCTGATCCGCAAGTTCGCCGAAATCTCCAACGAGACCGCCGGCGAGCACTTCACGCCGCGCGAGGTCATCCGGCTGATGGTGAACCTCATCTTCATCGAGGACGGCGACGTGCTCACGCCCGGCAACGCCGTGGTGCGCACCATCTACGACCCCACCGCCGGCACCGGCGGCATGCTGTCCGTCGCGGCCGAACACCTGCTGGCGCACAACCCGCAGGCGCGGCTCACGATGTACGGCCAGGAGCTCAACGACGAGTCCTACGCCATCTGCAAGGCCGACATGCTCATCAAGGGCCAGCCGGTGGAGAACATCGTGGCCGGCAACACCCTCAGCGACGACGGCCACGCCACCCGCACCTTCGACTACATGCTCTCCAACCCGCCCTTCGGCGTGGAGTGGAAGAAGGTCGAGAAGGCCGTGCGCGACGAGCACGAGAAGAAGGGCTTCAACGGCCGCTTCGGCCCCGGCCTGCCGCGCGTCAGCGACGGCTCCATGCTGTTCCTGCTGCACCTGGTGTCCAAGATGGCGCCGGTCATCAACGGCGAGGGCGGCAGCCGCTTCGGCATCGTGCTCAACGGCTCACCCCTCTTCACCGGCGGCGCCGGCAGCGGCGAGAGCGAGATCCGCCGCTACGTGCTGGAGAACGACCTGGTGGAGGCCATCATCGGCCTGCCCACCGACATGTTCTACAACACCGGCATCGCCACCTACGTCTGGATCCTCTCGAACAAGAAGCCGGCCGACCGCAAGGGCTACGTGCAGCTCATCGACGCCAGCAGCTTCTGGCAGAAGATGCGCAAGAGCCTCGGCTCCAAGCGCAAGGAGATGAGCGACGAGCACATCGCCACCGTCACCCGGCTGTTTGGCGCCTTCACCGAGGCCGAATTCATCACCGTGCTGGATGCCGATGGCCAGGCCCAAGGCGAGCCCGTGCTGGTGACCGGCACCGACACGCCGCCCACCGCCCCCGCCGGCGGGCGCCTCAAGCGCGTGCCCATCAGCCGCCTCTTCCGCAACGAAGAATTCGGCTACACGACCATCACCGTCGAGCGCCCGCTGCGGGGCGAGGACGGCCAGCCCGTGCTGGGCGTCAAGGGCAAGCAAAAGGGCAAGCCCCAGCCCGACAGCGCGCTGCGCGACACCGAGAACGTGCCGCTGGGCGAAGACATTGCCGCCTACGTGCAGCGCGAGGTGCTGCCCCACGCGCCCGACGCCTGGGTGGACGAGGACAAGAGCAAGATCGGCTACGAGATTCCGTTCAACCGCCACTTCTATGTCTTCGAGCCGCCACGCGCGCTGCATGCGATTGACGAGGAACTGAAGGCCGTGTCGGGACGCATCGTGGCGATGCTGGGGGAGTTGGCGGAATGACGTTGCCGGCCTACGAGACCCACACGGCCAGCGGCATCGATTGGATCGGTAGTGTTCCAGCTCATTGGACTGTTGCGCCTCTCAAACGTGGCTTTTCAGTGGTCGGCGGTTCGACTCCCAAGTCTGACGAGGCCGCGTACTGGGACGGCGAAGTCATCTGGGTCAGTCCAGCAGACCTTAGCCGGCTGCCGTCCCTTGTCATTGCTGACTCTGGCCGAAGGATCACCGAGGCGGGCCTGAATTCCTGTGGGACGACGATGGTGCCCGCAGGCAGCATTGTTCTTTCCACCCGAGCGCCAATTGGGTCGCTGGCCATCGCAGAAACGGCGCTCTGTACGAATCAAGGTTGCAAGTCGCTTGTCCCGAACGCCCAAGCGAATTCTCGCTACTTCGCTTATGTCCTGCTCTCGGCAACGAAGCCGCTGAACCTCAGGGGCAAAGGCACGACGTTTCTTGAGCTGTCAGCGGACGAACTTGCCGCGTTCAAGGTGCCGTATCCCACGTCATACGAACAAACTGCAATCGCCGCTTTCCTCGACCACGAAACCGCCAAGATCGATGGGCTGATTGCGGAGCAGGAAAAGCTCATCGCGCTGCTGGCCGAAAAGCGCCAGGCCACCATCTCCCACGCCGTCACCCGCGGCCTGAACCCCCAGGCCCCCATGAAAGATTCCGGCGTGCCGTGGTTGGGGGAGGTGCCGGCGCATTGGGGCGTTCGGGCGCTGCGTCGCGTCATCACTGGCATCGAGCAAGGCTGGAGCCCGGAATGCCACGCCCGTGAGGCGGACCCGAACGAATGGGGCGTGTTGAAGGCGGGTTGCCTGAACGGCGGTGTGTTTCGGCCTTCGGAGAACAAGGCCTTGCCGCCCGACCTGTCGCCGGAACCGAAGTACGAGGTTCTCGTGGGCGATGTGTTGATGTCCCGCGCCAGTGGCTCGCCGGAGCTGGTGGGATCGACGGCTTTGGTTGCCACCACCCGCAGCGGGCTGATGCTTTCGGACAAGATCTTCAGGCTCCGCCTGCAAGACGACATGCAGCCAGGGTACTTTGTCGCAGCAATGGGCTCCATTGCTCTGCGAGCCCAGATTGAGAACGCGCTGAGTGGCGGCAACGGCATGGCCAACAACCTTCCGCAATCCAGCCTGCTGTCGTTTGTCATGACGGTGCCGCCGGTTGGCGAGCAGGAGGCAATCGCCGAGTTCATCAAGCAGGAACTTGGCCGGCTCGATGGGCTGAGCGTCGAGTCCGAGCGAGCTATCGCCTTGCTCAAGGAACGCCGCTCCGCCCTCATCGCCGCCGCCGTCACCGGCCGGATCGACGTGCGCGGCGCGGTGAAGCGGGCGAACGAGGAAACTGCCGCATGAAATTCGAAACCTTCGTGGCCGGCCAATGGGTACCGCGCTACCAGTACAAGAGCTTCGAGCCCACGCCGGTCAACCACGAGTGGATCTGGGAAGACCCGAGCATTGCGGTGCTGCTGGAGCAGGCCAACCGGGCGCTGGGCGAGCTCAACGCGTTCTCGCTGATCGTGCCGGACATCGATCTGTTCATCCAGATGCACGTGGTGAAGGAGGCGCAGACGTCCAGCCGCATCGAGGGCACGCAGACCGAGATGGACGAGGCGCTGCTGCCCGAGGAGCAGGTGCCGCCAGAGCACCGCGACGACTGGAACGAGGTGCAGAACTACATTGAGGCGGTGAACACGGCCGTGGCGGCGCTGGCCGCGTTGCCGCTGTCCAACCGGCTGCTGAAGCAGACGCACGCCACGCTGATGCAGGGCGTGCGCGGCGAGCACAAGTTGCCGGGCGAGTTCCGCAGCAGCCAGAACTGGATTGGTGGGTCCAGCCTGCAGGACGCAGCCTTCATCCCGCCGCATCACGACGGCGTGGCCGAGCTGATGAGCGACCTGGAGAAGTTTCTGCACAACGAACAGGTGACGGTGCCGAACCTGGTGCGCATCGCCATCGCCCACTACCAGTTCGAGACCGTCCACCCGTTTCTGGACGGCAATGGCCGGATCGGGCGGCTGATGATTCCGCTCTACCTGGTGAGTTGCGGCATCCTGGCCAAGCCTTCGCTGTACCTGTCGGACTTCTTCGAGCGCAACCGGGCCAGCTACTACGACGCGCTGATGCGGGTGCGCACCAGCAACGACCTGATCCACTGGGTGCGCTTCTTCCTGAGTGGCGTGGCGGTTACCGCGCGCAAGGGACGCGAAGTGTTCAGCAACGTGCTGCAGTTGCGTACCGAGGTGGAGCAGCAGGTGATGACGTTGGGCAAGCGCAGTGCCACGGCCCGGGCGGCGCTGCTCATGCTCTACCGCAAGCCCGTGGTCACGGCGGGGCAGTTGGTGGCCGAACTGGGAATCAGCACACCAACGGCAAACTCCCTGATTCGTGAGTTCGAGCGGCTGAGCATCCTCAAGGAAAACACGGGAAGGCAGAAGGGGCGTGTCTACGTCTTTGATCGCTACCTTAGGTTGTTCATAAGTTAAAGAAAAGACGTTTCGTTTACTTTAGGCGGCGGGCAAAGTAAACAAGCTGTTGATCAGCACCCCTCGGCGCTGAGGATGCGCGCAGCGTGTAAGCGTGGCATCGCTGCATCACGCGGGTCACTCGAAGCCGAAAATTCATCCCCTAGCACCTCTTCCGCTCGCCCAGCATGGCTGCCGTCGCGCTGCTGGGCCGCACGGCGAATGGCTGGCTGGAGTGGAAGACCGAGGGCGGGCAGACGCTGGATGCAGTGAAGCGGCAGGCCATTGAAGCGGAACGCCCTGGCGCGGGTTGAGCAAACCTAGGCTTGCGGGCGCGGCGCCAATCGGCGACATTCGCAATTCGCGAATAGCGAATGAATCGCCCCATGGACCTCAAACCACAAGACCTGCTCGTGCTGCTCAAGGTGGCTGCCCACCCGGCCCAGCACTGGACCTACGCCGCCCTGGGCGAGGCCTTGAGCCTCAGCGCTTCGGAGGCCCACGCCAGCGTGAAGCGCGCCATGGCGTCGGAGTTGGCCGTGGCCGAAGGGCGGGGCGCCTGGCAGCCGGTGCGGCCCAACCTGCTGGAGTTCCTGCTGCACGGCGTGCGCTATGTGTGGCCGGCCGCGCCGGGGCCGGTGAAGCGGGGCGTGCCCACCAGCTTCGGTGCGCAGCCGTTGGCCGGGTTGCTGAACGCGGTTCCCGGCGAGGCGCCGGTGTGGGCGCACCCGCAGGGCAGCGCCAAGGGCCCCACCTTGTCACCGCTGTATCGCACGGCGCCCGTGGCTGCTTTGGCAGACCCCGCACTGCACCGCCTGCTGGCCGTGACCGACGCGCTGCGCGCCGGCCGCGCTCGTGAACGCGCCCTGGCCAGCCAGTGGCTGGAAACCGAGCTGATGCGCCCGCACCCGGAGGCCGCCGATGCGCGCCAATGACCCCAACCTGCCGCAGCTGCGCAGCATCGCCCAGGCCTTGGGTGAGCTGCGCGAGCAGGTGGTGTTTGTGGGTGGCGCGGTGGCGGGTCTGCTGGTGACGGACCCGCTGGCGGACGCCGTGAGGGCCACCCGCGATGTGGATGCGGTGGTCAACGCCACGCGCACGGCGTTTCACCGCATCGAGAAGCAGGTGTCGCAGTGCGGCTTCGCCCGGGATGTGACCAGCGACGTGATCTGCCGCTGGGTGCACAAGGCCTCGGGGCTGGTGTTCGACCTGATGCCGGTAGAGCCCGAGGTGCTGGGCTTCACCAACCGCTGGTATGACCTGGCCGTGCGCACGGCCCAAGCGGTGGACTTGGGCGATGGCCTCAGCATCCGCCTGGTGACGGCCGTGGCCTTCGTGGCCACCAAGCTGGAAGCTTTCGCCAGCCGCGGCGGCGGAGACTTCCTGACCAGCCATGACCTGGAAGACGTGATGAACATCGTGGATGGCCGCGAGGAACTGGTGCAGGAAATGGCTGAAGCCCCTGCCGACGTGCGCCAGGCCGTGGCAGAGGCCTTCCGCAGGCTGGTGACCAACCGCGACTTCGGCAATGTGCTGCCCGGCTTGATTGCCGAGCCGGAGCGCGCCGGGCTGGTGATGGACCGGCTGCGAGCCATGGCCGCATGAAGCCATGGGCAAGCCCAAGTCGCAGGTAGGCTACGCCCGCTGAACGAGCAAACAGGGAGTTTGAGTGGCATCGCTGCATCAAGAGGTCCATTTCGAGACCGAGATCTGCGCGTATCTGGGCCAGCACGGCTGGCTCTACGCCGAGGGCGACGCCGCCCAGTTCGACCGCACGCAGGGTGTGTTCACCCCCGACCTGCTGGCCTGGCTGCAAGCCACCCAGCCCGAGGCCTGGGAGAAGCTGAGCAAGACGCACGGCGCCGCGCTGCCCCAGGTGCTGGCTGAACGGCTGCGCAAGAACCTGAACGAGCGCGGCACGCTGGACGTGCTGCGGCGCGGCGTGGAGATGCTGGGCCTGAAGGCGCCGCTGGACCTGGCCCAGTTCAAGCCCGCGCTGGCACTGAACCCGGCGCTCCAGGCCCGGTTTGCGGCCAACCGGCTGCGCGTGGTGCGGCAGGTGAAGCATTCGCCCAATGCGCCGAACGACGCGCTGGACCTGGTGCTGTTCCTGAACGGCATTGCCGTGGCCACGCTGGAGCTGAAGAGCAACTTCACGCAGAGCGTGCA
>JAYSCT010000042.1:0-33652 GCA_041914785.1 Roseateles sp.
TTCTAATCCGCCTTTCGCTTCGTCGTCAAGCGTTTTTGAAAATTTCTTTTCTCAAACACCGCGCTGATATTTAGCGACCGACTTGGCGATCCCTGCTGTTTTGAATTACTTCGAAAGCAGCAAAGAGGCGAGATTTTGATCAGCTTTCGCAGTGTCGTCAAGTACTTTTTGAAAATTCTTTTCAAGAACCTTCCAGCACTTGGCGACCTCTCCAGCTCGCCTGAAGTCTTTCGACTTCAACTTCCGCCAACTCCTGCTGCGCCGTTCCCGGCAGCGCTCTCATCAGCGAAGCCCACGACTGTAGCACGTTGTTTTGGTCTCGGCGCAAATTCGCGGAAAAAAGTTCAGTGTGCCTCTCTCGCATGCGCCAAGCCCCGACCTCCCGCGGGCCCCCACAAGATCTGGCCCCAGTGGCACCTGCTCCGCAACCCAATCCTTACAAGACAGAGAACGCGCCCGTGCCCACGGAACAGTGATGGGCATCTCGTCAGTGAAAGGCCGCGCCGCCGCTGCGCGCTGCGGTGAGTTCCTTCTCCGCAGCGGCGCGCGGATCTTCGCTCTCCAGCAGGCGGGGCAGCGCCTGCGCGAGCCGTTGCGCGTCCGAGCGCAGCACGCGCTGTTTCACGGCCGGGATCTGTGAGGGATGCATGGAGAAGCTGCGCAACCCCATGGCCAACAACAGTTCGGTGAAGTCTGGGTCGCCAGCCATCTCGCCGCAGACGCTCACCGCCTTGCCCGCCGCGCGCGCCTGGGCAATGGCATTGGCAATGAGCTGGAGCACGGCGGGGTGCCAGGGATCGTAGAGGTGGGCCACCGCCTCGTCGGCGCGGTCGATCGCCAGCGTGTACTGGATGAGATCGTTGGTGCCGATGGAGACGAAGTCCACGTGGCGCAGCAGCAGCGGCAGCATCACCGCCGCCGCAGGGATCTCGATCATCACGCCCAGTTCCACGCGGGTGTAGGCGTGGCCCGCGTCCGTCAGTTGCTGCTGCACCCTGCGGATGGTCTCGATGATCTGCCGGACTTCCGCTAGGTGAGCCACCATCGGAATCAGCAGCCGCACCTTGCCGAAGGCGCTGGCCCGGTAGATGGCGCGCAGCTGCTGGCGGAACATGCTGGGCTCGGCCAGGCTCCAGCGGATGGCGCGCAGGCCCATGGCCGGGTTCAGCACATGCTCGTGGCGCAGCTCGGAGACGCTGAGCCGGTCCAGCGGCTTGTCGGCGCCGATGTCGACGGTGCGTATCGTCACCGGCATGCCCTTCATGGCCTCGACGGCGGCCTTGTAGGCGACGAACTGCTCCTCCTCGCTGGGCAGCTCGCCGTCGCGGTTCATGAACAGGAACTCGCTGCGGAACAGGCCCACGCCGGTGGCGCCGGCGCCGACGGCAGCCTCGGCGTCGGCCGGCATCTCGATGTTGGCGTGCAGCTCGATGTGCTCGCCGTCCAGCGTGACGGCCGGCGTGTGGCGCAGCCGCGCCAGGCGGGCGCGCTCCAGCTCGCTCTGGCGCTGGCGGAAGCGGTACTCCTCCAGCACGATGGGCGACGGGTTCACGATGACGGTGCCGGCATCGCCGTCGATGATGACCCAGTCGTCCTGCATGATGAGGCGCGACGCCTCGCGGGTGCCGACGACCGCCGGGATGTCCATGCTGCGGGCGACGATGGCCGTGTGCGAGGTCTTGCCGCCGATGTCGGTGATGAAGCCGCGGAACACGCTGCGCTTGAACTGGATCATGTCGGCCGGCGAGATGTCGGCGGCCACCAGCAGCAGCGGGTCCTCCCCGCCGAAGTCGCGCGCCGTCACGGGTGCGGCGCCGCCGCCCTCCTCGTGCGTCAGCGCCCCCAGCACGCGCTCGACGACCTGCTCCAGGTCGGCCTTGCGCTCGCGCAGGTAGTCATCCTCCATCTCGTCGAACTGGCGCGCCAGCACTTCCAGCTGGGCGGACAGCGCCCACTCGGCGTTGTAGTGGCGCTCGACGATCCACTGGCTGGCACTGCCGGTCAGCGCCTCGTCGTGCAGCAGCATCAGGTGCACGTCCAGCAGCGCAGCCAGCTCGTGCGGCGCGTCGTCGGGCAGCTCGTCCTTCAGCGTCTGCAGCTCGCGCGCGACGGCATCACGGCCGCGCAACAGGCGGGCGATCTCGGCCTGGATCTGGTCCGGCGCGACGAAATAGTGCGCGACGTCGACACGGCTGGACGCCACCAGCACCGCGCGGCCGATGGCCACGCCACGCGAGACCGCAATGCCGAACACCTGGAAACTCATCAGCAGCGCCCTTTCGCAGATCGAGCGGCCAATGTAGCCGCTCGCGCCGGCGCCGGGCGTCATGGTTTTTTCATAGGACGTTCACCGCTGCGTCAAGCCGGCCGCCCAGCATGGCGGCATGAACCGCAGCCATATCGTCACGCAGGCGCTGACGCACGCCCCCGCCCTGCACCGCGCCGAGCGCGCCACGGCCACCCGCCTCACGGTGAGCTGGGCCGCCAGCGAGTCCGAGGTCCGCGAGGCCCAAGCCCTGCGCTACCAGGTCTTCGCCGTCGAGATGGGCGCCCGCCTGCCGACGCCCCGCCACGCGCCGGCCGGGCTGGACGTGGACCTGTTCGACGCCTACTGCGAGCACCTGCTGGTGCGCGCGGCCGGCGAGGACGGCGAGCCCGGCCCCGTCGTTGGCACCTACCGCGTGCTGACGCCAGCGGCGGCCAAGCGCGCCGGCGGCCTGTACAGCGACACCGAGTTCGACCTGACCCGGCTGCGCAACCTGCGCTCCCGCGTCGCCGAGATCGGCCGCTCCTGCGTGCATGCCGACCACCGCAGCGGCGGCGCCATCATCGCGCTGTGGGGCGCGCTGGCCGAGTTCATGGCCCGCAACGGGCTGGACACCGTCATCGGCTGCGCCAGCGTCAGCATGCGCGACGGCGGCCATTTCGCGGCCAGCCTGTGGAAGCAGATCGCCGCGACGCACCTCGCGCCCATTGACTGCCAGGTGCGCCCGCGCCTGCCGCTGCCCATTGCCCACCTGCGCCAGGACCTGGTGGTGGAGCCGCCGGCGCTGATCCGCGGCTACCTGCGCTGCGGCGCGAAGCTGATGGGCGAGCCGGCCTGGGACCCCGACTTCAACACCGCCGACCTGCCGCTGCTGCTGCGCACGGCGGACCTGCCGGCGCGCTTCAAGCGGCTGGTGGGTTGAGCCTGCCCGGGCTCACTGACCTTCGCCAAACTTGTCGTTGACGAGCGCGGTGATCGCGTCCTGCGCGGCCTGCTCGTCCTCGCCGTCGGTCTCCAGCTCCACCGTGGCGCCCAGCCCGGCAGCCAGCATCATGACGCCCATGATGCTCTTGGCGTTCACGCGCCGGCCGTTGCGGCTCATGAAGACGTCGCATTTGAAGCTGCCGGCCAGCTTGGTCAGCTTGGCCGAGGCGCGCGCGTGGAGACCCAGCTTGTTGCTGATGGTGAGGGTGGAGGTGATCATTCGTCGGGAGGCAAGGGGGGCGTGGCGACGATGCCGGTGACCGCGCCCTGCATGGCCCGGCGGGCCAGCTCGGTCAAGGGCTTCTGGCTGGCGTAGCACAGCGTGCGCCACAGCATGGGCACGCTGACGCCGGTGAGCACCTGCACCTGCTCGCCCGCCAGGCGCTGGGCGCCGTTGCACGGCGTGGCGCCGAAGACGTCGGTCAGCACCAGCCACTCGGGCTGGCCGGCCTGGGCCATCAGCGCACGGGCGGCGGCCTCGACGTCGTCGGCGCACTGGCCGGGGTGGACGTCCAGCACCGCCAGCGTCGGCGCGCAGTCGGGAAAGGTGTGCTCCGCCACCTGCCGCAGCGCGGAGGCCAGCGGCGCGTGAGCGATGACGAGCAGGTTGGGCATGGGGCGCGATGTTAGCGGGCGGGCTCGACGCGCAGCCCGGCGACGAAGGCCTCCCACGCCGCCGTGTCGTCCCGGGCGCCCGACATCACCGCCTGGTAGACGCGGCCGCCGTGCGCGAACACCGCCACGCGGGCGGCCGTGCCATCACCACCCAGGCGGTGCTGGCCGGCCTCGGGCAGCGGCGTCATGCCGGCCACCTGCAGCGGCTGCGCCGGCGGCAGCGGCTGGCCCAGCTTGGTGGCCAGCGCCTGCGCCATGGCCTTCAGCGCCGCGCCGGCGTGCGTGGGGTCGGGCGTGTCGGCCCACGACAGCGCAAAGCGGCTGCCCGCCGCCTCGCACTGGGCCAGCCCCATGCCGGGGCGCTGCTCGACGTCGGGCTTGCACGGGAACAGCGCCACCGCGCCCGACTGCGCCAGCCGCACCTCGCGCCAGTTCAGCGCGGGCTGGCAGGCGGCCAACAGGCCGATTAGGGCAAATCCGGCGGTCAAGCGATGAAGCATCGCCGAATTATCGACAGCCGCCCCCTGACAATTCCATGATGCAAAAACTGCCAACCCCACAAGCGCTGGCGGGCGTGCGCGTGCTGGACCTCTCACGCGTGCTGGCCGGCCCCTGGTGCACCCAGACCCTCGCCGATCTCGGCGCCGACGTCATCAAGATCGAACGCCCCGGCAGCGGGGACGACACGCGCGCCTGGGGCCCGCCCTACCTGAAGGACGCAGACGGCCAGGACACGACCGAAGCCGCCTACTTCCTCGGCGCCAACCGCAACAAGCGCTCGCTGGCCGTGGACCTGGCCACGCCCGAGGGCCAGGCCATCGTGCGCAGGCTGGCCGGCCAGGTGGACGTGCTGGTGGAGAACTTCAAGGTCGGCGACCTGGCCCGCTACGGGCTGGACGCGCAGAGCCTGCTGGCCGAGCACCCGGGCCTGGTCATCGCCTCCATCACCGGCTTTGGCCAGACGGGACCCTACGCCGAGCGCGCCGGCTACGACTACGCCGTGCAGGGCATGGGCGGGCTGATGAGCGTGACCGGCGAGCGCGACGACCTGCCCGGCGGCGGCCCGCAGAAGGTGGGCGTGGCCGTGGCCGACCTGTTCACCGGCATGTACGCCACCGTCGCCATCCTGGCCGCGCTGCGCCACCGCGACGCCACGGGCCAGGGCCAGGTCATCGACATGGCCTTGTTCGACACGCAGCTGGCCATGCTGGCCAACCTGGGCAGCAACTACCTGTGCAGCGGCAAGGCGCCGGGCCGCATGGGCAACGCGCACCAGAACATCGTGCCCTACCAGGTGTTCGAGGCCAGTGACGGCCACCTGATCCTGGCCGTCGGCAACGACCGCCAGTTCGCCAAGTTCTGCGACATCGCCGGCCACCCGGCCTGGGCCGCGGACCCACGCTTCGCCACCAACGCCGAGCGGGTGCGCCACCGCGCCGTGCTGGTGCCGCTGCTGGAGGACGCCATCCGCCAGCGCCCGCGCAACGACTGGCTGGCCGCGCTGGAGGCGGCCAAGGTGCCGTGCGGCTCCATCAACTCCATCGCCGAGGCGCTGGACGACCCGCAGGCCCGGGCGCGCGGCGCCGTCGTCGGGCTGGACCACCCGCTGACGCCCGCGCTGCGCCTGGTGGCCAGCCCCATGAAGCTGTCGGCCACGCCGGTGCAGTACCGCCACGCGCCGCCGCTGCTGGGCCAGCACAGCGACGAACTGCTGCGCGAGGCCGGCTGCAGCGCCGACGACATCGCCGCCTGGCGGGCCGCCGGCGTCATTGCCTGACCGCGGCGGGCATGCCTGTTGCGAGGGTAAGCCCACCCCTGAACCAAGGGTTTCCACCCGGCTGGGGGATGGAGAAAGGGGCGCCCAGTCCCCAGCATGCGCTTTCACACCGCGGTGGGCCCACAACCTAGAACCATCCGCCGCGGATTCGTCTCCCCGGGGTCATGTCCACACCGCCTTCTTCAGCGCCAGTCAGCGCCGCCAACGATGTCATGCCTGAGCCCACGCCAGTGCAGTGGGCCGACATCGTCCAGCAACTGGGCGCCGAGATCGCCGGCCCGCTGAGCGCGGCGCTGGAGCAGATCCAGGCCCTCGCCACCACCGGCCAGATCGACCGCCGCGGCCTGCGCCTGCTGCGCCGCAGCGTCGACGACGCCCGCACCGCCGGCATGCTGGGCCAGCAGCTGGCCCGGCTGGCCTCCGGCCGGCTGCGCCTGAACCGCGAGCGCCAGCACCTGTCGCAGATGCTGCGCAGCGTGCTGGCCCAGCGCAGCCGCGAGACGCAGGCGCGCGGCGTGCAGGTGCGCCAGTCGCTGAAGCCCGTGGAGATCTGGGCCGACGGCGCGCTGCTGTTCGCGCTGCTGAACGCGCTGATGGACTGGGCGCTGACGAACACGCACTCGTCCGTCGACCTGCGGCTGGACCTGACGCCCTGGCCCGTCAAGGCGCGGCTCTCCTGCCGCTTCGCCCACCGCTCGCTGGAACTGCTGGGCGAGGCGCCCGAGCCGCAGGCGGCGTCGACGGGGCTGGACTCGCTGGCCTGGAAGCTGCTGGAGCAGACCGCCCTCACGCTGGGCGTGCTGCCGCTGCGCGAGCAGGAGGCCGGCATCACGCTGCTGACGCTGGAGTTCAACCAGCTCGCGCCCGAGGAAGCGCCGCCGCCGGACAGCACGCACGCCAAGCTGGAAGCCGAGGCCGAGCGGCTGGGCGGCAACTCGCGGCCGCTGGCCGGCTGCCAGGTGCTGATCCTGACCGCGCACCGCGAGCTGCGCGCCGAGGCCCAGGCGGCGCTGCGCCACATGGGCATGCTGGTGGACGCCGTCGGCAGCGTCGCCGAGGCCGAGCAGTTCTGCCACGAAGGCCTGCCGCACGTGCTGCTGTTCGACGCCGCGCTGATGGACGAGGCGCTGCTGCACCTGATCGCCGGCATCAGCCGCGACGCGCCGGACTTCGCCTTCGTCGAGATGTTCGACGGCGAGCACCGCACGCAGCTGTCCACCGCCACCAGCGACGGCGTGGCCCGCATCTCACGCCGCCACCTGGCCAACGCGCTGCCGTCGCTGCTGATGTTCGAGCTGGCGAAGAGGAATTGACGCCCCTTCTTAGAATGCGGCCATGCTGACTCGCCGCCTGCTCGCCGCCCTTTGCTTCGCCGCCCTGGCCGGCTGCGCCAAGGAGCCGGCACCCGCCGTGAACTACGTGCTGCTGGACGGCAGCAAGGCCAGCTCGCAGCAGTGGGCCGGCAAGGTGATGCTGGTGAACTTCTGGGCCACCAGCTGCGCGACCTGCGTGAAGGAAATGCCTCAGATCGTCGCCACGCACGGCAAGTTCAAGGACCGCGGCTTCGACACGCTGGCGGTCGCCATGAGCTATGACCCGCCGGCCTTCGTCGCGCGCTTCGCCGAGACGCGCAAGCTGCCGTTCGGCGTCGCCATCGACAACACCGGCGCCGTGGCCAACGCCTTCGGCCCGGTGCAGATGACGCCGACGACCTTCCTCATCAACAAGCGCGGCGAGATCGTCAAGCGCTACGTCGGCGAGCCCGATTTCGCCGCGTTGCACGGCTTGATCGAGCAGTTGCTGAACGAGGCTTAGGCCGCCGTCGGGTTCAGCACGCCGTGGGCCTGCTGGTCCGCGTGGTAGCTGGAACGCACCATGGCACCCACGGCGGCGTGCGTGAAGCCCAGTTCGTAGGCTTCCTTCTCGAACTGCTTGAAGGCGTCCGGCGTCACGTAGCGGCGCACCGGCAGGTGGTGGCCCGACGGGGCCAGGTACTGGCCGATGGTGATCATGTCGATGTTGTGCGCGCGCATGTCGCGCATCACCTGGCGGATCTCGTCGTCGGTCTCGCCCAGGCCCACCATGATGCCGCTCTTGGTCGGCACGCCCGGCACTTCTTCCTTGAAGCGCTTGAGCAGGTTCAGGCTGAACTCGTAGTCGGAGCCCGGGCGCGCTTCCTTGTACAGGCGCGGCGCGGTTTCCAGGTTGTGGTTCATCACGTCCGGCGGCGCGGCCTTCAGGATGTTCAGCGCGCGGTCGGCGCGGCCGCGGAAGTCGGGCACCAGCACCTCGATCTGCGTCGTCGGGCTCAGCTCGCGCGTCTTCGTGATGCACTCGGCGAAGTGCGCCGCGCCGCCGTCCTTCAGGTCGTCACGGTCGACGCTGGTGATGACGACGTACTTCAGCTTCAGCGCGGCGATGGTCTTGGCCAGGTTCAGCGGCTCGTTCACGTCCAGCGGGTCCGGGCGGCCGTGGCCCACGTCGCAGAACGGGCAGCGGCGCGTGCACTTGTCGCCCATGATCATGAACGTGGCCGTGCCCTTGCCGAAGCATTCGCCGATGTTGGGGCAGGAGGCTTCCTCGCAGACCGTGTGCAGCTTGTGCTCGCGCAGGATCTGCTTGATCTCGTAGAAGCGGGTGCTGGGGGAGCCGGCCTTCACGCGGATCCAGTCGGGCTTCTTCAGCACCTCCGCCGGCACGATCTTGATCGGGATGCGCGAAGTCTTGGCTTCGGCTTTTTGCTTCACGCTCGGGTCGTAGGTCGTGTCCGTCATGGTCAGGGAGTCAACTGGGCCGAGAGGCGCTCGGCGAGCCGGCCAGCCGCGGTGGGCCAGTCCGTGGAAACGCCGATTTTATCGAGGGATGTGGTTTCGAGGCCCGGGTAGCCGCAAGGGTTGATGCGCTGGAAGGGTTCCAGGTCCATCGCGACGTTCAGCGCCAGGCCGTGGAAGGTGCAGTGCTGCTTGATCTTGATGCCCAGGGCGGCAATCTTGGCCAGACCCTTGAACGCATCGGCCGGGTCCGCCGGGCCGGTGAGCGCCGCGTGGCTGCCGGGGTCGGCCGGGCGCACGTAGATGCCCGGCGCGCCGGCCACGCGCAGGCCGGTCACGCCGTAGCTGTCCAGCACCTGGATCAGCGCCGCCTCGAGCCGGAACACGTATTCCTTGGCATAGATGCCCAGCCGGCGCAGGTCGATGAGCGGGTAGGCCGTGACCTGCCCGGGGCCGTGGTACGTGACCTGGCCGCCGCGCTCGGTGGGCACGACCGGGATGTCGCCCGGCAGCAGCAGGTGCTCGGGCTTGCCGGCGATGCCTTGCGTGAAGGTGGGCGGGTGCTCGCAGAGCCAGAGTTCATCCGGCGTGTCCGCATTCCGCGTCGCCGTGAAGGCGCGCATGGCCTCCAGCGTGGGCAGGTATTCCACCGGCCCCAGGGTCTTGACGATCATGCGCGGCATCATAGAGACGCCCCGTAAGCCTTTGCCGTCGCTGGCCGACTCACGCCGATGAAGATCCCGTTGATTGCCCTGCTGCTCACCGCCTCGCTGGCCCAGGCCGCGCCGATCGACGACGCCATCGCCGCGTATGAAGACGGCCAGTTGACCGTCGCCGCGAAAGGCTTCACCGCGGCGGCCCGGCGCGGCGAGGCGCTGGGCCAGTTCAACCTGGCCATGATGCATCTGCGCCGCGAGTTGCCCGGCGCGACCGATGCCCAGGCCTGGCGCTGGCTGCAGCGCGCCGCGGCGCAGAAGCTCGCGCTGGCCGAGAACGCGCTCGGCGAAATGATCGAGCAGGGCCGCCATGGCAGGCCCGACGCCGCGGCGGCGTGCGACTGGTTCGAGCGCGCCGCCGGGCATGGCCACGCCGACGCCGCCCAGGACATCGCCACCTGCTTCTACCTGGGCCGCGGCCGGCCGCAGGACATGGCCCAGGCGCACCGCTGGTACCTGGACGCTGCCAAGGCCGGCGACGTCGGCGCGCAGTACCTCGTCGCGTCGATGTTCGAGACCGGGCTGGGCGTGGAGGCGGACGCGCGGCTGGCGCGCTACTGGTACGAGGTGGCGGCGAAGAACGGCGACGTGGCCGCCAAGGCCAAGCTCAAGGCGCTGCAGGACGCCGACGCGGCCAGCTGATCAGAGCACCACCTTGACCATCGGATGCGTCGTCAGCGTCCGGTAGATCTCGTCCAGCTGCTCGCGGCTGGTGGCGGTGATGGTGATGGTCAGGCCCAGGTAGTTGCCGCCCTTGCTGGGACGCTGCTCGATGGTGGCCGCGTCGAAGCCGGGGTCGAACTGCAGCGCCACGTGCGTGATGGCCTCGACGAAGCCTTCGACGTGCGCGCCCATCACCTTGATGGGGAACTGCGACGGGTACTCGATGAGCGACTGCTCGGGCGGGATGTCGGGGGGCAGGTTCATGCGGCGTCTCCGGTCACTTGATCCACAGGCGGATGGAATCGAACGCGCGGCCCATGATGCCCGCCACGGGCACGGCCTCCTGCACCATCAGCGGCACCTCGGCCACCGGCGCGCCGGCCGTCGTCGTCACGCGCAGCGTGCCCACGCGCTGGCCCTTGTTCAGCGGCGCGACCAGCGGATCGGTGTGCTCGACCTGGGTCTGCAGCTTGCTGCCATCGCCGCGCGGCACGGCGACGAAGACGGCATCCGCAGCACCCAGCTTCACTTCCTTGGACTCGCCCTTCCAGACCGGCACGGTCTTGATGGCCTTGCCGGCGTCGAAGATCTTGACGGCGTCGTAGGCGGTGTAGCCCCAGTTCAGCAGCTTCTGGCTTTCGCTGGCGCGCGCGTCCTTGGAGCTGGTGCCCATGACGACGCTCAGCAGCCGCCGTTTGCCGTTCGGGAACTCGCGGTTGGCACTGGCCACCAGGCAGTAGCCGGCGGCCTCGGTGTAGCCGGTCTTCATGCCGTCCACGGTGGGGTCGCGGCGCAGCAGCAGGTTGCGGTTGTCCTGGCGGATCTTGTTGAAGGTGTAGTCGCGCTGCGAGTAGTAGCCGTAGTACTCGGGGAAGTCCGCAATGATGCGGGCGGCGATGGTGGCGATGTCGCGCGCGCTGGACTTGTGGCCCGGCTCGCTCATGCCGGTCACGTTCTTGAACTCGGTGTTCTTCAGGCCCCAGGCCTGGGCCTGGCGGTTCATCAGCTGCACGAAGCCCTCGACGCTGCCGCCCACGCCTTCGGCCAGCGCCACGGCGGCGTCGTTGCCGCTCTGGATGATGAGGCCGCGCAGCAGCTCATCGACCTTGGGCGTCATCGTCGTGTCGATGAACATCAGCGAGGGCTCGCCCTTGCGCTCGTCCCAGGCGCGCCTGGAGACGGGCAGCGTCTGGTCCAGCGTGAGCTTCTTGTCGCGCAGCGCGTTGAAGACGACGTAGGCCGTCATCAGCTTGGTCAGCGACGCCGGGTCCTGCGGCGTGTCGGCGTCGCGCTCGGCCAGCGTCTTGTGCGACGTCAGGTCGATCAGCACGTAGTTGCGCGCGGCGATCTCGGGGGGTTGCGGGGCCTGGGCCCGGGCGGTCAGCGAAGACGTCGCCAGCACCGCGGCGAGGAAGGAAGCCAGCAGTCGTTTCATCGATTCAGTTCAGGCACGCACCGGATCGAACGCGCGCACCACCAGGGACTTGAGCAGCGGCAGCTGCCCATGGAAGAAATGGCCCACGCCGGGGACGACGGTGACGGGCAGACTCTGCGGCCGCGCCCAGTCGAGCACGGACGACAGCGGCACCACGTCGTCGACCTCGCCGTGGATGACCACGGTGTCGGCCGGCACGGGCGCGGTGTCGAAGCGGCTGGTGGCGGGGCCCACCAGCACGAGGCGCCGAGCGGCCGGCTCCACGCGCTGTGCGGCGCGCGACGCGACAAAGCCGCCGAAGGAGAAGCCCGACAGGACCAGCGCGTCGCCCGGCGCATGCACGGCGGCCAGCACGGCCAGCGCGTCGTCCACCTCGCCACGGCCCTCGTCCCAGCCGCCTTCCGACTTGCCGATGCCGCGGAAGTTGAAACGCACGGCACGCCAGCCCAGCTGCAGGAAGGCGCGGGCCAGCGTCTGCACGACCTTGTTGTCCATCGTGCCGCCCTGCGTCGGGTTGGGGTGGCAGATCAGCGCGGTGCCGAGCGGCGTGGCGCCGTCCGGCGGCAGGTCGATGGCGACCTCGATCTGGCCGACCGGGCCGGGCACGAGGCGTTTCTCGGTCTGCGCGTTCATCGGCCGACGGATTCCGGCAGCACCAGGCGCTCGACGACCTTGCCGTCGCGCAGATGGCTCTCGACGATCTCGTCGATGTCGCCCTGGTCCACCCACGAGTACCAGACGGCCTCGGGGTAGACGACGGCGACGGGGCCGCCCGCGCAGCGGTCCAGGCAGCCGGCCTTGTTGACACGGACACCGTCCTTGCCGGCCAGGCCCAGCTGCTTCACGCGGGACTTGCAGTGATCGAAGGCGCCTTGCGCGTCATGGTCGGCACAACTGGCCTCGCCATTGGCGCGCTGGTTCAGGCAGAAGAAGACGTGGCGCTGGTAGTAACTCATCGCGATCGATTCTCTCTCACTGGGGTTTCTGCACGAGCCGCGCGGCGAGCCAGATCAGGGCGACGAAGGGCCAGGTCCAGGCCACCCAGCGCGTCAGGCCGTACAGGTTGACGAAGCGGCCATGCTCCCAGGCCTGCAGGTTCAGCGCCAGGTAGGGGTCACTGGGCGCCACGCTGATGAGGCCCACCAGCGCGCACAGCACGAACAGCCCCAGCGCCGCCGCGACGCGCGACGGCAGCAGGCAGGCCAGCACCGCCAGCGCCAGCCCCAGGCCCACGCCGGGGCGGGTGGCCTCGCTGAGCCAGGCCCAGGCGTGGTCGGGCCCGAAGGCCATCGCCGTGGCCGTGGCCGTCGCCAGCAGCCCCAGCAGCACCGCGCCGCCGGCCAGCACCACGCGGCGCAGCCCCGGGCGCGCGACCGCAATCATCAGCAGCACCGGCGCCACCAGCCCCAGCCCGATGGCCAGCGCCTGCAGGCCCGGCGGCAGCTCGTGCTCCACCGTGACCGCGTCGCCCCAGTTCAGCGCCCACGGCGTGCCGTCCAGCGCCTCCAGCAGCATCTCGCGCCACCAGGGCAGCCACTGCCCGAGGCCGAACGGCAGCGGCGTGGGGTACAGCAGCGCCACCGGCCACAGCGCCAGCAGGGCCAGCGCCGGCGCGCTGCTGCTGCCGAACCAGTGGTCACGCATGTCCTCCCAGCGCCGCAGGCCGCCCACCGCGTGCAGCAGCAGCCCCAGCACGGCGCCCACGCTGCTGCCCGCCGAATTCAGCGCCCAGTCCGACAGCGAGGGCACGCGCCCCGGCAGGAAGAACTGCAGCGTCTCCATCGCCAGCGACAGCAGCGGCCCGGGCAGGAAGCCCAGCAGCAGCCCGCCCCGCAGCCCCCAGCCCGAGCGCATCGCCGCGGCAAAGCCCAGCAGGCCCAGCGGGATGTAGCCGATCAGGTTGGCTTCGAGGTCGTAGGCGAAGAACTGCCGCGGCCACGGCAGGCTGAACAGCCACGGCCACCCCATGCCGGGCGGCCAGCGCCACGGGAAGAACGGGTAGAGGCTGGCGTAGATGACCAGCCCGATGTGGGCCAGCAGCAGCCAGGTGGCGGAACTCTGCCGTCGCGGCATCGGGGCGGGGTCAGAACGGTTTGACCGTCACCAGCACGACGATGGCGGCGAACAGCAGCACCGCCGTCTCGTTGTAGACGCGGAACCACTTGTGGCTGCGCCGGTTGGCCAGCTCCTCGAAGCCCCGCAGCAGGCGGCGGTTCATGTGGTGGTAGCCGATGGCGCCGAGCACCAGCAGCATCTTGGCGTGCAGCCAGTAGCTGCCGGCGAAGCGGCTGGCGCCCCAGCCCACCAGCACCCAGACGCCCAGCAGCAGCGCCACGCCCATCAGGAGGCTGCTGAAGCGGTGCAGCTTGTGCGCCATCAGCAGCAGGCGCTCGCGCTCGGCATGGCTGTCGGCCGGCACCATGGCCAGATTCACGAAGATGCGCGGCAGGTAGAACAGGCCCGCAAACCACGCGGCGACAAAGACGATGTGGAAGGCTTTGACCCAGAGCATGGCGGCGATTATGGGCAGGGTTTCCACTGCCCAGCCCGAGCCGGTCCGGAGGCCGCCAAAAAGGCGCCGGGAATAAAAAAGGCCCCGGTCAAAACCGGGGCCGAGAAAGCCTTATCGCTGTCATCACGCTAAGGCTCCTGCTCAGGGAGGAAAAGCAGGGAACGACCACCTTGCGGCTATCATTCGCGGACAAGTTTAGCGCGCTTGAGCGGTGGCGTCACGAATAAATGATGCCGGGATGTGTTGTCCATCACGCACCGGGCCGCATCCCCCGCCGTTTGAGGATCCGCCTTGGCCCGCTCACTTCTGACACCCGCCGCCTTCCCCGCCGCCCGGCCCCGCCGCCTGCGCCGTGACGCCTTCACCCGCGCGCTGGTGCGCGAGCATTCGCTGCAGGCCAGCGACCTGATCCTGCCGGTGTTCGTGCACGAGGGCGACAACGTGGCCTCGCCCATCGCGTCGATGCCGGGCGTGTCGCGCCTGAGCCTGGACCTGCTGCTGCACACCGCCGACGAAGCCGTGCGGCTGGGCATCCCGGTCATCGCGCTGTTCCCGGCCATCGAGCCGCACCTGAAGACCGTGGACGGCTCGGAGGCGTTCAATCCCGACGGCCTGATCCCGCGCGCCGTGCGGGCGCTGAAGTCGCGCTTCCCGCAGCTGGGCGTGCTGACCGACGTGGCGCTGGACCCCTACACCAGCCACGGCCAGGACGGCCTGCCGGACGAGAGCGGCTACCTCATGAACGACGCCACCGTCGAGCTGCTGGTGCGCCAGGCCATGACGCAGGCAGAGGCCGGCGCCGACATGGTGGGCCCCAGCGACATGATGGACGGCCGCATCGGCGCCATCCGCCAGGCCTTCGAGCGCGCCGGGCACATCCACACGCGCATCATGGCCTACAGCGTGAAGTACGCCAGCGGCTTCTACGGCCCGTTCCGCGACGCGGTCGGCTCCAAGAGCGCGTTGGGCAAGGCCGACAAGAAGACCTACTACGTCGACCCCGGCAACAGCAACGAGGCGCTGCGCGAGGTGGCGGCCGACCTGGCCGAGGGCGCGGACATGGTGATGGTCAAGCCCGGCATGCCATACCTGGACGTCGTGCGCCGCGTGAAGGACGAGTTCGGCGTGCCGACCTTCGCCTACCAGGTCAGCGGCGAGTACGCGATGCTGAAGGCCGCCGGGGCCAACGGCTGGTTGGACCACGACACCGTCATGATGGAATCGCTGCTGGCCTTCAAGCGCGCCGGCGCCGACGGCGTGTTGACCTATTTCGCGCTGGACGCGGCCCGGCTGCTGAAGCAGGCCTGAGCCCCATGCGGGTGTTCCACATCCAGGCCGACAGCTTCACGGAGCTGCCGGCACTGCCCGACGCGCTGCCGGAACGCGGCTTCCTGTGGCTGGGCTACGGGCGGCGCGAGTTCGAGGTGGGCGAGGCGGCCGTGCAGCAGGCGCTGTCGCGCTGGGGCTGCGGCAACATCGTCGACCTGCATGTGTCCGACCTGATCAACAACCAGCTGCCGTCGCACTTCGACTACACGTCCTGGTACGACATGCTGGTGTTCCGCCGCCTGGCCGCGGCGCCGGGCAGCCAGGACCTGTTCGTCGACGACGAGCACGGCACGCTGGCCTCGGCGCAACGCGCGCTGCGCGCCATCGACACCAGCCCGGTGGGCTTCGCGGTGTTCGACCGCGTGCTGGTGACCGTGCACCCGACCGACTGCCAGGTGCGCGAGTTCTTCGCGCAGAAGCTGGACCGCCTCGTCGAAGGCCGCGACAAGGCGCCCGCACGCGGCAGCGCCCGGCTGCCCGCGAGCCCGGCCGACCTGATGCTGCGCATGGTCAACCACATGGTGGACAGCTACCTGGAACTGCGCCGGCTGCTGACGCGCCAGCTCGGCACGCTGCAACGGGTGCTGCTGGACCAGAGCAGCGAGTTCGACGACTGGCCGCTGCTGCTGGAAAGCCGCGATGCGCTGCACCGGCTGGAAGACACCTGCGAGGACCAGCGCAGCGCCATCCAGGAATGGATAGACGCGCTGGACGAATGGCCGGCCGACGGCGACCCGCACGTGACGCGCGAGCGCGAACTGCTGCGTGTGCGCTCGCGCGACGTGCTGGAGCATGTGGAGCGCGTGCTGACGCATGTGCGGCGGCTGGAGTCGTCAGCCGAGTCGGCCGTGCAGATGCACTTCAGCGCGCTGGGTCACCGCACCAACAGCATCATGCGCACGCTGACGGTGCTGACCGCCATCTTCCTGCCGCTGAACCTCATCACCGGCATCTTCGGCATGAACTTCGAGTGGATGCCGCTGATCAAGAACCCCAACGGCTTCTGGGAGTCCATCGCGCTGATCGGGCTGCTGGCCGTGGGGCTGTGGCTGCTGTTCCGCAGCAAGCGCTACCTGAGCAGCCGTTAGCCGAATCAGCGCTGGTACGGGTCGGCCACGCCCAGGCCGGCGAGGATCTCGGTCTCGCGTGCCTCCATGCAAGCGGCCTCGTCGTCTTCCTCGTGGTCGTAGCCCTGCGCGTGCAGCGTGCCGTGCACCAGCAGGTGGGCGTAGTGATCCAGCAGCGGGATGCCCATCTCGGCGGCTTCCTTCTCCACCACCTCGGCGCAAATGACGAGGTCGGCGCCGACGACCGGCTCGTGGCTGTAGTCGAAGGTCAGCACGTTGGTCGCGTAGTCCTTGCTGCGGTACTCGCGGTTCAGCGCGCGGCCTTCCTCGGCATCGACGATGCGCACGGCGATCTCGCCGGGCAGCTCCAGCGCCGCGCGGATGAAGCGCTGCACCTTGTGGCGCGGCAGCAGGGCGCGGTGGCGCGGGTCGGCGAATTGCAACGACAGGCTCAGTTCGGGACGGGTGCTCATGCTTCTCTCGCTTCGCGCTTGGCGCGCGCCTCGTAGGCCTCGACGATGCGGGCCACCAGCGGGTGGCGGACGACGTCGGCGCTGGTGAAGCGCGTCATCGCGATGCCCTTGACCTTGGCCAGCACGCGCTCGGCATCGATGAGGCCGGACTGCACGCCGCGCGGCAGGTCGATCTGGCTGGTGTCGCCGGTGACGACGCAACGGCTGCCGAAGCCGATGCGGGTCAGGAACATCTTCATCTGCTCGGGCGTCGTGTTCTGCGCCTCGTCGAGGATGACGAAGGCGTGGTTCAGCGTGCGGCCGCGCATGAAGGCCAGCGGCGCGACTTCGAGCTGGCCCTTCTCGAACGCCTTGGTGACGCGGTCGAAGCCGAGCAGGTCGTACAGCGCGTCGTACAGCGGGCGCAGGTAGGGGTCGACCTTCTGCGTCAGGTCGCCCGGCAGGAAGCCCAGGCGCTCGCCGGCCTCGACGGCCGGGCGGGTCAGGATGATGCGCTGCACGCTGGCGCGTTCCAGCGCGTCCACCGCGCAGGCCACGGCCAGGAAGGTCTTGCCCGTGCCGGCCGGGCCGAGGCCGAAGGTGATGTCGTGGGACAGGATCTGCTGCAGGTACTGGTGCTGGCGCGGCGTGCGGGCAGACAGGTCCGCGCGGCGCGTGCGCAGCACCAGCGGGCCGTCGCTGCCGGGCGTGGCGGGCTCGGGCGCCTTGGCCTCCACCAGCGCCAGCTGCAGCGTCTCGGCGGGCAGCGGCCGGCGGGCGCGCTCGTACAGCGCCTCCAGCAGCGATTGCGTGCGCTCGGCGGCCGCCTTGACGCCGTTGATGCGGAACTCGGCGTCGCGGCGCGTGATCTTCACGCTCAGCGCGGCCTCGATGTCCCGCAGGTGCGAGTCCAGGCTGCCACAGACACGGGCCAGGCGGGTGTTGTCGACGGGTTCGAAGGCGAAGCGCAGGATCACAAGGTGACGGCAGAAAGAAGTGAGCGCGGATTGTCGCTGGTGCATTCCCCGGCGCGGCAGGCACCGGGCCTCCCTCACAATGCCGGCCCATGATTGCCTCCACCGCGCCGAGGGTCCGCAAGCCTCTGCGCCTGCCCCCTGCCCTGTTCCTCGCCGCGGCGCTGTGCTGGCCCGCCGTCGCCCATGCCCAGACCATGGCCGGCCCCGACTGGGCCGCCATCCTGCGCGGCTGGGTGGCCGCCATGCTGGCGTTGATGGCCACCGTCGTCGGCCTCGTGGCCGGCCTGCACCACCGCGAGCGCGCGGCCAACTTCCTCGTCGGCATGATGTTGAGCTGGGTGGTGCTGCGCGCTGCCGGCGCGCCGGCCGCCGCCGGGCTGCGGCCGTTGCTGATGACGCTGCTGGTGCTGTGCGGCGTGCAGTACCTGCTGCGCCAGATGAACTGGAAGCGCAGCTGGATCGACCACGCGCTGCTGATCCAGTGCCTCATCGTGCCGGCCAGCCTGCTGCTGACCGGCGGCCTGGTGGGCGTGCTGCCGGCCGTCTGGAACGTCGTGCTGAGCCTGGAGCTGGTGGCCGCCATGGGCTGGGCGCTGTGGCTGCGCCGGCTGCGGCTGCAGGCCGGGCCGGACGAGGCGCTGGCGCGCGAGTTCCGCCTGATGGCGCTGCTGCTGCTGCCCACCATGCTGGCACTGCTGGCCGAGCTGGCGCTGGCGCCCGTCAGCGAATCGCTGTGGCTGACCGCCTCGCCCTGGCTGAGCCTGGCGCTGCCGGTGCTGATGCTGGGCCTGGGCCTGCAGGTGGTGAACCAAGTCGCGCACGCCCGCGTCGACGCCGAGAAGCGCACGGCCACCATCGAGCAGCGCATGGCCGACCGCATCGCCGACGTGGAGCGCACCCACAGCCAGCTGGCCGAGCAGAAGCTGGAGCAGGTGACCGAGCGCGAGCGCAAGCGCATCGCGGCCGACCTGCACGACGACCTGGGCGCCAAGCTGCTGACCATCGTGCACACCAGCGAGTCCGATCGCATCTCCACGCTGGCGCGCGAGGCCCTGGAGGAAATGCGGCTGTCCGTGCGCGGCCTGACCGGCAAGCCGGTGCATCTGATCGATGCGCTGGGCGACTGGCGGGCCGAGGTCGTGTCACGGCTGGGCCAGGCCAACATCCTGGCCGAATGGAAGAGCCCGGCCGAGGACATCGAGCACACCTTCCAGGCCCGCTCCTATGTGCAGACGACGCGCATCCTGCGCGAGTCGGTGTCCAACATCATCAAGCACAGCGGCGCCACGCATGCGACGATTTCGAGCGCCGTGCAGGATGGCGACTTCATCCTGACCATCCAGGACAACGGCCAGGGCATCCCGACCGAACTGGATGGCCGCCTGGACCGCGGCCACGGCATGGCGAGCATGAAATCACGCGCCAAGCAAATGCACGGCCAGTGCCTGGTGGAATCCGGCCCTGGCTGGGGTACCGTCATCCGCCTGACGATCCCGCTTTAGTTTTCGCTCTCCCGAGGCTCCCATGAATCACATCCTGCTGCTCGAAGACATCCCGGAGATCCGCGCCTGGCTCAAGGCCCTGGTCAAGCAGGTGTTCGCCAACGCGCAGATCACCGAATGCTCGCGCGTGCAGGATGCGCTGTCTCTGGTCAACGGCCAGCGCTTCACGCTGGCGCTGCTGGACCTGGGCCTGCCGGACGGCTCCGGCGTCGAGGTCATCGCCGCACTGCGCGAGAAGCAGCCGGAGGTGCAGTCGGTCATCGTCACCATCCACGACGACGACGAGCACCTGTTCCCCGCGTTGCAGGCCGGCGCCTTTGGCTACCTGTTGAAGGAACAGTCGCGCGAGCTGCTGGTGGAGCAGCTGCAGCGCATGAGCCAGGGCGAGCCGCCGCTGTCGCCGTCCATCGCACGCAAGGTCATCGCCTACTTCGCCGCCCAGGTGAAGAAGCCGGCAGCCTCGCTGCTGCACGAGGTGTCGCTGACCGACCGCGAGACCGAGGTGCTGCTGCGCGTGGCCAAGGGCTTCACGCTGCCGGAGATCGGCGTGCAGCTGAACCTCTCGCGCCACACCATCGCCGACTACGTCAAGCAGATCTACCGCAAGCTCAACGTGAGCTCGCGCGCCGAGGCCGCGCTGGAAGCGCAGCGCCTGGGTTTGTTCGGTCGCAACTGAGGCTGAGGTGGCCCGGATAATCCGGGCATGATTGGAAGACTGACCGGCGTCATCGCCGAAAAGACGCCCCCGCAGGTCGTCATCGACGTCGCGGGCGTGGGCTACGAAGTGGACGTGCCGATGAGCACGTTCTTCAACCTGGGCGGCCTCGGCGAGCGTGCCGTGCTGCTGACCCACCTGACCGTGCGCGAGGACGCGCACCAGCTGTTCGGCTTCCTCACGCACGAGGAACGCGCCACCTTCCGCCAGCTCATCAAGATCAGCGGCGTCGGCCCGAAGATGGCGCTGGGGCTGCTGTCCGGCCTGTCCGTCGCCGAACTGGCCCAGGCCGTCTCCCGCCAGGAAATCGGCCGGCTGACCAAGGTGCCCGGCATCGGCAAGAAGACCGCCGAGCGGCTGCTGCTGGAGCTCAAGGGCAAGCTGGGCCCCGACCTCGCGCTGCCCGCCACCGTCGCCAACGACAACCAGGCCGACATCCTGCAGGCACTGGTCGCGCTGGGCTACAGCGAGAAGGACGCCGGCGCCGCGCTGAAGGCGCTGCCGACTGACGTGGGCGTCAGTGACGGCATCAAGCTGGCCCTCAAGAAACTCTCATGACGTTTGCCCCCACGCTCACTTCGTTCGCGCCCCCCCAAGGGGGCGCCCGCCTTTCCTGGGGCAGCCTGGCGAAAGGTCGGTCATGAGCATCCAGACCGACGATTTCGCGCCGGCGCCACGCATCGTCAGCGCGGCGCCCGAGTCCAGCCGCGAGGAAGCGCTGGAGCGCGCGCTGCGCCCGAAGCTGCTGGACGACTACGTCGGCCAGAGCAAGGCCCGCGAGCAGCTGGAGATCTTCATCGGCGCGGCCCGCAAGCGCCGCGAGGCGCTGGACCACGTGCTGCTGTTCGGCCCGCCGGGCCTGGGCAAGACGACGCTGTCGCACATCATCGCGGCCGAACTGGGCGTCAACCTGCGCCAGACCTCCGGCCCGGTGCTGGAAAAGCCCAAGGACCTGGCGGCCATCCTCACGGGGCTGGAGAAGAACGACGTCCTCTTCATTGATGAGATCCATCGCCTCAGTCCGGTCGTCGAGGAAATCCTGTATCCGGCGCTGGAGGACTACCAGATCGACATCATGATCGGCGAAGGCCCGGCGGCACGCTCCATCAAGCTGGACCTGCAGCCGTTCACGCTGGTCGGTGCGACGACGCGCGCCGGCATGCTGACCAATCCGCTGCGGGACCGTTTCGGCATCGTCGCGCGGCTGGAGTTCTACACGCCGGGCGAGCTGCAGCGCATCGTCACGCGCTCCGCCGGGCTGCTGAACGCGCCCATCGACGCCGATGGCGCGCTGGAGATCGCCCGCCGCTCGCGCGGCACGCCGCGCATCGCCAACCGCCTGCTGCGCCGCGTGCGCGACTACGCCGAGGTGAAAAGTGACGGCCGCATCGTGGCCGGCATCGCCGACAAGGCGCTGGCCATGCTGGACGTCGACCCGCAGGGCTTCGACCTGATGGACCGCAAGTTCCTGGAGGCCGTCGTGCACCGCTTCGACGGCGGGCCGGTGGGCCTGGAGAACGTGGCCGCCGCCATCGGCGAAGAGGCCGGCACCATCGAGGACGTCATCGAGCCCTACCTGATCCAGCAGGGCTTTCTGCAGCGCACGCCGCGCGGCCGCATCGCGACGCTGGCCGCCTACCGCCACCTGGGCGTCGCGCCGCCCGGCAACAAGAGCTCACCCGACCTGTTCGGGGCATGAAAAAAGCGCCCCGAGGGGCGCTTTCTCTTGTCTGGTCCCGGGGGATCAGAAGTTGTGGCGGATGCCGGCGGCCAGCGAGTTGAAGTCGCCCACCTTGTTGTCCAGCTTCTGGTCGATCTGGGTGTAGTAACCGTAGATCTTCGTGCGCTTGCTCAGGTTGTAGTTGTAGCCCAGCGTCCACTGCGACGCGCCGGCCTTGCTGAAGTCGTTGCTGGCCAGCTTGTTCGTGAACGCCCAGCTATCACCGCCAGACTTGGTGCCGCCGATGTTGAAGTGGAACTCGGACTGGCCCATCGTGTACATGGCCGACACACGGCCGATGTCACGCGAGCGGGCGCCGCTGATCTCTTCGCGCTGGTAGTAACCGGCCAGCAGGAAGGGGCCGAAGGCGTAGTCGGCTTCGACGGTGTAGCTCTTGCGCTTGGCGACGGTGTCAGCCTGGGCGTAGGTCACGCCGATGTGCAGGCCGTTGGCTTCGTAGTTGCCCGACAGGTCGAACGCACGGGCGTCACCAGCAGCGCCTTCGCCGGCGTGAGCGCTGGCGATGAAGCTGAAGCCGTCCATGTTCGGCGAGAAGTAGCCGACCTTGTTGGAGCGGAAGCCGAAGGCGAACGACGAGAACAGCGCGTCGGACGACGAGCCGGTGTCGTGGTTGTGATTGCTGACGCGATCAACGGTCGAGAAATACGAGTCAGGGAACCAGGTGCCCAGACGCACGGTACCGAACGAGCCCGACAGTTCGACGTTGGCCTGGCGGTTCCAGAACTGCGTGCCACCCGAAGCGGCGCCGGTGTCGGATTCCAGACCGTGTTCCAGGTTGAAGCCCGCCTTCAGGCCGCCACCCAGATCTTCCGTACCGCGGAAGCCCAGGCGCGAGTTGTTGTTCGCGACGACGACCTTGCGGTCCTGGTTGCCCAGCTTCTGGCTTTCAACGGTGGTGTTGAGGCGGCCCCACAGCGTGACAGAGCTTTGGGCGAAAGCCGGAGCGGCCGTGACGGCAGCCAGGGCGGCAACGAGGGCGATCTTCTTCATCGTGGGCCTTTTCGAGTGAGTTGCGGCGGGTTCGAAAACCTACCTTGGAGAACAAGTGGAAACGAGTATAGGAGCGACTTTCGGCACCACCGACACGGACGATGTGCCGATGCAACAGTCGGCCTAGGGGTCCGGTCAGGCGGCAACGTCGTCGGCAGCCAGGCCCGCGAGGTGTCGGTCGTCGTTCCAGCCCACCAGCGTGAAGCCCTCGGAAGTGGCCAGCAGGCGGTTGATGGTGGCGTTGCCGAGCTGCCAGCTGCGCGGCGCGTCCAGCGCGGTGCGGGTGGCGGCGCGGTAGAGGCAGTCCAGCACGCCGCCGTGGGCGACGAGGGCGATGCTCTGGCCCGGGTGGGCCGCCACGGCGCGGGTGGCCGCCTGCAGGCAGCGGGCGCTGAAGACGGTCAGGCTCTCGCCGCCGCCGACCGGGAAATCCGGCTCGCGGCGGCGCCAGCGGGTGGCGTCGTCGGGGTAGGTCTGCGCGATCTCCTCCCAGCTCAACCCCTCGAAGCGGCCGAAGGCGCGTTCGCGCAGGCCGGCGTCCAGCCGCACCGGCAGACCCTGCACGCCGGCCAGCGCCTCGGCGGTCTGGCGGGCGCGGCTGAGGTCGCTGGCGTAGATGGCGGCCAGCGGCTCGTCGGCCAGCGCCTCGGCCAGCCGCTGTGCCTGCGCCAGGCCCAGCGGGCTGAGCGGGATGTCCGTGTGGCCCTGGATGCGCGTCGCCCGGTTCCAGGCGGTCTCGCCGTGGCGGATGAGGATGACGCGCGTGGCCTCCTCCAGCATCAGACGCCCCAGACGACGTCGGCGCCTTCCTTCTGGCTGCGCACCATCAGTTCGCGCAGCGGCCAGGCTCGCTGGCGCAGCGACACGCCCTGGCGGCGCGGCAGCGGCTCGCCGGCGGCCTTGGCGGCGTCGACGGCCTGCTGGAACTGGGCCTCGTCGGCGGCGACGCCGGCCTCCAGCGCCTGGATCAGCGCGGGCAGCTGGGCCGATTCGAGGATGCCTTGCGGCGCGGGCGCGCGGCCCAGCAGGCGCAGCACGTCGTTGCCGGAGTCGCCCAGCATCACGATGTCGGCCCCGGCCTTGGATTTGAAGCGGTAGAGCATGGGCGCATTGTGCGCGCCCGCTGGCTCAGCCGGTGCTGGCCAGGCCCAGCCAGCCGGACACGGCGGCGTCGACGACGTGGCGGCGCGGGCGTACGCGCTGCTCGAACTCCTCGGGCCGCAGCGCCGGCGCGAACAGATAGCCCTGGAACTCGTGGCAGCCGGCCTGGGCCAGGAAGTCTCGCTGCGCCTCGGTCTCGACGCCTTCGGCGATGACCTGCAGCCCCAGCGCCCGGCCCATCTGCACGATGGCGTTGGCGATGCCGACGTCGCTGGGGTCGTTGGGCAGGCCCTGCACGAAGCTGCGGTCGATCTTGAGGCGCTGGATGGGGAAGCGCTTCAGATAGCCGAGCGACGAGTAGCCGGTGCCGAAGTCGTCGATGGACAGCGTGACGCCTAAAGCGGCCAGCGCCTGCATGCGCTTGAGGCCTTCGTCCGCGTCGCCCAGCAGCACGCCTTCGGTGAGTTCCAGCTCCAGCATGCTGGCGGGCAGCGCGGCGTCGCGCAGCGCGGCGGCGACGCTGTCGACGAAGTGGGCCTGCTGGAACTGCAGCGCCGACACGTTGACGGCCACCGGCATGCGCAGGCCGCGGCTGAGCCAGTGGGCGGCCTGGTCGATGGCCTCGCGCAGCACCCAGTCGCCGATGGCGACGACGAAGCCGCTCTCCTCGGCCAGCGGGATGAACTCGGCCGGCGAGATGTCGCCGCGCTGCGGGTCGCGCCAGCGGATCAGCGCCTCGGCGCCGATGACGCGGTCGCTGCCCAGCTCGACCTGCGGCTGGTAGTGCAGCCGGAAGCGCCCTTCGGCCAGCGCCTGGCGCATCGCGTGGTCCAGCCGCATGCGCGACAGCAGGTCGACCTCCTTGCGCGGCACGTGGAAGCGGAAGCCCGCGCGGCCGCTTTCCTTGACCCAGTGCATGGCGCGCTCGGCGCTGGCCAGCAGCTCGTCGGGCGTGCCGCCGTCGCCGGGGTACAGCGCGATGCCGCAGCTCGCGGTGACGGTGAAGCTCAGCGTGTCGAAGCTGAAGGGCTCGGCCAGCAGCTGCTGCACGCGGCGCGCGGCGGCCTCGGCCTCGAACATCTGGGCGCCGTCGATGAGCAGCGCGAACTCGTCACCGCCGACGCGGGCCAGCGTGTCGTTGGCGCCGACGGCGCCGCGCAGCCGCTCGACGACCTCGCGCAGCACGCGGTCGCCGTAGCTGTTGCCCAGCGTGTCGTTGATCTGCTTGAAGCGGTCCAGGTCCAGGTGCAGCAGCGCGAACGACGGCGCGGCCTCGCCGCTGCCGACGACGGCCAACTGCTGCACGATGCGGTCGGCCAACGCACGGCGGTTGGGCGCGCCGGTCAGCGCGTCGGAGCGGCCCAGTTCCTCGATGCGCTGGTGGGCGGCGAGCTTCTCGGACAGGTCGCGGAACGAGAACACGCGGCCGATGGGCTCGCCGCGGCTCATCTGCGGCAGCGAGACCTGCTCCAGCACGCGGCCGTCAGCCAGGCGCAGCATGTCGCTGGAGCGCATCAGCGGCGCGTCCAGCAGCGCCTCGATGCGCAGCCGGTACTGCTCGCCGTCGCGCATGACGCGCTGCAGGCTCAGCCACAGGCCGGCGTCGCCGGGCTCGTGCAGCAGGCCGCCGGGCAGGCCCCACAGCTTGGCGAAGCGGCGATTGAAGCTGCGCACGCGGCCGGCGAGGTCGACGACGAGGATGCCGTCGGCGGTGGATTCCAGCGTGGCGCGCAGCTCGGCCAGCAGCGTCTCGCGCTCGGCCTCGGCGCGGCGGCGGCGCGTCTGGTCGTGCAGCAGCACCAGCCAGTAGCGGTCGCCCTCGGGCGTGTGGATGGGGCTGATGGCGCGGCTGACCCAGCGCGGCTGGCCGTCGCTGTGCGTCAGCACGGTGTCGGAGCGGATGCGGGCGAAGGGATCGCGCGCGGCGCCCTGCCAGAAGGCCTCGTCTTCCAGCGACCCGCACAGCAGCGCCGGGGCCTGGCCCAGCGCGCGCTCGGGCTTGAGGCCCAGCAGGCGCAGCGCGGCGCGGTTGATCGCGCAGACGGTCAGGCTGGCGCCGTCGACAAGCCAGGCGGGTTCGGGCAGACCTTCGAGCAGCGCGCCGATCAGGGACGGCGCCTCGGGGACGCGAGGCAAGGCCGGGTTCGCCTCGCGGCTGGCGTTCACGCGGTCAGCTCCCCGGGGCCGGTGCTGACAGCGTCGAAGAAGTAGGCGATGCGGGCGCGCGGGCTCAGGTAGTCCAGCGCGGCACGGGGCAGGAACTGCGGCTTCAAGCTGCGGCGGATGCCGAGGTCGGGCATCTCTTCCAGGTTCAGGATGAGCGCGTCTTCCTTGGGCACCTTGGGGTCGTGCACCATGACGCGGGGCTTGAGCGGCCGCGCCGAGTTGACGGACACGACCAGCGCGTAGCGGTCGTCGGTGAGCTGCACCGTGGAGCCCGGCGGATAGACGCCCATCATGCGGATGAAGGCGTTCAGCATCGTCGCGTCGAAGCGGTTGCGGCCCTGGGCGAACATCAGCGACAGCGCCTCGTGCGGCGTCATGGCCTTGGAGGTCAGCAGCGGATTGCACAGGCCGTCAAATCGGTTGACCAGCGCGACGATGCGCGCGCCGGTGCTCATGCGGTCCATGTTGATGCGCTGCGGGAAGCCGCTGCCGTCGGCATGCTCGTGGTGCTGCGCAATGATGAGCAGCGGCGCGGGCGGCAGGCCCATGGCCTGCGCGATGGCCACGCCCTTGGCGACGTGCTGCTGGTAGGCCTGGGTCTCGGCGGCGGTGAAGCTCTCGTCGCGGTGGCGCAGGCGCGCGGCGACTTCGAGCTTGCCGACGTCGTGCAGCAGCGAGCCGACACCCAGGTCCATCATCTCGTCGCGGCCCAGGCCGAAGGCGCGGCCCAGCAGCAGCGCGATGATGCAGACGTTCAGCGCATGCGCGGTGGAGCGGTCGCCGGCAGCCTCGTTGAGCAGGCGCATGTTGAGGTCGCCCTCGACCAGCATCTTGTCGAGCAGCGCAGCGGTCAGGCTCTCGGCGTCGGTGCGCGCCCGGTGAGGGTCGGCCTGCACATGGTCCATGACGCTGCGGAAGCCTTCGGCGGCTTCGCCGTACTGTTCCTCGCACAGCCGCAGCGCCTCGCGCTGGGCTGCCAGCGCGCGGCGGTGCGCCTCGCGGGCCAGTTCCTCGGGCGTGGGCCCGCTGTGCGGGGCGGCGGGGGGGGCGGCCTCCTCAGCCAGCTGCGGGGCCGCGTCGGCCGGGGACTGCAGGGACAGGTCGCTCTTGGCGGGGCTCCAGCGCACCTGCGTCAGGCCCAAGCGGCGCAGGATGAGCAGCTGGTCGGCCGAGGCGATCTTGAAGCTGGACAGCGGAAACGGATGCGACATCCAGCCCAGGTCCAGGTGGATGAACATCCCCACGGTCAATTGGCTGACATCGATCAGCGGATCGTTTGATCTATCCTGCATTCACTCAACACCCGCGTCCGGGCACCCCTCGACTCGACCCGGACGACGACACACTGCCGAAGAACCCAGGCCGGCCTCCTGTTCCATACGTCAAATCAGCCGAATGCGCGCAAGGTCGGGAGGGAAAATCCCTGGCGCGGCACAGGAAGGAGCTTAGCGCCTGATCCTGACCGAAATCCCGTCCCTTTGTCGGGGCAAACGCGGAGGAATGCCTGTCCGCGCGCCCTACGGACGCGGGGTGGCAGCTCAGCGGTGGGCGCGGTGCTTGGCGATGAAGTCGCGGTACCAGTGCGCGCTGTCCTTGGGCAGGCGCTCCAGCGTCTCGTAGTCGACGTGGATGAGACCGAATCGCTTGGCGTAGCCGGAGTTCCACTCGAAGTTGTCGAGCAGGCTCCAGTAGAAGTAGCCCCGCACGTCGGCGCCCAGGTGCATGGCCATGGACAGCGCCTGCAGGTGCGCCGACAGGTAGGCGATGCGCTCCTTGTCCGGCACGCGGCCGTCGACGACGCGGTCAGCATTGGCCATGCCGTTCTCGGTGATGAACATGGGCGGCGGGTTGTACTCGCGCGCCAGGCGCACGAGGTGCTGCGCAAACACCTCAGGCACGATCTCCCAGCCCATGTCGGTGAAGCCCAGCTTGCCGGGGCCCTTGACGGTCTTGCCGTCGGCGCCGAACAGGCTGCGCGTGTAGAAGTTGATGCCGAGGAAGTCCAGCGGCTGGCGGATGCGTTCCAGGTCGCCGGGCTGGACCTGGGGCGCGTCGGCGCCGACGAAGTCGATCGCGTCCTGCGGGTAGGCGCCGCGGAAGATCGGGTCCATGTACCAGCGCACATTGAGGCCGTCGTCGATGCGGGCGGCCCGGCGGTCGGCCTCGGTGGGCGTGGCGGGGAAGGACGGCGTGTGGTTGAGGACGATGCCGAGCTTGGCCTTCGTTTCGGCGCGCATCGCGGCGATGGCGTCGCCGTGCGACAGCATCAGGTGGTGCGCCACCTGCAGGCTCTCGGCGCGGCTGGTGTGGCCGGGCGCGAACTGGGCGGTCTCATAGCCCAGCGTGGCAGTGCACCAGGGCTCGTTGTGGGTGGCGATGCTGGCCAGGCGGTCGCCGAAGCGGCGCGCGACCTCGGCGCCGTAGTCGGCGAAGCGGGCCACGACCTCGCGCGACAGCCAGCCGCCCTGGCCGTTCTCGTCCAGCGCCTGCGGCAGGTCCCAGTGGTAGAGCGTGGCGTGCGGCTGCAGGCCGGCCTGCAGCAGCTCGTCGATGAGGCGGTCGTAGAACGCGAAGCCGGCTTCGTTCCAGGCGCCCTGCCCCAGCGGCTGCACGCGCGGCCACGAAAGGCTGAAGCGGTAGCAGTCCAGGCCCAGGCGCTTCATCAGCGCCACGTCGTCCTTGTAGCGGTGGTAGTGGTCGCAGGCGACGTCGATGTTGGAGCCGTCGTTGATGCGGCCCGGCTGGCGGCAGAAGTGATCCCAGATGGACGGGCCCTTGCCGTCCTCGGCCCCGGCGCCCTCGATCTGCGCGGCGCTGGTGGCCACGCCCCACAGGAAGTCGGGCGGGAAGGACTGCGCCAGCGCGGCGAGGTCGAGGCGGATGGGGTCGAGAGGATTCATGGTGTGCGGAAGCCGGTCCTGGCCGGCGCGGGAGGTGACGATGCGCATCGGCGTGGGCCGCGGTCCACCCGGTGCGGGAAGGCGGCACCCACCGTGGTGCCGCCGCGCCGCTTTTTGGCGCGGCGACTTCATCATCCGCGATCGCTGACAACGCTGTCAATACAAAATGACAGCGGTGTCTTCCGATCGGCCGCACGGTTTTGGGAGGCGTGTCAGATGTCGCGAGGCGACCCGCCGACCGGCGGCGGGCCTGCCGGCCCGCGCGTCAGATCTCGACCTTGGAGCCCAGCTCGACGATGCGGTTGGTGGGCAGGTGCAGGAAGTCCGCCGCCGCGGCCGCGTTGCGGTGCATGCTGGCGAACAGCTTCTCGCGCCACAGCGCCATGCCCGAGCCGATGGTCGGGATGACGATGTCGCGGCTGAGGAAGTAGCTGGTCTCCATGTCCTCCAGCTGCACGCCCTGCTTCTTCAGCAGCTGCAGCGCCTCGGGCACGTCGGGCTCGTTCTTGAAGCCGAAGTGCAGCGCCACCTGCCAGCACTGGTTGCCCAGCGCCTCGACCTCGATGCGCTTGTCAAAGCCTATCCACGGCACCTCGTGGTGCTTCACCGTCACGAAGATGTTCTGCTCGTGCAGCACCTTGTTGTGCTTGAGGTTGTGCAGCAGCGCGTTGGGCGTGCTGCCCTTCTCGGCCGACAGGAACACCGCCGTGCCGGACACCCGTGTGGGCGGGTTGATGAACACGGCCTCCAGGAAGGCGGTCAGCTCGATGGCGTCCTCGCGCAGCTTGTCGGACAGCTGCTTGCGGCCCTGCTTCCACGTCAGCATCAGCGTGAACACGCAGATGCCGATCAGCAGCGGGAACCAGCCGCCGTGCAGCAGCTTGAGCAGGTTGGACGCAAGGAAGGTCACGTCGATGACGAAGAAGACGCCCGTGGCCGCGACGCACAGCGCCAGCGGGTAGCGCCAGCCGAAGCGGATGACGAAGAAGGTCATCACGGTCGTGATCGTCATGTCGATGGTGACGGCCACGCCGTAGGCGCCGGCCAGCTTGCTGGACGAGCCGAAGAACACCACCGCCACCACCACCAGCGCGAACAGGCTCCAGTTGATGAAGGGCACGTAGATCTGGCCGGTGTCGCGCACGCTGGTGTGCAGGATGCGCAGCCGCGGCATGATGCCCAGCTGGATGGCCTGCTTGGTCACCGAGAAGGCCGCCGTGATGAGCGCCTGCGACGCGACGATGGCCGCCAGCGTGGCGAGCAGGAACAGCGGGATCTCGGCCCAGGACGGCGCCAGCAGGAAGAACGGGTTCTTGATGCCCGCCGGGTCGTCCAGCAGCATGGCGCCCTGGCCGAAGTAGTTGATGACCAGCGACGGCATGACCACGCCGTACCACGCGATGCGGATGGGCTTCTTGCCGAAGTGGCCCAGGTCGGCATAGAGCGCCTCGCCGCCGGTGACGACCAGCACGACCGCGCCTAAAGCGACGAAGGCCACCCAGCGGTATTCCAGGCAGAAGTGCAGCGCGTACAGCGGGTTGATGGCCACCAGCACGCGCGGGTTGTCGATGATGTGCGGCAGCCCCAGCAGCGTGAGGCTGGCGAACCAGGCCAGCATGACCGGCCCGAACGCCTTGCCGATGCCGCCGGTGCCGAAGCGCTGCACCGAGAACAGCCCCACCATGACGATGAGGGTGATGGGCAGGATGGCCTCGTGCAGCTGCGGCTCGTAGACGTCGATGCCCTCCACGGCGCCCAGCACCGTCATGGCCGGCGTGATGACGGCGTCGCCGAAGAAGATGGCCGTGCCGAACAGCCCCACCAGCATCAGCCCGCGGCGCAGCGGCGGCTTGTCGTTCACGGCGTTGGTGGCCAGCGCCAGCATCGCGATGAGGCCGCCCTCGCCGTTGTTGTCGGCGCGCAGGATGAGCAGCACATACTTGACCGAGACGATGGTGGTCATCGTCCAGAACAGCAGCGAGAGCACGCCGAGAATGTTGTCCGGCGTCGTGGCGACATGACCGCCGTGGAAGACTTCCTTGAGCGCGTAGAGCGGGCTGGTGCCGATGTCGCCATAGACCACGCCGAGGGCGCCAAGGGTCAGGCCCGCCATCGCCGAGGGGCTGCGGGCCGCGTGGGAAGAACTCACTGCGCAGGGGCCACCGGCATCAGCGGCGGCCTTGTTGTTCGAAAGTGGGGATTCTGCGCCCGGTTTCGGGATTTTGTGCGGCGCAGCAAACCCGCAACTTCGAGGCTTGACGCTCCCCGGCCCTCGGCGTATTTGCCGGGCCGGCGGCCCACTCCCGCGGCGTGGGCAGGCCTCAGGCCGCTTCTTCGGTCTCCGCCTGCGGGTCGGTCGCTTCCAGCTCGTAGCTGGCGGCCAGCATCGCCAGGCGGCCGATGACGCCGTACATGTAGAACCGGTTCGGCGCGCTGGCACCCGGCTTCTCGCCCAGCCGCGGCAGGTGCGGCGACTCGGCGAACGCCAGCGGCACATAGCTGGCGCCCGGCGCGTTCAGGTTCTCGTCGATGCCCCGGTTGGCATGCACGCGGTAGAAGCCGCCGACGACGTAGCGGTCCATCATGTAGACCACCGGCTCGGCCACCGCCTCGTGCACCCGCTCGTGCGTAGGCACCCCCTCCTGCACGATGACCTCGGCGCCCAGGCTGTCCGGCACGCCACGGGCGAGCGCCTCGATGTCCTTGGCGTCGCGCACCGTCAGCACGCTGCGGCCCTGGCTGCCCACGTCGCTCTTGATGATGACGAAGGGCTTCTCGTTGATGCCGTATTCCTTGTACTTGCGGCGCACCTTGGTCAGCTGCGCATCGGCGGCGGTCTGCAGCGCCTCCAGGCCGGACCGGCCATGCAGGTCCACGCTCTGGAACATGGGCGTGATGAGCCACGGGTCCATGCCCAGCAGCTTGCCGAAGCGCTTGGCGACCTCTTCATAGGCCTGGAAGTGGCGGCTCTTGCGACGCACGCTCCAGCCGGCGTGCAGCGGCGGCAGCAGGTACTGCTCGTGCAGGCCCATCAGCTGCGGCGGCGTGCCCGCGGCGAGGTCGCTGTTGAGCAGGATGGTGCAGGGGTCGAAACCCTTGATCATCAGCCGGCCGCGCTTGCGCACGACGGGCTCGATGAGCAGGCTGCCGCCACCGGCGAGCGACAGCTCCTCGGGCTGGGTCTGCGCCGGGTCCAGCGCGCCCAGGCGCACGTTCAGGCCGGCCTGCGTGAAGATGCGCACCAGGGTGGCGAGGTGGTCCAGGTAGAAGCTGCAGCGCGCGCCCGGCTCGGGGATGAGCAGCAGGTTGCGCGCCTCCGGGCAGATCTTCTCGATGGCCGCCATGGCCGCCTGCACGGCCTGCGGCAGCATCTGCGCGGTCAGGTGGTTGAAGCCGCTGGGGAACAGGTTGGTGTCCACCGGCGCCAGCTTGAAGCCGGCGTTGCGCAGGTCCACCGACGCGTAGAAGGTGGGCGTGTGCTCCATCCATTCCAGCCGGAACCAGCGTTCGGTCGCGGGCATGGATTCCAGGACGCGGGCCTCCAGCTCGTTGATGGGGCCGTTCAGGGCGGTGATCAGATGGGGAACCATGGCCGGATGATCTCAAACTCGACAGAGGCCGGCCACATGGGGGCGCCCGGCGGGATCACAAGACGCCGTCGGCGCAGCAGGTGCGGCCACGGCCGGCATGCTTGGCGCGATAGAGCTGGTCGTCGGCGCGCTGGATGGCCGCGGCCAGCGATTCGCCCGGCTGCAGCCGCACCGCGCCGGCGCTGAAGTCCACCGTGAACCCCAGGCTGGCCTCGCAGCGGCGCCGCAGGGCCTGGTGCAGCCGCGCGTCCAGCCGGCCGAAGGCTCTCCGGGTCGCACTGGCGCAGCAGCAGGCAGAACTCCTCGCCACCGTAGCGGCCCACGAGGTCGCTGGCGCGCAGCTCGCTGTGCAGCACCTCGCCGGCGAGCTTGAGCACCTCGTCGCCCACCGGGTGGCCGCGCTCGTCGTTGATGCGCTTGAAGTGGTCCAGGTCCAGCATCAGCAGCACGGCGGCATCGCCGGCCGCGCTGCCCGCGGCACCGAGGGCGCGGCTGGCGCGCTGCATCCACTCGCGGCGGTTGAACAGGCCGGTCAGCGTGTCCAGCGAGGCCAGCCGCACCAGCGCCTGCTCCGCCGCGTCGCAGTGCGCCAGCAGGAAGCCCATGGTGCCCAGCACCAAGCTCGCATTGAGCAGCATCAGGTGGGCGATGTTCAGCGGGTGCGGCACCAGGAAGCGCGGGTAGATCTCCGGCCAGCCCAGCACCAGCACGCCGCGCGCCACCGTCAGCAGCGAGTTGCCCAGCGCCGCCAGGCCGCACAGCCAGCGCCAACGCGCGCGGCCCACGCCGGCCAGCAGCAGCCAGCCGGCCCAGCCGATCTGCAGGCCGATGGTGAGGTTGGTGACCCCGGTGGTCTGCTTGAGGTTCGGAAAAATGAGGATGTGCACCGCGCCGAGCAGCAGTGGCGGCAGCCACAGCCCGCGGCGGGACACCGCCACGCCGAGAAAGCGCGCCGAGGTCAGCACCATCGCGGAGGCCGACGCGCTCAAGGTCATCACGCCCAGCGTCGCCGTCACCAGCGGGACCACGTGCGTCGCGGCGATCAGCAGGCCGAACCCGAGCGCCTGGCCCGCCAGCATCAGCTGCCAGGCCTGCAGGCCGCCGCGTGCGCGCACGCCGACGCAGACCGCCAGCGCCAGCAGCATCAGCAATGCATTGACCAGCACCGCCGCGAGCAGGGTGATCACGTCCATGGCGAGCCAGCATAGCGGCGCGCCATAGCGCCAGAAACGAAAACGCCGCCCCGGAGGGCGGCTTGGCGTGAAGTAGGTCTGAGGGCGCTGACTCTTGCGGGCCGAGCGCCGGGCCGCCCCAAGCCGGCCCGCTTTGGGCGATGTGCTTGCGGCTCAATGCCGCAAGCATCGCCGTCCCCTCGGGGGACCG
>JAYSCT010000043.1:0-33601 GCA_041914785.1 Roseateles sp.
CGTGCACGCGGGCGCCACCGGCGCATGCGGCTGGTGGGGGGCGCCCTTGGCAGCGCGCCGCCCGGAGGCGGCGCGCTGCAAGCAGGCAAGAGGGGGATGAAAGCGCCGGCGGGCACCGCCCGCGACGGCGCTCAGGCGTCGGCCTGCTCCAGCGCCAGCGCGGCGCCGGACAGTGCGGCCAGCGTGTCGGTGATCAGGGCGGTCGGAATGGCGGCGAGGAAGGGCTGGAAGCGGCCCTTGGCCTCGAAGCGCCCGCGGAAGGCGGACTGGAAGAAGCGCTCACCCAGCCGCGGCACGATGCCGCCGCCGATGAACACGCCGCCACGGGCACCCAGAGTCAGCGCGACGTTGCCCGCAAAGCCGCCCAGCATCGCGCAGAACAGATCCAGCGTGCGCGAGCAGGCCGCCGACTCATGGGACAGGCCGCGCGCGACGATCTGCTCGGTCGTCAACGCTGCCACGTCCTCGCCCTGCCCCAGCGCGGCCGCGACCGAGCGGCACAGCACCGGCAGGCCGATGCCCGACAGGAAGCGCTCGGCCGACACATGCGGGAACTCGCGGCGCGCGTGGCCGAGCACGGCACTCTCGAAGTCGTCGGCCGGCGCCAGCGTGGCATGGCCGCCCTCGCCCGGCAGCGTCAGCCACAGGCCTGGCGCGCGCACGACGCCGCCCACGCCCAGCCCCGTGCCCGGGCCGATGACGGCCATCACGGTGCCGGTGGGCACGGCCTGCGTGTCGGCCGGCGCCTCGCCCCAGGCGCGCAGCTGCTGCGGCTTGAGACGCGGCAGCGACAGCGCCTGCGCCTCGAAGTCGTTCAGGCACAGAAAGGTCTTCAGGCCCAGCTCGGCCTGCGTGGCGGACCGGGAGAAGTCCCACGCGCCGTTGGTCAGCGCAATGCGGTCCAGGTGCACCGGCGTGGCCAGCGCGAAGGCGGCGCTCTGCGGCCGGGGGCGCCCCGCCGGCTGCTCGGCCAGGTAGGCGCGCACCGCAGCAGCGGGCCCGGCATGGCCGGCCACGGGCAGCACCCGCACATCCTCCACCGCCGCGCCCGGGCCCGCCACGGTGCCGAAGCGCGCATTGGTGCCGCCGACATCGGCCACCAGCCACGGATACGGGGCGCTCATGCGCGCGCTCCGGCGGCAGCAACGAGGGACGACGGGATCATGAAAATGGCTTGGGCTGACACGGATCAAGAGGGGGTGGAATTTCGGCGCGGCGGACGGTAGCAAAACTACATCCATTCGACAATCCAAACTCGCCCCAAATGCACCAAAACGCGGCGGAAAACGCTTTCATGACCGCCCATGATGGCCTTCTTCCCAGGGAAAACGGCCAGAACGACGCTGTAGTGAAGCTACAGGATCGGCGGCGCAAAACGCCGGCGACGGGTTTCGTTGCGGACTGCTCAATAATCCGCCGCTTCCGCGCTCCAGTTTCCCTCTGCCATGGCCCGTTTCGACAGCCCCCGCCTGCTTGCCGACATCGGCGGCACCTATGCCCGGTTCGCGCTGGAGACCGGCCCCGGCGAGTTCACGCAGACCGCCTCGCTGCGTTGCGCGGACCACGCGGACTTCCACGCCGCCGTGCGCGCCTACCTCGCGGGCCTGAGCTGGCTGGACCTGGGCGGCCCGCAGCAGATCGCGCACGCCGCCATCGCCATCGCCAACCCGGTGGAAGGCGATCGCGTGCGCATGACCAACTACCACTGGCAGTTCTCCATCGACGAGATGCGCCAGCGGCTGGGGCTGGACACGCTGGTGGTCGTCAACGACTTCACCGCGCTGGCGATGGCGCTGCCGCGGCTGGCCGAGGTGGACGTGCGCCAGGTGGGCGGCGGCCAGGCCCGCCGGCCCAGCGTCATCGGGCTGCTGGGCGCGGGCACCGGGCTGGGCGTGTCGGGGCTGATCCCGGCCGGCGAAGGCTGGATCGCGCTGGGAACCGAGGGCGGCCACGTGAACTTCGGCCCGCGCGACGAGCGCGAGATGGACATCCTGAAGTTCGCATGGAAGCACCTGAACCAGGACCATGTGTCCTATGAGCGCCTGATCTCCGGCCCCGGCCTGGAACTGATCCACCGCGCGCTGGCCCACCGCCACGGCGTGTCAGGCGCCGAGCCGTTGCTGGCACCGGCCATCACGCAGCGCGCGCTGGAGGACGGCGACGCGCTGTGCCTGGAGACGCTGGAGGTGTTCTGCGGTCTGCTCGGCACGGCCGCCGCCAACCTGGCCGTGACGCTGGGGTCGCTGGGCGGCATCTACATCGGCGGCGGCATCGTGCCGCGGCTGGGCGAGTATTTCGACCGCAGCCCGTTCCGCGCACGCTTCGAGGACAAGGGGCGCTTTCGCGAGTACGTGTCGGCCATCCCGACCTTCGTCATCACGGCCGAGAACGCCACGTTCAAGGGCGCGTCGGCCATCCTCGACAACCAGCTGCGCAACCTGCAGGCGTCGCCCGGCTCGGCCATCCTGGGGCAGATCCGCCGCGCGCGCAGCGAGCTGTCGCCGGCCGAGCTGCGCGTAGCGGACCTGGTGCTGGCCCAGCCACGCTCCGTGCTGAACGACCCCATCGCCGAGATCGCCCGCGCCGCCGGCGTCAGCCAGCCCACCGTTATCCGCTTCTGCCGGTCGCTGGGCTGCGAAGGCCTGTCGGATTTCAAGCTGCGCCTGGCCTCGGGCCTGACGGGCACGGTGCCGGTCACGCACACGCAGGTCAACACGAATGATTCGATGCTGGAGCTGGGCGCCAAGGTGCTGGGCAACACGGCCAGCGCCATCCTGCAGGTGCGCAGCCACCTGAACCGCGACACCATCGACCGCGCCACCGAGATGCTGCTGGCGGCAGGCCGCATCGAGTTCTTCGCGCTGGGACACTACGGCGTCGTCGCGCAGGACGCGCAGTTCAAGTTCCTGCGCTTCGGCATGCCCTGCGGCGCCTACACCGACCCACGGCTGCAGCTGCTGGCGGCCGACGTGCTGCGCGAGGGCGACGTGGCCGTCGTCATCAGCAGCGGCGGGCGGCTGCCGGAGCTGCTGCAGGTCGTCGAGAAGGCGCAGGAGCGCGGCGCCAAGGTCGTGGCCATCACGGCCAGCCAGAGCCCGCTGGCCAAGCGTGCCGACGTGACGCTGATCGTCGACCACGTGGAAGACATCGAGACGCACCTGCCCATGGTGAGCCGCATCCTGCACCTGCTGGTCATCGACATCCTGGCCGTCGGCGTGGCGATGCGCCGCAGCCCGGGCAGCATTGCCGCGCTGACCGCGGGCGGCCCTGGCGACGAAGAGGCCCGGCCCGCCCGGGGCGCCAGCACCGTGGCGCCTGGCGTCAGCGCGGCGTCGCCACTGGCGCGGCTGACGTCGCACAGCCGCTGACGCGCCGCCTGGGGCAAGCCCTGACCCCACACCGGCGCCGGTGCATGACTTTCGCCAAGCCCGCCGTTGCTGAGCAGCATCCGACGCCGGCGCACCGGGGCCGCTGATCCACCGAACCGGCCCACGCCGCAACGTCGACCCCGGGGCCCAGACCCCGACGTCCTGGGAGGGACATGAAAGCCTCTTTGCTGAAGCGCTGGCGCAAGCGCCTGATCGTCATCGCGTTGATCGCCGGCGGCATCGCCGCGGCCGCCTGGGCCTTCCACAAGCCGTCGGCACCGCCGCCGCCGCCCAGCGGCGTCGTCGCGCTGGCCGACATCACGCAGGCGGTGCAGGCCGCCGGCGTGCTGCAGGCCAAGACGCGCGTGGACGTCGGCGCCCAGGTCAGCGGGCAGATCCAGACCATCCATGTCGAACTGGGCCAGCAGGTGAAGAAGGGCGACCTGCTCGTCAGCCTGGACCCCGACCTGGCCCGCAGCGATGTCGCCCAGGCCGAGGCCGCCGTGGCCCAGGCCAGCGCCGCGCTGGACAGCCGCCGCATCGACGCCGACGCCGCGCGCCGCGAGCTCAAGCGCCAGCAGCGCCTGCTGGCCGGCCAGGCGACGTCCGGCAATGAAGCCGAGCGCGCCGAGACCGAGCTCGCCAAGATCGAGGCCGACCTGCGCGGCCAGGCGGCCAACCTGCAGCGCCTGCAGGCCGACCTGGACAAGCGCAAGGTCAACCTCTCCTACACCCGCATCACGGCACCCATGAACGGCACCGTCGTCAACCTGCCGGTGCAGGTGGGCCAGACGGTCATCTCGGTGCAGGTGACGCCCGTCATCCTGACGCTGGCCGACCTGGACACCATCACCGTGCGCACCAAGGTGCCCGAGGCCGACATCCAGGCGATCAAGGTGGGCCAGCTGGCGCGCTTCTCGACGCTGTCGGGTGAAGGCAAGCGCTACGAAGGCAAGGTGCGCGTCATCCAGCCGGTGCCCGAGCGCGCGGGCAACGCGGTGTTCTACAACGTGCTGTTCGAGGTGGACAACCGCGATCGCGCGCTGTTCAGCGACATGACGGTGCAGGTGGACATCGAGACGGGCGCGGCCAAACAGGTGCTGTCCATGCCGGTCGTCGCCCTGGGCGAGCGCGGCAAGGACGGCCGCTTCACGGTGCAGGTGCTGGACGCCGCCAACAAGCAGACGCCGCGGCAGGTGAAGGTGGGGCTGCAGGACGGCGCCAAGGTGCAGGTGCTGGAGGGCCTGAAGGCCGGCGAGAAGGTGCTGCTGGCCCCGCCGAGCGCGGCGGACGCGGCAGCCTCGGCCGCGGCCAGTGCCGCGAGCAACTGATGACGCCGGCAGTCAAGCCCGAAAGCCGACTGTCGACGGCTGTTCGGTATGCCCCCTTGAGCACCGCCGAGGAACGCAAGCCCCGAAGCCCGCGAGCGCAGCTCGCCTCAAGCACTGACTCACGACGACTGTTCGAGCAGAGCGTAGCGGCGCGAGTTCGGCGTGGGGCTTCGGGGCTTGCGTTGCTCGGGCACCCGAGCGCAGCGAGGGCGGTGCGGTCGGGGGGAGCTCTTTGCCTACTTTCTGGCGGCCCAGAAAGTAGGTCGCCCGCCGGGGCGAAATCCCGGCACGACGCTCGCCGCCAACGCACAGTACCGGAGGCCCCCACATGCCTCTGATCGAACTCAAGCACGTCGCCCGCCACTACCAACTCGGCGAGATCGACGTCCCCGCCCTGGACGGCGTGTCGCTGGACATCGAAGCCGGCGAATTCGTCGCCATCATGGGCCAGTCCGGCTCCGGCAAAAGCACGCTGATGAACGTGCTCGGCTGCCTGGACAACCCCACGCACGGCCATTTCCTCATTGACGGCCGCGACGCCTCCACGCTGGGCCCCGACCAGCTCGCCGCGCTGCGCCGCGAGCGCTTCGGCTTCATCTTCCAGCGCTACCACCTGCTGCCCCACCTGGACGCCCGCGCCAACGCCGCGCTGCCGGCCGTCTACTCGGGCGTGGCCAGCGGCCCGCGCACCAGCCGCGCCGAGGCGCTGCTGGAACGCCTGGGCCTGGGCGAGCGGCTGCACCACAAGCCCAACGAACTGTCGGGCGGCCAGCAGCAACGCGTGTCCATCGCGCGGGCGCTGATGAACGGCGGCCAGATCATCCTGGCCGACGAGCCCACCGGCGCGCTGGACTCGGCCTCCGGCGCCGAGATGCTGCGGCTGCTGAAGGAGCTCAACGGCCGCGGCCACACCATCATCCTGGTCACGCACGACCCCAGCGTCGCCGCGCACGCGCGCCGCGTCATCGAGCTGAAGGACGGCAAGGTCGTCGCCGACAACGGCACGCCCGCCGGCCATGTGCCGCCCACCGAGCTGCCCAGCGATGCGCCGCCGGTGAAGGAAGGCGGGCGGCTGCGCCGCCTGCAGGTGCAGTGGCGCGAGGCCGTCGCGACGGCGCTGCTGGCGCTGAAGGGCAACCGGCTGCGCACCGCGCTGTCCATGCTGGGCATCAGCATCGGCATCGCGTCGGTGGTCAGCATCGTCGCGCTCACCACCGCGGCGCGGGCGTCCATCGAGACCGACCTCAGCAGCCTCATCTCCGGCCGCATCCCGGTCTGGCGTGGCAACCCGGCGCTGCCGCCCGGCGCGGTGCCGCAGCCGTTCCGGCCCCACGAGATCGACTCGCTGCGTGCGCTGGCCGGCGTCAAGGGCATCACGCTGAACCGGCAGATGCAGCTCACCGCGCGCCACCAGTCGCGCGACGCGATGCTGGAGGCCATCGGCGGCGACGCCAACACGCTGAAGGCGCGCAAGCTCAAGCTCGTGCAGGGCCGCTACCTCGGTGCGATGGACTTCGAGACGCGCAGCCAGGTCGTCGTGCTGGACGAGAAGGCCCGTGACGCGCTGTTCAAGAAGGGCGAGTCGCCGCTGGGCAAGCTGGTGTTCGTGAACCCGACGCTGGGCGCGCCCGAGGGCCAGCCGATGCTGCCCGGCGCCCCGCCGCCGCCGGTGGCCGCCCTGCCCTTCACGGTGGTCGGCGTCGTGGCGCCCGAGGGCGGCGCGTTCAGCTTCGGCGGCTGGCTGGGCCAGCTCTACCTGCCGCACACGACGTTCTCGCGCAAGCTCGACGCCCGCGCCGACGTCGACAACTTCGACGTGCTGCTGGACCTGACGGTGCCGCCGCAGCAGGTGCGCGAGCAGATCATCCACCGCCTCAAGGCGCTGCACGGCGCCGAGGACTTCGGCACGTGGAACGGCGAGGAGGAGTTCCGCAAATTTCAGAGCGTGACGAGTGCAATGGCCGCGCTGTTCGCCGGCGTGGCGGCCATCTCGCTGCTGGTGGGCGGCGTGGGCGTGATGAACATCATGCTGGTGTCGGTGTCGGAGCGCACGCGCGAGATCGGCATCCGCATGGCGGTGGGCGCGCGCCAGGGCGACGTGCGGCTGCAGTTCCTCATCGAGGCCGTCGTCCTCTGTTGCCTGGGCGGCCTGGTGGGCGTGCTGCTGAGCTGGCTGGCCGCGCAAGGCCTGAATGCGGCGCAACAACATCTGCAGGTGACCATCAGCTGGGCCGCGCTGGGCGTGGCGTTCGCGGTGTCCAGCGGCGTGGGCCTGGTGTTCGGGACGCTGCCGGCGCGCCGCGCTGCGGCGCTGAGCCCGGTCGACGCGCTGGCAAGAGAGTGAAGACGATGAAGACAACCCTGATCTCGCTGGCCGCCGCGCTGCTGTTCACCGGCTGCGCGCTGGGCCCCACGGCCAAGGCACCGGACGTCGCCTTGCCCACCGCGTGGAGCCTGGCGGCCGGCGACGCCGCCCCCGACTGGGCCGGCCTGCTGGACCCGACGCTGGCCGCGCTGCAGGCCCGCGCGCTGGCCGCCAACCTGGACCTCGCCATCGCCGCGCAGCGCTGGAAGCAGGCGCAGCTGCTGGCCGAGCAGAGCGCGCTGCGCTGGGCGCCCAGCGCCAGCCTGTCCACCAGCGCCAGCCGGCCCGTGGAGACGCAGAACAGCACGCGCAACGTCGACGTCGGCGGCGGCATCACGGTGCCGGTCACCACGTCCACCGGCTGGAGCCGCAGCTACGGCGCGTCGCTGGGCGTCGGCTACGAGCTGGACCTGTGGGACCGGCTGGCGCAGACCACTGCCGGCCAGCGCGCCAGTGCCGAGGCAGCGCGCACCGACATCGAGGCTGCGCGGCTGTCCATCCGCAGCCAGGTGGCCGAGGCCTACTGGACGCTGGCCGCGCTGCGCGCCCAGCAGCCGCTGGCCGAGACCCAGCTCGCGCTGACCCGCGAGACGCTGGCGCTAACCCGGCTGCGCGTGCGCGAGGGCAAGCTGCTGCCGGTGGAGCTGGACAAGATCGCCGTCACCGTGCAGGCCGCCGAGAACCGCATCGCCGACCTGGCCGCCGACACGCTGCTGCAGCGCCAGCGCCTGGCCCTGCTGCTGGCCGAGCCGCTGCCCGGCCCCGCGCCCGACGCCACGCTGCCCGCCGCCGAACCGCCACGCTGGCGCCTGGCCGAGCCCGCCGAGCAGCTGGCCCGCCGCCCCGACGTGCAGCGTGCCCGGCTGGGCGTGGACCAGGCGCTGGCGCAGCTGCGCGTCAGCGAGGCCGAGCGCTACCCGCGGCTGAGCTTCAACGCGGGCCTCAGCACCGGCGGCACGCAGGCGCGCGACTGGTTCGCCCAGCCGCTGGCCAACCTCGGCGCCAACCTGGCCGTGCCGCTGATCGACTGGCGGCGCCTGAACCTGCAGCGCGACAGCGCCCGCAGCCAGCTCGACAGCGCCGCGCTGTCGCTGCAGGACACGCTGCAGAAGGCGCTGGCCGAGATCGAGACGCAGCGCATCGAAGCGCAACGGCTGACGCAGCAGCTGGCCGCCAACGCCGGCCGGCTGCGCGAGGCCACCGAGAACGAGCGCCTGGCGCAGCTGCGCTACGACACCGGCGCCATTGCCCGCGCCGACTGGCTGCAGGCCCGCAGCGCCCGGCTGGATGCCGAGCAGAACGCCGTCCAGCTGCGGCTGCAGCAGTGGGTGCGTCAGGCGGCGCTGTTCATGGCGCTGGGTGGCTGACAGCGTCGCGCCGCGGCTTGATTTACGCTGCCGGGATGCAACTGATCTCTGACCTGCGGCGGCGCACGCTGCTCGCCGCGCTGGCCGGCGCCGCCCTCGCCTGCCTGGCCCCGCCCGCACCGGCCGCCACGCCCGTGCAGGGCTTCAAGGTCGTGCGCAGCTACCCGCACGACCCCGACGCCTTCACGCAAGGCCTGTTCTTCCACGACGGCTTCCTGTTCGAGGGCACCGGCCTGCGCGGGCGCTCCAGCATCCGCAAGGTGGAGCTGGAGACCGGCCGCGTGCTGCAGGGCGTGGAGCTGCCGCCCGAGGTGTTCGGCGAAGGCATCACGCGCTGGGGTGACCGCCTCGTCGGCATCACCTGGCAGGAGCAGACCGCCTTCGTGCTGGACCTGAAGACCTTCAAGCTGTGGCGCAAGTTCAGCTACCCCGGCGAGGGCTGGGGCATCACGCACAACGAGCGCGAGCTGGTCATGAGCGACGGCAGCGCCGAGCTGCGCTTCCTGGACCCGCTGACCTTCAAGGAGCTGCGCCGCGTGAAGGTGACGGCCGACGGCCGGCCGGTGACGCAGCTCAACGAGCTGGAGTGGGTGGAGGGAGAGATCCTCGCCAACGTGTGGCAGACCGACCGCATCGCGCGCATCGACCCCAAGACCGGCCGCGTGACCGGCTGGATCGACCTGACCGGCCTGCTGCCCGACGGCCAGCGCCCGCACCCCGACGCGGTGCTCAACGGCATCGCCTACGACGCCAAGGCCAAACGCCTGTTCGTCACCGGCAAGCTGTGGCCCAAGCTGTTCGAGATCCAGCTCGTCAAGCCGGCGCGCTGAACGGCTCCACGGCCACCTCGCCCGCCGCCGGCCGCCAGCGCAGACTGGCCTCACCGCCGGCGGCACCTTCGAACAGGCCGGCCTCGGTCGACGGCCCCCAGGGGTTCAGCTCGATCAGCAGCGGCGCCCGGCCGGCGTCGCGCAGCCAGACGTCGAAGACGAAGTCCGGCCGGGCCAGCGCGCGGCTCAGCTGAGCGGCCCGGTGCCACAGTTCCGGCAGCGCCGCCCGGGCCCGCCCGGCAGGGCCGAGCGGCAGCACCTGCGCCGCGTGGTACTGCCCCACGCCCACCAGCCGCGCGCCGCGCACGAAGCAGCGCCACTCGTCCGCCCAGGGGATGTCCTGCCATTCACGCAGCCAGATCCACGGCGTGAGCTGCCGCTGCAGCGCCCAGGCCAGGTCATGCGCCACGCGCCGGGAGCCGCTACTCAGCAGCCGCAATGCCTGCGCGCCCGTGCGCGCCTGGCCGCCCGAGGCCAGGCCCAGCGGCGTGTCCTTGGCGCTGCGCGAGCCCAGCCGCACGAAGGCGCCGCCCGGGAACTCGGCGAACAACGTGTCCAGCGCCGCCTCTAAGGCGCGCAGCGTGCGGTCGCCGTCCGGCAACGCATCGAAGCGGGCCGGCTGCACGCCATTGGCCCGGCCCAGCGCGCGGACCTGCGCGGTGCCCAGCGCCAGGCCGCGCTGGCGGAACGACCAGGCCTGCGCCTCGGCGGGCCAGTGCTCGATCCAGCTCCAGGCGGGATCCGGCGGCGGCGCGGCCGGCACGCCGGTCGAGCTCACGGCGTCTCCGTCAGCCGGTGCTCGATGAAGTCCGCGAAGCTGTCGGCGACAACCCCGACGTTGTCATAGCCCGGCGCCTCGCCGTCGCTGGCTTCGTGGTCCTTGACCCACAACAGCACCTTGCCGGCGCGAGGGCCGCCAAGGGCCAGCAGCAACTGGTTGCCGCCGGCATCGCCGGCGATGGCCAAGGTGCGGGGCGGCAGACGGCCGGCGAAGTCGACGCGATTGGTGGTCAACAGGTTGCAGACGTCGCTGTCCGAGATCTCGTAGAACCAGGACATCGATGTGCGCCGCCAGTGCTGCCCGCACACCTGCTCCGGCGCCCAGTCCACGTTGAAACCGCGAGGGTCAGGGAACCCGCCGTTCACGCGCAGCAGAAACTCGCGGTAGTCCGGCGGGAAGCTGACACCCAGCGCCTGCTCGGCAGCCCGCACGTCGGCGTCGTCCAGCGGCCCGTTGCCTTTGTGAATGGTCGCTGCCATGGGCGTCACGCGGGCGGCGTCAGCCGGTTCTGGATGAAATCCTCGAAGCTGTCGGCCACGAAGCCCACGTTGTCGTAGCTAGGCGTCTCGCCATCGCTGGCTTCGTGGTCCTTGATCCACAGCAGCACCTTGCCGACGTGCGGGCCGCCAAGGGCCAGCAGCAGCTGGTTGCCGCCGGCATCGCTGGCGATGGCCAGCGTTTCGGGCGGCAATCGACCGGCGAAGTCGACGCGATTGATCTTCAGCAGGTTACCGACGTCATCGTCCGTGATCGCATAGAACCAGGACATCGACGTGCGCCGCCAGTCTTCTCCGCAAACTTGCCCAGGCGCCCAGTGGATATTGAAGCCATCGGGCTCCGGATAGCCGCCGTTCACGCTCAGGAGGAACTCTCGGTAGTCCGGCGGGAACTTGACCCCCAGCGCGTGCTCGGCAGCCTGCACGTCGGCCTCGGCCAGCGGCCCCTGGCCCTCGTGGATCGTCGCCGCCATCGGTGTCAGGGCTTGTCGGTCAGCCGGTTCTGGATGAAGTCCGCGAAGCTGTCTGCCACGACCCCCACGTTGTCGTAGCCGGGCGTCTCGCCGTCACTGGCTTCGTGGTCCTTGATCCACAGCAGCACCTTGCCGGCGTGTGGCCCGCTGAAGGCCAGCAGCAGCTGGTTGCCACCGGCGTCGCTGCCGATCGCCAATGTCCCGGTCGGCAGACGGCCCGCAAACGTCACCTGGTTGCTGCGCACCAGGTTGCCGGTGCGCTCGCTCGTGATCTTGTAGAACCAGGACATCGCCGTCGTGCCCCACTCCTCGCCGCAGACCTGGCCGGGCGCCCACTGGATGCGCACGCCGTCCGGCTCCGGGTAGCCACCGTTCACGCGCAGCAGGAAGGCGCGGTAGTCCGGCGGGAACTGCACCCCCAGCGCCTGCTCGGCAGCCTGGACGTCACTCTCGGGCAAAGGCCCATTGCCTTCACGGATCTCTGCGGGCATCGCGTCTCCAGATGTTCAGTACGAAGGATCTTTGGCGACGGACACGCCGCCGCTGTGCGGCACGTTGTTGTGCAGATCGGATGGCACCAGCTCCATCGTCGTGCCGTCTTCCTTGTGGTGCCAGGTCCAGCCCTCGGGCTCGCGGTAGCTGTCGCGCCCGAGCTTCTCGGCCATGGCCCGGCGGGCCTCGCCGAAGTCGGCATTGCGGTTGCCGGTCGGGTCCAGCTTGATCTCGACCGACGCATCCACCATCTTGCCGTCGGCGCCGGGGGTCTTCATCGTGTAGTCGGAGAAGTCGGGGTTGCCGTCCTTCCACTGGATGGGCTTGCCGCCCGTCACGCTTTCGATGTCCTCGACCTTGTCCTTGCTCAGGCCGGACTTCGCCGGGTCCCACTCGCCATGCCCGCGCTCGCCCTTGACCCAGCCCTCCTTGGGGCTCTGCGTACCGAAGCGGTTGCCGCCCACCTTGCAGCCCTGCACGACGCCCTCTTCGATCTTCTCGGCCTTCTGCGCCGCGCGGCGGGCGCGGATGGCGGCAGCGTCCTTCTTCAGCGCATTGGCCACGATCTGGCGGCCACGCATGACGTTGTCGGCGATGCGCTCCTTGAGCATGACGACCTTGGCCGCCAGCTTGGCGCCCTTGGCCGTCTTGCCCAGCGCGTCGCCGGCGTAGGGAATCATGGACACCAGCGACATGCCGGCACCGAACCAGTCGCCGCGCGCCGCGCTGAACACGGCGCCGCAGGCATCGCTGATGGGCGTCGGGTCCACGAGGCCGGCGGCGTCGATGGCGGCCTGCGCCATGTCGAGCTTCAGCTCGCGGGCGGCGGCGTCGGTGTCGGCCTTGAGGTCGTCGAGCTTCTTGGCGACGTCGGGGTCGCGCAGGCTGGCACCCATGCTCAGTCCTCCTGCGCCGCGGCGTCGCGCCGCTCGGGGTACCAGGTCTGGCGGTCCAGCGCGGCCTCGCATTCGGCCCAGACCGAGTCGGGCAGCGAGTTCAGGAGGGCGTCCAGCTTCTCCTGCGGCGTGGGGCGGGCGTCCTGCAGCACGGCCTGGATGGCCGCGTGGCGGTGGAACTCCGGCCCCACCTCGAACTGCAGCAGCACGAAGGTGGCCAGCTGTTGCGGCGTGTGCAGGCCGTAGCCGCGCGCGGTGCGCAGCCCGCGCCGGATGAGGTCCTGGAACATGTCGTCGGGCAGGCCGTCGACGACATAGCCGTGCTCCTCGCGCACGAGGTTGGCGATGGCCATCTCCAGCATGCTGTCGGAGCCGGCGACGAGGCGCTGCAGTTGTTCGGCGGTGAGCTTGATCATGGGCCTGGGTGAAGCGCCGCTGTGCCGGCTGGCGGCATGTTAGCGGCAGACTTCCGCGCCCTGGTCGAAGACGATCTCCCAGCCGCCGGCGGCCTTGCGCCGCCACACCGACTGGAAGCGCGCCGTGACGACGCCGGCCGGGTTGCTCACCGGCCCGCTGCTCTGCGCCAGGTCGCCGCTGGGCAGCACGACGACGAGGTCCGGCGCCCAGGAGAACGGCGCCGTGGGGCCGTCGAAGAAGCGCGCCCAGGCGGCCACGACGGCCTCCGGCCCGTTCAGCGGCTGCCGGCCGTTGAGCCAGATCGTGTCGGGCGCCAGAAAGCGCCGGAACGCCGCCAGATCGCGGTCGGCCATCGTTTTGGCGAATGCCTGCTCGGTGGCCGTGACCTCGGCGACGCGCCGGGCGATCTCTTCGGCCGACGGCCAGGGCTGGGCGGGAGCAGCGCTGGCCGCGGCGGGCAGGGCCGTGGCGGCCAGCAGGGCATGGCGACGGGTGGTCATGGCGATCTCCTGGATGGGACGCTGCAGCATGCGCCCCACCCGGCCCGGTGACTCAAGTCATCAGAACGCGGCGATACCCGTCATCGCGCGGCCCAGGATCAGCGCGTGGATGTCGTGCGTGCCCTCGTAGGTGTTCACGACCTCCAGGTTGACGAGGTGGCGGGCGATGCCGAACTCGTCGCTGATGCCGTTGCCGCCCAGCATGTCGCGCGCGGTGCGGGCGATGTCCAGGCTCTTGCCGCAGGAGTTGCGCTTCATGATGGACGTGATCTCCACGGCCGCCTGCCCCAAGTCCTTCATGCGGCCCAGCCGCAGGCAGCCCTGCAGGCCCAGCGTGATCTCGGTCTGCATGTCGGCCAGCTTCTTCTGGATGAGCTGGTTGGCGGCCAGCGGCTTGCCGAACTGCTGGCGGTCCAGCGTGTACTGGCGCGCGGTGTGCCAGCAGTCCTCGGCGGCGCCCAGGGCGCCCCAGGCGATGCCGTAGCGGGCGCTGTTCAGGCAGGTGAACGGGCCCTTGAGGCCGCGCACGTCGGGGAAGGCGTTCTCCTCGGGGCAGAAGACCTTGTCCATGACGATCTCGCCGGTGATGGACGCGCGCAGCCCGACCTTGCCGTGGATGGCCGGGGCGCTCAGGCCCTGCCAGCCCTTCTCCAGCACGAAGCCGCGGATCTGGCCACCGTCGTCCTTGGCCCACACGACGAACACGTCGGCGATGGGGCTGTTGGTGATCCACATCTTGCTGCCGGTCAGCTCGTAGCCGCCGTCCACCTTGCGGGCGCGCGTGACCATGGAGCCGGGGTCGGAGCCATGGTTGGGCTCGGTCAGGCCGAAGCAGCCAATCCATTCGCCGGTCGCGAGCTTGGGCAGGTACTTGCGTTTCGTCGCCTCGTTGCCGAACTCGTGGATGGGCACCATGACCAGCGACGACTGCACGCTCATCATCGAGCGGTAGCCCGAGTCCACGCGCTCCACCTCGCGGGCGATGAGGCCGTAGCACACGTAGTTCAGCCCGGCGCCACCGTACTCGGCCGGGATGGTGGGGCCCAGCAGGCCCAGCTCGCCCATCTCGCGGAAGATGCCGGCGTCGGTCTGCTCCTTGCGGAACGCGTCCAGTACGCGCGGGCGAAGCCGGTCGGTGCAGTAGGCGGCGGCCGCGTCGCGCACCATGCGCTCGTCGTCGGTCAGCTGCTCGTTCAGCAGCAGTGGGTCGTCCCAGTGAAAGCTTGCCTTGTGGGCCATGGCGGTCTCCTCGGTGTTCGGTGTGCGCCGGTCAGGCGCCGTCATCGTGAGGCACCCGGCTCGCCGCCGGGCGCGTATGGCGCCGAGTATTCCCCCGCCGGCCGATTCGTGTCCAATTCAATCATCGACTCCGACGATTCGCCATGCCTATCGACACCGCCCGTTCCCTCGAGTTCCGCCACCTGCGCTATTTCCTGGCGCTGGCCGAGGAGCTGCATTACGGCCGCGCGGCCCAGCGGCTGGCGATCTCGCAGCCGCCGCTGTCGGTCGCCATCCAGCAGCTGGAGGCCAGCGTCGGCGCGCGGCTGTTCGACCGCGACAGCAAGGGCGTGCGGCTGACGCCAGCGGGCGCTGCGTTCCGCACCGGCGCGCAGGCGCTGCTGGACCGCGCCGAGGACGCCTGCGCGCTGGCCCGCGACGTGCAGGCCGGCGAGGTGGGCCGGCTGCGGCTGGGCTTTGTCGGGTCGACGCTGTTCAACGGCCTGTCGGCCTGGCTGCAGGCCTTCCAGGCCAGCCATGCAAAGGTGGAGGTGGTGGTCGTCGAGCTGAACTCGCAGGACCAGATCGACGCGCTGCTGGCCGAGGAGCTGGACCTGGGCCTGGTGCACACGGACCGGCTGCCGCCGGCGCTGGCGGCCGCGCCGTTGTACAGCGAGCCCTTCGTCGCCTGCCTGCCCGCGCAGCACCCGCTGGCAGCACGGGCGAACCTGCCTCTCGCCGCACTGAGCGACCAGCCCTTCATCCTGTTCTCGCGCAAGGGCTCGCCGGACTACCACGCCCGCATCGTCGAGATCTGCCGCCGGCACGGTTTCTACCCGCGGCTGCAGCACGAGGGGCGGCACTGGCTGTCCGTCGTGTCGCTGGTGGCGCAGGGGCTGGGCGTGTCCATCGTGCCGGCGGCGTTCCAGCGCTCGGGCATCCAGGGCGCCGTCTTCCGGCCGTTGGCAGAGGCCTTCGAGCCGTCGGCCGTGTTCGCCGCCTGGCGACGCGATGCGGCCGGCCCGCTGCGCGAGCGCTTCCTGGCCAGCGCGCCCGCCTGGCCGCCGCCGTTCAGCCCCTGAGCCCGTTCAGCGCCCCGCCCCGCGTGGAGAGCAGCCGCGCGATGACGGCCTCGTACAGCGCGTCGTCGGCCACCACGCCGTGCACGGGCTGGCCCTGCAGCGAGCCGCACAGGTTCACGGCGGCCAGCGGGCCGGGAAGTGCACGCATGTAGTCGGCCACGCCGGCCGGCCGGCCCGCCACGATCTCAGCCATGAAGGCCGGGCTCAGCATGCCCACCTCGGTGAGCAGCGGGAACGGCAGGATCTGGCGCAGCGGCGACAGGAAGGCGGTGCCGACGTCCAGCTTGCCGATCTGCTCGCGCTGGCGGGCGATGCGCACGCACGCGTCGATGAAGAAGTCCAGGTGCAGGCTGCCGGCGCAGAACACGGCCACCGAGTTGTTGACCCGCTGGCTGACGCGGCGCGCCCCTGCCGCGTCGGCGTACAGCCACAGCTCCAGGCACAGCGCGAAACCGCTCTGCGCGGTGATCTGCAGCGCGCCGGGGTCGAACATCAGCAGGTCGGCGTCCACCCAGACGGTGCGCTGCCAGCCGTCGGCCAGCAGCTCCTTGGCCACCACCAGCCGCGCCAGGTCCGTCACGGGGCAGATCTGCCCGGCGGCCTTCTGCCGGAACCAGTCCGGCGCGCGGGCCAGGAAGGCGTCGTCGTAGAAGCGGTAGTCGAAGCCCTGCGCCTGCGCCCAGGCCTTCACGCTGGCCATGCAGGCGGTGATCCAGCCCGGCACGTCCGTGTTACGAAATGATTGATAGACGACGGTTTTCACGGAGGCCTGACGAATGCGCAGCGATTTTGAGTGACAAGGCCCGGCCAGCCCCGCGAGCCGCTACCGTCATGATCGAGGCGCGCGGCGTGCAGCAGGCCGCCCCATCCAACAACGACTTCCCGGAACCCGCCGAGCGCCACGGTTCCGCATAGCCCGGAGACAAGCATGACCCCACGATGGCAGTTCACCCGCCGGCTGCTCGCAGCCGCCCTGATGACCACCGGCCTGAGCGCTGCCCAGGCGCAGATCACCGTCGGCCAGACGGCCGGCCACACCGGCACCGTCGCGGCCAGCGTCAAGGAGGTCACGCAGGGCGCGCGGCTGTACTTCGACACGGTCAACGCCGATGGCGGCGTCGGCGGGCAGAAGCTCACGCTGGTGTCGCTGGACGACAAGTTCGACCCCAAGCTCGCGGCAGCCAACGCCAAGACGCTGATCGACCAGGGCGTCATCTCGCTGTTCCTGAACCGGGGCACGCCGCACACGCAGGCCATCCTGCCGCTGCTGGCCGAGCACAAGATCCCGCTGGTGGCGCCGTCCACCGGCGCGATGGCGCTGCACAAGCCGGTGAACCCGTGGCTGTTCAACGTGCGGGCCACCTACCAGCGCGAGGCCGAGCGCGCCATCGAGCACCTGAGCCTCATCGGCATCAACCGCATCGCGCTCGTGCAGGTCAGCGACAGCTTCGGCGAGGACGCCGTGCTGGGCGCGCTCGCGGGCCTGGCCAAGACCAACAAGCAGCCGGTGGCGCACGAGAAGTTCGACCGCACCAAGCCCGAGCTGGCCCCCGTGGTGGCCAAGGTGGTGGCCGCGCAGCCGCAGGCGGTCGTGTTCATCGGCTCGGGCTCGGCCGTCGTCGACGGCATGAAGGCGCTGCGCGCGGCCGGCTCGTCGGCGCAGATGGTGACGCTGTCCAACAATGCGTCGGCCGGCTTCATCAAGGACCTGGGTGACGCCGGCCACGGCGTCATCGTCAGCCAGGTCTTCCCGTATGAGCGCTCCATCGCCAAGCCCATCATCAAGGAGGCGCTGGAAGCCGCCCGCAAGGCCAACACCGAGCTGACGCCCAGCATGGTGGAAGGCTTCGTCGCCGCCAAGGTGCTGGTGGAAGGCATCAAGCGCGCCGGCCCCAAGCCCACGCGCGACAGCCTGCGCAAGGCGCTGGAAGGCATGGGCCGCCTGGACCTGGGCGGCATCGAGGTGGGCTACGGCCCCAATGACCACAGCGGCATGGACTACGTGGACCTGGCCATCATCGACCAGTCCGGCAAGTTCCGCCGCTGACGCTGCATTCACAAGAACAAGGAAGACACCATGGCTTTTGCGCCGCACACCGCCCACCGCTGGATCTCGATCGCCGTGATGGCCGTCGGGCTGATGACCACCGCCCGGGCGGACCTGCTGATCGGGCAGACCGCCGGCATCACCGGCCCGGCGGCGGGCAGCGTGAAGGAAGTGACGCAGGGGGCGCGGCTGTATTTCGACGCCATCAACGCGGCGGGCGGCGTGCACGGCCAGAAGCTCAACCTGCAGTCGCTGGACGACAAGTTCGACCCCAAGCTCGCGGCTGCCAACGCCAAGGTGCTGATCGACAAGGGCGCCATCGCGCTGTTCCTGACCCGCGGCACGCCGCACACGCAGGCCGTCATGCCGCTGCTGAGCGAGCACAAGATCCCGCTGGTGGCCCCGTCCACGGGCGCGATGGTGTTGCACAAGCCCGTCCACCCCTGGCTGTTCAACGTGCGCGCGTCCTACCAGCGCGAGGCCGAGCGGGTCATCGAGCACCTGGGCTCGCTGGGCGTGACGCGCGTCGCCCTTGTGCAGGTGGACGACTCCTTCGGCGATGACGCGATGACCGGCGCGCTCGCCGGCCTGGCCAAGGCGGGCCAGAAGCCCGCTGCGCACGAGAAGTTCCCGCGCGACAAGCCCGACATGGCGCCCGTCGTCAGCCGCCTGCTCGCCGCGGCGCCGCAGGCAGTGCTGTTCGTCGGCACGGCCGAGGCGGTTGCCCAGGGCATGAAGGCCATGCGCGCAGGCGCCTCGACGGCGCAGCTCGTGACGCTGTCCAACAACGCGTCGGCCGGCTTCATCCAGGCCTTGGGCAAGGTGGCGCACGGCGTGGTCGTCAGCCAGGTGTTCCCGCCCGAGCGCTCCATCGCCAAGACCCTCATCAAGGACGCGCAGGAGAACGCGCGCAAGGCCGGCGTGGAGCTGACGCCCAGCATGATCGAGGGCTACGCCTCGGCCAAGGTGCTGGTGGAAGGCCTCAAGCGCGCCGGCCCCAAGGTGAACCGGCAGGCGCTGCGCGATGCGCTGGACGGCATGAAGCAGTACGACCTGGGCGGCCTGGAGCTGGGCTACAGCCCCACCGACCACAGCGGGCTGCAATACGTGGACCTGGCCATCCTGGACGAAGAAGGCAAGTTCAGGCGCTGACCGCGGCCGGCGGTGTTGGACGGCGGCAGCCGGCGGGTGCAGAGTTGGAATAAACCGACACCACGACCCGCCCGGCAACGCTAAGGTGCCGCCCGCCATGCCAAGCTCCCCTCGCCTCTGGGACATCTCTCCCACCGTTTCGCCCGACGCGCCCATCTTCCCGGGCGACGAACCCTACCGCCTGCGCTGGACGGCGCAGCTCGCCCCGGGCTGCCCGGTCAACCTCAGCGCGATCACGATGTCGCCGCACGTGGGCGCGCATGCCGACGCGCCGCTGCACTATGCGAACGATGCGCCCGCCATCGCCGACGTGCCGCTGGACACCTACCTGGGCCGCTGCCGCGTCATCCACGCCATCGGCGCCGCGCCGTTGATCACCGTCGAGCACCTGCGCCACGCCGAGGAGGCGCTGCCGCCGCGCGTGCTGGTGCGCGTCTGCGAGCGCGCCGACACCACCTGGAACCCGGCCTTCACCGCCTACGCGCCCGAGGCCGTCGACTGGCTGGCCGCGCGCGGTGTGAAGCTCATCGGCATCGACACGCCCAGCGTGGACCCGGCCGATTCCAAGTCGCTGGACAGCCACCAGCAACTGCGCCGGCTGGACCTGCGCGTGCTGGAAAACCTCGTGCTGGACGACGTACCCGCCGGGGACTATGAATTGATCGCCCTGCCACTCAAACTCCAAGGCGCCTGTGCCAGCCCGGTGCGCGCCGTCCTGAGGGAACTGCCATGAACCTGGAAGACGCCAAGCGGCTGGATGCCGCCGACCCCCTGCGCGCGCTGCGCGAGCTGTTCACGCTGCCACCCGGGGTCACCTACCTGGACGGCAACTCCCTCGGCGCCCTGCCCCGCGCCACGCCGGCCCGCATCCAGCGCGCCGTCGAGCAGGAATGGGGCCAGGGCCTCATCAAGAGCTGGAACACCGCCGGCTGGATCGACCTGCCGCGCCGCCTGGGCGACCGGCTGGCGCCGTGGCTGGGCGCGCGGCCCGGCGAGGTGCTGGTGGCCGATTCGACGTCGGTCAACCTGTACAAGGTGCTGCACGCCGCGCTGCAGCTGCAGCAGCAGCAACGCCGCGTCATCGTCAGCGAGCGCAGCAACTTCCCGACCGACAACTACATCGCGCAGAGCGTGGCCCGCGCCCACGGCGGCGAGCTGGTGCTGGCCGAGTCGCCCGAGGACATCGCCGGGCTGCTGGACGAGCGCTGCGCCGTGCTGATGCTGACGCACGTGAACTACCGCACCGGCCGCATGCACGACATGGGGCTGCTGACGCGCTGGGCCCACCAGGCCGGCGCGCTGGCCGTGTGGGACCTGGCGCACAGCGCCGGCGCCGTGCCCATCGACCTGCTGGGCTGCGCGGCGGACTTCGCCATCGGCTGCGGCTACAAATACCTCAACGGCGGCCCCGGCGCGCCGGCCTTCGTGTGGATGCACCCGCGCCACGAGGGCCAGGTCTGGCAGCCGCTGACCGGCTGGCTGGGCCATGCCCACCCGTTCGACTTCGACAGCGAATACCTGCCCGCGCCGGGCATCCAGCAGTACCAGTGCGGCACGCCGGCGCTGCTGTCCATGACCGGGCTGGACACGGCGCTGGACGTGTTCGACGCCGCGCAGAAGCTGGGCGGCATGAAGGCGCTGCGCGCCAAGTCGCTGGCGCTGACCGAGGCCTTCATCGACAGCGTGGAGGCCCGCGTGCCCGGCGCCGTCATCGCCACGCCGCGCGACTCGGCGCTGCGCGGCTCGCAGGTGTCGTTCTCGCTGGCCCAGGGCGTGGACGGCTATGCGGTCATGCAGGCACTGATCGCGCAAGGCGTCATCGGCGACTTCCGCGCCGGCACGCCGGAGCTGCTGCGCTTCGGCTTCGCGCCGCTGTACAACGGCTTTGCCGACGTGGCGCATGCCGTTGACGTGCTGGCCGACATCGTCGAGAGCGGCTCGTGGAACGCGCCGCAGTTCACCAGCCGCGCCAAGGTGACCTGACCGTGACACAGACCCTCGAACACCACGGCGCGCAGCTCGATTTCTCGCGTGACATGAGCTATGGCGACTACCTGCAGCTCGACGCCATCCTGACCGCGCAGAAGCCGCTCTCGCCCGACCACAACGAGATGCTCTTCATCGTGCAGCACCAGACGTCGGAGCTGTGGATGAAGCTGATGCTGCACGAGCTGCAGGCCGCCGTCGCGAACGTCGCCGCCGACCGGCTGCACGAGGCCTTCAAGATGCTGGCCCGCGTGTCGCGCATCATGGAGCAGCTGGTGCACGCCTGGGACGTGCTGGCCACGATGACGCCCCCCGAGTACTCGGCCGTGCGGCCCTACCTCGCCAAGAGCAGCGGCTTCCAGAGCGCGCAGTACCGGCGCATCGAGTTCATGCTGGGCAACAAGAACGCCGCGATGCTCAAGCCCCACGAGCACCGGCCCGACCTGCTGGCGCAGGTGCAGGCGGCCTACGACGCGCCGTCGCTGTACGACGAGGTGCTGAAGCTGCTGGCCCGCCGCGGCATCGCCGTGCCGGCCGCCAACCTGGACCGCGACTGGACGCAGCCGCATGTCGCCGACGAAGGCGTGAAGACTGCCTGGCTGACCGTCTACCGCGACCCGCAGCGGCACTGGGACCTCTACCAGATGGGCGAGGAGCTGGTGGACCTGGAGGACGCATTCCGCCTGTGGCGCTTTCGGCATGTGACGACGGTGGAGCGCGTCATCGGCTTCAAGCGCGGCACCGGCGGCACCGGCGGCGTCAGCTACCTGCGCAAAATGCTGGACGTGGTGCTGTTCCCGGAGCTGTGGGCGCTGAGGACGGAGCTGTAACGCCGCGGCTTGCTGGCAGCTGTCGCCACATGTCTGTTACGTGTCCAAACGCACATCCGCGACGGATATCACAGGCCCGAATGCTGGAAAACCCCTGACGGCCCCGTCGTGACAGAAGATGCCGACGATTGCAATGCGACCCAGCATTGAATCGAACAAGAGGTTTCGTTGGTTCACCTGTTCTCCCGCATGGCGGCCGCCGTGCCCGCGCCGTGCGGCCGTCTGGGCGCTGTCGCCGTCAGCCTGTTTTTTGCTGCTTCCCACGCCTTCGCACAGGATGCGCTGCTGAACGACGCCCGTGCGCGCCTGGAACGGCGTGATGCCGCCGGCGCCTACGCGCTGCTGGCCGACGCCGAGGTGACGCGTGCGGGTGACGCCCGTTTCGACTACCTGCTGGGCGTGGCCGCCCTCGATGCCGGCCATGTCACGCGCGCCATCTTCGCGCTGGAACGCGTCGTTCAACAGCAGCCCGACAACATGCTGGCACGCGCCGAGCTCGGCCGCGCCTACCTGGCCGCCGGTGATACCGATGCCGCGCGCCAGCAATGGCGCCTGGTGCGCCGGGCCGACCTGCCGGCAGGCGCCGCCACGGCCATCGACCGCGTGCTCGGCGTCGTCGAGCAGGTGGCGCCATCGGCCACGCCGCGCCTGACGGGCTACCTGGAACTGGGTGTGGGCCATGACAGCAACGTCAACAGCGCGACGAACCAGGGCGAGTTCGCCATTCCCGCGTTCGGCGGCATCCTGTTCCAGACCGCGCCGGAGAACCGTCAGCGGCATGACCAGGTGGCCTACGCCGCCGTCGGCGCCAGCGCCGAGAAACCCGTGTCGCCGTCATGGCAGCTCGTGGCGGCCGCGAACGTGAATGCCGCGGTGGGTCGCGTCGTCCACGACATGGACACGGTCTTCTTCGACGCCACCGCCGGCCTGCGCCATACCGCCGGCGCGCAAAGCCAGCTCGTCGCGCTGCAGAACAACACGGCCTGGGTGGGCGGCAGCCGCTACCGCACGGCCAGCGGCCTGACCGCGCAGTGGCAGTCGCAGCTCGACGCTGCCTCGCAAGCCAGCCTGTTCGCCCAGTGGTCGCGACAGGCCTACCAACACCAGGCCGAGCGCGACACGGACCGGCTGCTGCTCGGCGTCGGCGGTGCCCGCCAGTTCGACAAGGCGGGGCCGCTCGCCTACGGCAGCGCCTACGCCGTCCAGGAGCGCTCCCGCACGTCCGGCGCCGACCATTTCGGTCACCGCGGCGCCGGCCTGCGCTTAGGGGGCGAGCAACGCCTGAGCGCCGCGCTGACCGGCTTTGCCGAGTGGCAGGGCGAATGGCGGCGCTACGGCGGCATGGAGCCGTTCTTCGACAGGGCCCGCCGCGATGTCCAGCACGACCTCACCGCCGGGCTGCGCTGGAGCGCCAGCGCGAGCTGGCAATGGGTCGCCCAGGCGCGAAGCGCGCGGGCGACGTCCAATGTCGTGCTGTACGGCTACACCCGCAACGTCTTCCAGATCACCGCACACAGGAGCCTTCAATGAGCCGCCCGCATCGACTCAAGCGCCCCCGAGTTGCCGTGCCAGCCACCGGTCTTCGCAACGCCCTGACGGCGGCAGCGCTGTGCGTCATCAACGGCCTGGCCTGGGCAGCGCCCGCCGCCACCGCGATGTTCACGAGCGGCGACGTCCGCGTGCTGTCGGCCAAGGGTGTCGTGCGCGAGCTCAAAAAGGGTGAAGGGGTCGAGTCCGGCGAAACGGTGCAGACCGGCAAGGGCCGCGTGCAGCTGCGCATGGTCGACGGCGCGCTGATGTCGCTGGGCGAGCGCACCACGCTGCGGCTGGATGACTATCACCTCGCCGGGCCGGCCGGCAACGACGAGCGCGGCTTCATGAGCCTGATGGGCGGCGGGTTGCGCACCATCAGCGGCACCATCGGCAAGCCGCGCACCGGCAACTACAAGCTCGACACGCCGTCCGGCACGATCGGCATCCGCGGCACGGAATACACGGCAGACGTCGACAACGGCCTGCGCGTTGGCGTCATCGGCGGGCTGGTGGCCGTGTGCAACGACGGCGGCTGCGTGGACGTGCCCAAGGGTTCGTCGGCCTACGCCCCGAACCGCGGCGTGAAGCCCAGCGTCAGCGCGCAGCCTCTGCTGCACGTGCAACCGGCCAATGCTGCTGGCGCCGAGGCCGCGGCGGCCATGACACCGCCGCCCGAGCCTGCGCGACCGACCTCCGGCGACAGGATCGCGCAGGACTTCGCTTCGCAGCTCAACCCGCCGGCGGCCGCCCCGACGCCCGAACCGGCGCCTGTGCCCGCACCTGTGCCGACGCCGACACCGGCTCCGGCGCCTGAACCCGCGCCGGCCCCCAACCCTGCACCGGCTCCCACGCCAGCACCGGCTCCCACGCCTGCACCGGCTCCCACGCCTGCACCGGCTCCCACGCCTGCACCGGCTCCCGCGCCTGCACCGGCTCCCGCGCCTGCACCGGCTCCCGCGCCTGCACCGGCTCCCACGCCTGCGCCGGCTCCCACGCCTGCACCGGCTCCCACGCCTGCGCCGGCTCCCACGCCGGCACCGGCTCCCACGCCTGCACCGGCCCCCGCGCCCGAGCCGGCTCCCGCGCCTGCACCGGCTCCCGCGCCTGAGCCAGCCCCGACACCTGCGCCCGTCCCCGCACCCGCACCAGCTCCCGCACCGGTCCCCACCCCCGTGCCGGCCGTGGCCAGCGTCACGGCTGGGCTGGTCTGGAGCAACGAGAAGGGCGAGAGCGCATCGGTGCAGTTGCCTGCCACGGCAAAGTTCGATGCGCGCAGCGGCCTGACGGAACTGAACGACAACGCGGGCAAAAAGCTGCTTGAGAAGGGCACGCCGGTCGACATCGGCGCGAGCGGCGCCCTCGCGTGGGGTCGGTGGATAGGCGGCCAAAGCAAGGTGAAGGACGCCAGCGGCCCGGGCAGTGGCGTGGGCAACGGCAACCTCGCCGCGCTGCACTACGTGGCCGCGCTGGCCACGCCCGCGGGCTCGACCGCTGGGCAGTTCACGTCCTTTGCGTCGACCTCGCCCACCGTGGTCAGGGCGAACGGCGATCTCGTCGCCACCGGCACCATCAACAGCGCCAGCGGCACCTTCACGGCGGCCCTGTTCCTGCAGTCCACCGGGGGCGCCAGCTACACGCTGACCGTGCCGGTGTTGGGCCAGACCTTCACGCTGACCGGCTCGGCCAAGCAGACGTCACCGTCGAGCTTCTCGGGCGTTTCGAACATCACGAGCACGGGCAGCGGCTGCGTGGGTGGCTGCACGGGCAGCCTGGGCAACAATGTGTCGGTCATCGGCCAGATTGCGGGATCGCAAGGCAACCAGGCCGGCGTGCTCTACGGCTTCGACAGCCGTCTGGGCAACGTGTCCGGTGTCATCGTTTTCAAGCGCTGAGAGCATGAACCTGCCCGGTACTGATCGCCCGCCCCTGAACGCCGGCCCCGTCGGCGCGGCGTTCACGACGGAGGTGGGCGGCATCCTGGTCGTCCACGGCGCAACGTCGCAGGCGGACAGGGCCTTGGTCGACCATCTGCGCCTCGCCCGCTTCGTCGTCCGCGAGTGCAATGCGGAACAGGCGCTCGCACTGGTGGACCGCGGCGACTGGGACGTGGTGCTGCTGGATGCGCGCGCTGCGTTCGACGACGTGCTGGCGCTGACCGCGGCGATCCGCTCGCGCTACCCCGCCGCCGTGCTGCCCATCGTCGTGCTCGGCGCACCGGCCACGGACGCCAACCCGCACCCCGCTTTCGATGCCGGCGCCACCGACTGCATCAACCACCCCGCCGACGTCGGCGACGTGCGCCGGCGTCTGTCCACGCTGGCGGAACTGCGGCGCCTGCGCCGCACGAGCGCGATGGAGCACAACCGCTTCGGCGCGGAGCTGTCGGCGCGCTCGCTGCGCCTGAACGGGTTGATCGAGACCTGCATCGCGATGTCGATGAGCCGTGACCGCCACACGCTGCTGCAGCAGTTGCTCAGCGAGGGCAGGCACCTGCTGAACTGCGACGGCGGGACCATGTACATGGTCGCCGACAACGACACGCTGCGTTTCGAGATGCGCACGCGCAACGACGTGCTGCCGTCCATGGAGATCCCGCTGCACGACCCGGCGACCGGCCAGCCGAACGAGAACTATGTGTCCGTCTTCACAGCGCTGCACAACCGCTCGGTGCGCATCGACGACGTGTATGCCGAAACCCGCTTCGACCTGAGCGGCACGCGCGCCTTCGACGACGCCAGCGGCTACCGCACCGTGTCCATGCTGACCGTGCCCATCGCGCCGCGCGGCAGCGCGCCCATCGGCGTGCTGCAGTTCATGAACGCCATCGACCCGTTCACCGGCGCCGTGGTGCCCTTCGACCCGGAGGCCGGCTCGCTCGTGGAGGCGCTCGCAGCCCAGGCGGCCGTGGCGCTGGACAACATGGAGCTGGTCGATGCGCAGAAGCAGCTGACCGAGAGCCTGATCCGCGTGCTCGCCACCACCATCGACGCCAAGAGTCCGCACACCGGCCGCCATTGCGAGCGCGTGCCCGAGCTGGCGCTGCGACTGGCGCAGGCCGCCTGCGATGCCACCGAGGGGCCGCTGAAGCATTTCGGCTTCCGCTCGGAGCGGGAGTGGGAGGAGTTCCGCATCGGCGCCTGGCTGCACGACTGCGGCAAGGTGACGACGCCGGAATTCGTCATCGACAAGGCCACCAAGCTGGAGACCATCCACAACCGCATCCACGACGTGCGCATGCGGTTCGAGGTGCTGCACCGCGACCAGGAAATCGCGCGCCTGCAGGCGCAGCTGGCCGGCACGTGGACCGACGCGCGGCAGGCCGGCCACGTGGCCGAGCTCGCGCGGCTGCAGCAGGACTTCGAGTTCATCGCGCGCTGCAACGTCGGCGACCATGCGCTGGCGCCGGGCGATGTGGACGAACTGGCCCGCATCGGCGCCCGCCGCTGGACGCGGCATTTCGACGACCGCCTGGGCCTGTCGGCCGTCGAGCTGGCCGCCCGCGCTGCCGAGCCGGTGCAGCCCCTGCCCGCCAGCGAGCCGCTGCTGGCCGACCACCCGCACCACGTCATCGAACGCCCACCCGGCGAACGGCCGGATCCGGCCTTCGGCTTCCGCATGGACGTGCCCGAGCACCTCTACAACCGCGGCGAGCTCTACAACCTCTCGGTGCGCAGCGGCACGCTGACCCGCGAGGAGCGCTACAAGATCAACGAGCACATGGTGCACACGGTGATGATGCTGGAGCGCATGCCGTTCCCGAAGCACCTCAAGCGCGTGCCCGAATACGCGGGCACGCACCACGAGCGCATGGACGGCCAGGGCTACCCGCGCCGGCTCGGGCCCGAGCAGCTGTCGATCCCGAGCCGCATCATGGCCGTGGCCGACATCTTCGAGGCGCTGACCGCGTCCGAACGCCCGTACAAGCCGCCCAAGCCGCTGTCCGAGGCGCTGGGCGTCATGCAGCAGATGGCCGGCACGCACATCGACGTGGAGATCTTCAACCTGTTCCTGTGCGCCGGCGTCTACCTGGAGTACGCGCGCAAGCACCTGGCGGCGGAGCAGATCGACGTGACCGACCCGACGCCGTTCTACGCACGCGCGCAGCATGGCTGACGCCACCGCGGCGGCACGGCTGCGGACGGCGGCGACCGACGCAGCGGCGCGCCTGACCGACGAAATGGTGGCGCTGCTCTGCGAAGCCGATGTGCGGCCCTGCATGGGTCTCGGCACCGGGCACGCGCTGCGCGTGCAACAGCGGCTGGCACGCGAATGGCAGCGCCCACGGGGCAGGCTTGACAAGCCCTCCCCTGTCGACCGCGCGCTGGCGCAGGGCGACGTCGGCACGGCGTTGCTGCCTCAGGTGCACGCCTTGCGCGAGACGCTCAACCCGCATGCGGTCGCCGGCCTCTGAACCCCGGCTGGCCCGCTGGGCCTGGCTGCTGCCGCTCGCCACGCTGGCGCTGGTGATGGCCGCGTCGTGGATCGATCCGCCGGCGCTGCGCCTGCTGCGCAACGCCGCATTCGACCAGTTCCAGCGCTGGCACCCGCGCAGCTACGACGACCCGCTGGTGCGTATCGTCGACCTGGACGACGAGAGCCTGCGTCGCGTGGGCCAGTGGCCGTGGTCGCGCGAGCAGATGGCGCGGCTGCTGGCCGAGATCGGCAGGCAGCAACCCGCCGCGGTGGCGGTGGACATCCTGTTCGCGGAACGCGACGGCAGCGCCGCACGCGATGGCGACGCGCAACTCGCGCGCACGCTGGCGCAAGGCCGCGTCGTGCTGGGCTTCGGCATGACGCCGCAGCAAGCGCCCGGCGCCGACCCCGACGACGACGGCCTGACGCTGAAGGCCGGCTACTTCGCGATGGGCGGCGACCCGGTGCCTTTCCTGCCCGGCTTCGCCGCCGCCGTCACCAACCTGCCGGACCTGCAGGCCGCCGCTGCCGGCCAAGGCGCCATGACCTTCCTGCCCGACGTCGACGGCATCGTCCGCCAGGTGCCGCTGCTGCTGAGCCTGGACGGCCGGCTGGTGCCCTCGCTCACCGCCGAGGCGCTGCGGCTGGCCGAAGGGGTGGGTCACTACACGGTGCGCAGCGAGGGCGACCACGGCGGCGTCATCGACGTGCGCATCGGCAACCGCGTCATCGCCACCGACGCCAGCGGCTCGTTCTGGGTGCACTACAGCCGGCCGCAGGCGCGGCGCTACGTCCCCGCGTGGCAGGTGCTCGACGGCAGCCTGCCGGCCGGCACGCTGAGGGGCAGCGTCGTGCTGGTCGGCACCTCGGCGCAGGGCCTCATGGACCTGCGCTTCGGCCCGCTGGGCGGCACCCTCCCCGGCGTCGAGGTGCACGCCCAGGCGCTCGAGCAGGTGCTCACCGGCCAGCACCTCAGCCGGCCGGGCTGGGCGCCCGCGGTGGAACGGCTGGCCCTGCTGCTGGGCGGTGCGCTGGTGGCCGTGTTGGCGATGACGCGCAGCGCCGCGCTGTCATCGGCAGGCTTTGCGGCGCTGTCCGGCGCAACAGGTTGCGCGGCCTGGCTGGCGTTCGTGCACGCGCAGGTGCTGGTCGATCCGGTCTCGCCCCTGCTCGGCATGGCGCTGGTGTTCATTCCCGCCACGGTGATGCGCCATCTGCAGAGTGAACGCCGGCAGCGCTGGATGAAGCAGACCTTCTCGCGCTATGTGTCGCCCAACCTGGTCGACTACCTGATCGCGCACCCCGACGCCCTGGTGCTGGAAGGCCGGCGCCAGCGCTGCAGCTTCGTGTTCACCGACCTCGCCGGCTTCACGCGGCTGATGGAGGCCATGGACCCGGCCGTGGCGGTGGGCCTGGTGAACGGCTATCTGGACCGCATGATCGCCATCGCCTTCGAACACGACGGCACGCTGGACCGCATCGTCGGCGACGCCGTGGCCATCATGTTCTCGGCGCCCGTGCAGCAGGCCGACCACGAACAGCGCGCCTTGCGCTGCGCGCTCGCGATGCACGCGTTCTCGCGCCGCTATGTCGACGAGCTGGCAAGCCGGGGCATCGCTTTCTCCGAGACACGCATCGGCGTGCACACCGGCGAGGTCACGGTGGGCAATTTCGGCGGCGAGGCCATCTTTGACTACCGCGCGCTCGGCGATCCGGTCAACACCGCCGCGCGGCTGGAGAGCGCCAACAAGCACCTGGGCACGCTGATCTGCGTGTCGGACGCGACGCTGGCCGGCTGCCCCGGCATGCCCGCGCGCCCCATCGGCCGGCTGCGGCTCGCCGGGCGCAGCAGCTACCTGATGGCCTACGAGCCGCTGCCACAGGGCGCCGACGCCGACTACCAGCAGGCTTTCGATCTGATGAGCGCCGGCAGCGACCAGGCGCTGGCCGCATTCGACGCCCTGGCCAGCGCACGGCCGCAGGATCCGCTGGTGCGCCTGCACCTGGACCGCCTGCGCTCCGGCAAGGCCGGCGACGAGATCGACCTGCTGGACAAGTAGCCGCCGCCTCGGCTCCTACAATTCCGCCCACTCTTTCACGGCCCAGGCCTACCCGGCGCGCGGCCCCACACCGAGGTCCTCACACCATGGACACCCGCACCTCCGAGACCCGCCTGCGCATCGAGCGCCTGCGCGACGCCCTGACCGCCGCCGGCGCGCATGCCGTGCTGGTGCCCTCTGCCGACCCGCATCTCTCCGAATACCTGCCCGGCCGCTGGCAGGGCCGCGAGTGGCTGTCGGGCTTCACCGGCTCGGTGGGCAGCCTGGTCGTCACGCGCGACCGCGCCGCGCTGTTTGCCGACAGCCGCTACTGGGCCCAGGCCGAGGCGCAGCTGGCCGGCAGCGGCATCACGCTGGAGAAGATGGCCTCCGGCGCGTCGACGATCTACATCGACTGGATTGCCAGCCAGCTGCAACCCGGCGAAGTGCTGGCCGTGGACGGCCAGGTGCTGGGCCTGGCGCTGGCCAACGCGCTGCGTGCGGGCCTGTCGCGCAAGGGCATCACGCTGCGCACCGACGTCGACCTCGTGCAGGCCGCCTGGGACGACCGCCCCGGCCTGCCCACCGAGCCCGTCTACGAACACCTGCCACCGCAGGCCGCCGTCAGCCGCGCCGACAAGCTGGCCCGCGTGCGCACCGCGATGGCCGGCATCGGCGCGACGCACCACCTCGTGTCCACCGTCGACGACGTGGCCTGGCTGCTGAACCTGCGCGGCAGCGACGTGGAGTGCAACCCCGTCTTCATCGCCCACCTGCTGCTCGATGCAGCCGGCGGCCACCTCTTCATTGCCGACGGCAAGGTGCCGGCCGACGTGGCCGCGCGGCTCGCCGCCGACGGCATCCAGCTCGCCCCCTACGACGCGGCGCGCCCGGCGCTGGCCGCGCTGCCCGCCGACGCCACGCTGCTGGTGGACCCGCGCCGCGTGACGCTGGGCCTGCGTGAGGCCGTGGCGGCGGGCGTCAAGGTCGTCGAGCAGATCAACCCCAGCACGCTGCTGAAGAGCCGCAAGACGCCGGCCGAGGCGGTGTTCATCCGCGACGCCATGGCCGAGGACGGCGCGGCGATGTGCGAGTTCTATGCCGAGTTCGAGGCGTCGCTGGCGCGCGGCGAGCGCTGGAGCGAGCTGGATGTCGACGCGAAGCTGTCGGCCCGGCGCCGCCAGCGCAAGGGCTTTGTCGGCCTGAGCTTCAGCACCATCGCCGGCTGGCAGGCCAACGGCGCCCTGCCGCACTACCGCGCGCTGCCCGAGTCGTTCGCGTTCATCGACGGCGACGGCCTGCTGCTGATCGACTCCGGCGGCCAGTACCTCGGCGGCACGACGGACATCACGCGCGTGTGGCCCATCGGCAGCGTCAGCGCCGCGCAGAAGCGCGACTACACGCTGGTGCTCAAGGGCACCATCGCGCTGTCGCGCACCCGCTTCCCGCGCGGCACGCTGAGCCCGATGCTGGATTCAATCGCCCGCGCGCCGCTGTGGGAGCATGGCCTGGACTACGGCCACGGCACCGGCCACGGCGTGGGCTACTTCATGAACGTGCACGAAGGCCCGCAGAGCATCAGCAAGGCCATCCCCGAACCGGCCATGGCCATGGAGCCCGGCATGATCACGTCCATCGAGCCGGGCCTGTACCGGCCGGGCCAGTGGGGCGTGCGCATCGAGAACCTGGTGCTCAACGTCGCCGTCGACACGCCGGAGAACAACGCCTTCGGCGAGATGCTCGAATTCGAGACGCTGACGCTGTGCCCCATCGCCACCGACTGCATCGACCGCAGCCTCATGCGTGCCGACGAGATCGCGTGGCTGAACGGCTACCACGCCACCGTGCGCGAACGCCTGCAGCCGCTGGTGAGCGGCCCGGCGCTGGCCTGGCTGCTGGCACGGACCGAACCGCTGTGAAGCCGCTGGCCGCGCTGCTGCTCGTGGCGGCCGGCGCGGCCACGGCGCAGGCCGCGCCGGCGCGTTACGACGGCCTGTGCGACGCCTCCGCCGCCGTGGCGCTGGACGAGCGCCATTTCATCGTCGCCGATGACGAGCACAACCGGCTCACCGTCTACCGGCACGGCAACGCCAAGCGCGTCGGCGAGGTGGACCTGGACAAGTTCCTCGATGCGAAGAAGGAGTCCGACCTCGAAGGCGCCGCGCAGCGCGGCGACCGCATCTACTGGATCAGCTCGCATGCCCGCAACAGCCGCGGCGAGCTGCGCGAGGACCGCCACCGCTTCTTCGCCACCGACATCCGCGGCAACACGGTGGCACCGGCCGGCAAGCCCTACACCCGGCTGCTGGACGACCTGCTGGCTGCGCCGTCGCTGGCCCCGCTGAAGCTCGCGGAGGCCGCCGCGCGGGCCGCCGAGGCGGACGGCGGCTTCAACATCGAGGGCCTGGCCACCGCGGCCGACGGCAGCCTGCTCATCGGGCTGCGCAACCCGATCCCGCAGGGCCGGGCGCTGCTGATCCCGCTGCTGAACCCGGCTGAGCTGGTCGACGGGCGCGGGCCGGCGCGGTTCGGCGCCGTCATCCGGCTGGACCTGGGCGGCCGCGGCGTGCGCTCCATCGAGCGCGTCGGCAACGCCTACCTGATTGCCGCCGGCCCGCCGGCCGACGACGGCACGTTCGCAGTGTTCCGCTGGAGCGGCCAGGCCGGCGACACGCCCACGCCCGTGAAGGCCGACCTGGGCTCGCTGCGCCCCGAGGCGCTGTTCGCCTGGCCCGACGGGCGGGTCACGCTGCTCAGCGACGACGGCGGCGTGATGGTCGGCAAGAAGGCCTGCAAGGACGCGGACAAGGGCAAGCGCGCCTTCCGCGCGCTGGACCTGGACCTCAGGCCTTGACCGGCAGCACCGGGTAGCGCCACACCAGCGCCGCGCTGGCGAGCAGTTGCACCAGCACGCCGCAGAACACCGGCACCGCGCTGTCCGCGCCGCCGAGGAAGGGCGCGACGATCTGCGTGCCCAACGCGCCGGCCGCCAGCAACGCCAGCACCAGCAGCGCCGTCGCGCGGCCCATCTGCGCGGGCGGCACGGTCAGCGCGTCGACAAACGTGGCCGGCCCGCGGATGGCCAGCGCGCCGCAGAAGCACATCCAGTAGGCCGCCACGACGGCATAGGGCGGCGGCCCCGAGGCCCACGCGGTCAGCAGCGCCAGCGCGCAGGCCACCACCTGCACCGTGCTGCCCAGCCTCACCGCGCGCGCATGGCCCAGCCGCTTGGCCACCCGGCCGGACTGCGACGCGCCCAGCATGAACGACCCGACGCCCAGCACCTGCAGCAGCGCAAACGCGTTGCCACCCAGGCCCAGCGTGTGCTGCAACAGCTGCGGGGCGCTGGCCAGGAAGGTCAGCAGCGCGCCGATGCACAGCGCGTGCGACAGCGCCAGCCGCACGTAGTGGCGATTGCGCAGGATGCCCGCGTAGCTGGCGTCATGGGCCAGGTCCAGGCCAGGCAGCCGGCGCGGCGCGATCCGGACGACCCACGGCAGCACCAGCAGCGACAGCGCCGCCAGCACCCAGAAGGTGCCGCGCCAGTCCGTCACCTGCAGCAGCAGCACGCCCAGCACCGGCCCGGCCGCCGGCACGATGGCCTCGACCATGGAGATGGCGGCGATGCCGCGCACGACGTCGGCATCGCCCAGCGTGGCGCGCACGACCGTGGGCGCCACGACGGTGGCCGCCGCCGCGGCCACGCCCTGCAGCAGGCGCAGCACCAGCAACGACTCGATGCCCGGCGCCAGCGCGCAGCCCAGGCTGGTGATGGCCAGCAGCGCCAGGCCGATCTGCAGGCTGCGGCGCGGGCCGAGGCGGTTCAGCAGCTCGCCCCACAGCAACTGCGCGCCCGCCAGGCCGGCGAGGTAGACCGCGACGGTGGCCTGCGCCAGCGACACGCTGACGCCCAGGCCGGTCTGCAGCGCCGTAAGCGGGCGGTGAACACACCTTGACGGTTGCCGCCCAGTGATCGGTACAGAT
>JAYSCT010000044.1:0-33320 GCA_041914785.1 Roseateles sp.
GGCGCCTCGACGCCGTTTGCCAGAAGGTGGGAAGTCCCTTCGTATTCGCTCAACCCCCGACCCGCTACGGCAGGCAGCGTAAGGCTGGTCCGCGGCACGCGGTGCATCATCGCGTACCAGCCTTACGCCGCCTGCCTCCGCGGTCGGGGTTAGCTCGAACGTTAGGTTTCTCTATGCCGCTATTCACCATAACCATTGATACAGCTATGGATAATTGGGTTTTCCAGGTTCGCACAAGTACGCAAGAAGAGGCCTTATCCAAAGCCATTGGAATGCTCCCGCATCAAGATGGAGGGGATTTATCCCAAGAAGATGAGAATTTCCTTTTCTCGGTCGCTAATGGAAACTCGCAGATTGTTCTCGCTCCATCACCTAACACTGTCAATGTCTGGAGTTGGCATCAAGGCTGGCGCCTTGGCACCCCAATGTATTGCCATGTCATCCAAACAGAAGGGCAAGTTGGGTAACCTAACAATTCGTTCAAGGGGCGACACCGTACCGGTGCGCCCTTAACTCCAACGTTGACCGGCGCGTCCGCACCTGGATCGCCCCAGCCACCGCAGCCCCCTTCAGCGCTCGATCTCCAGGATCAGCGGCCCGCGGGCCGGCACCTTGATGCTGCTGCCCAGCGTCGTCGTCGCGCCGCTCAGCACATCCCGCGCCTTCTGCCCCGCTGACACGCGTTCCGCGAAGCGGCCCAGCGGCAGGTCCACCGCCCGGGCGTTCTTGTTCAGCACCACCATGACCGTGCGCTTCGCATCGAAGCGGAAGAACACGTACACGCCCTCCAGCGGCGCGTACTGCATCAGCGCGCCGTCGTGGATGACGGTCGCGCCCTTGCGCCACGTGAACAGCCGGCGCGTCCAGTCCAGCATGTCGCGCTGCTCGGCCGTGAGGCCGGCACCGGTGAAGGCGTTGACGCTGTCGCCCGCCCAGCCGCCAGGCATGTCGCTGCGCACGCGGCCGTCGTCGCGTTCGGTGGGGCTCCGCATCAGCAGTTCGCTGCCGTAGAACAGCTGCGGGATGCGGCGCGTGGTGGCCAGGTAGGCCAGGGCGATCTTCGTGAGGCCCACGTCGTGCCGCAGCAGCGAGTGGATGCGCGGCGTGTCGTGGTTGCCGTCGAACAGCACGAGGTTGGCCGGGTCGGGATAGACGAAGTCGTGCGCCAGGCCTTCGTACAGCTTGGTCAGGCCGGTGTGCGCGCCGTCGTCCTCCAGCAGCGCGGCCAGCAGGTTGGACTGCATCGGGAAGTCCATCATGCTGGGCGCGTGGGACACGTAGCCGTCGTGGTTCTTCTTGCCGCGCTGCCAGTAGGACACGACGGCCGGGTGCGGGCTCCATTCCTCGCCGACGATGTTCAGCCGCGGGTACTCCTGCATGACGCGGGCGGACCAGCGCGTCAGGAAGTCGCGGTCGGAGTAGGACCAGGTGTCGGTGCGGATGCCCGACAGGCCGTATCGCTCGATCCACCACAGCGTCATCTGCGTCAGGTAGGTCGCCAGCTCGGGGCGGCGCTGGTTCAGGTCGGGCATGCCGGGCACGAACCAGCCGTCGGTGAAGCGCTTGCGGTCGCTCGCCGACGCGTACGGGTCCTGCAGCGTCATGCGGGCGTGGTGCGTCTCTGTGTACGCCGGCCACTGATTGACCCAGTCCGGCGCCGGCAGGTCGGCCATCCACCAGTGGCCGGCGCCGATGTGGTTGAGCACGATGTCCTGGATGACGCCCACGCCCTGCGCGCGGGCCTCGGCGACGAAGGCGCCGAAGTCGTCGTTGCTGCCGAAGCGCGGGTCGATCTTGTAGAAGTCGGTCGCCGCGTAGCCGTGGTAGCTGTACTTGGTGCTGTTGTTCTCCACCAGCGGCGTGGGCCACACCTGCGTGAAGCCCAGGCCGGCGATGTAGCCCAGGTGCTTGCGCATGCCGGCCAGGTCGCCGCCGTGGCGGCCGCCCGGGTCGGCGCGGTCGGTGCCTTCCAGCATGCCGGCCTGCCCGAGCTTGGCGCCCTGCGAGAAGCGGTCGGGCACGACGAGGTAGATGGCGTCCTTGGGCCCGAAGCCCTGGCGCTCGGCCGAGCCGTGCGCGCGCGCCAGCAGCGGGTAGCGCAGCGTGCGGCCGGCCACGGTCAGCGTCAGCTCGCCGGGCTGGGCGGTGGGCGCGACGTCGAGGTCGACGAACAGGTAGTTGGGGCTGGTGGCGCGGTGGCTGCGTTGAAGCGTGATGCCGGGGTAGGGTGCCAGCGCGGGTTGCGCATCGGCGATGCCGGTGCCGTGGATCATCAGCTGCAGCGACGTGTCGCGCATGCCCACCCACCAGTTGGGCGGCTCGACTCGGGGGGCGGCGGTGGGTTGGCCGGGGGCGGCCGCGGTGCTCAGGCTCATCAGCAGGGTGGTGGCTAGGGTGATCAGGGGTTTCATGGCGCTTCCAGCTGGTAGACGCGCACGGACAGCGGCGGCAGCGTCGCGCGCGGGGCGGCCGTCTTGGGGAGCAGCGGGCGGGCGCGGGCCGGCAGGTCCAGCGTGGCGGGCGTGTCGCCGTAGTTGATGGCGACGAGCACGCGCTCCTTGCCGCGCACACGCTCGAAGCGCCACACCAGGCCGTCGACGCGATCCGCCTCGTAGTGGCCCATGGTCAGCGCGGGCGATGCGCGGCGCAGCGCGATGAGCTCGCGGTAGAAGTGGAACAGCGAGCCGGGGTCGCGCTGCTGGCTCTCGGCGTTGTGCCGGCTGCGGTTCAGCGACAGCGGTCGGTAGGGCTGGCTGCTGGTGCTGAAGCCGCCGGCGGGTGTCCAGCTCATCGGCGCACGCAGCGGCGCGTCGTCATCGGCGTTCTTGCCGTCGACGCCGGCCAGCCCGATCTCCTCGCCGTAGTAGACGAACGGCGTGCCCGGCAGCAGCAGGTAGCTGGCGGCGGCCAGGCGGTAGCGGGCCTCGTCGCCGTGTAACTGCTCCCACAGCCGGCGGCCGGTGAAGATGTCGTGGTTGTGCAGGAAGGTGGCCATCGTCGGCGCCATCGTGCGGTAGTAGTCGGCCATCTTCTGCACGGCCGCCGGCTCCCCCTTGGCGGCCTTGACGATCTCGTAGTTCTGGTTGAACGCGAACGCGCCGCCGCACAGCTCGGGCTTGCCGTAGGCGATGGGCTCGGCCGTGGCCTCGCAGACGACGTAGCGGCCGGGGTAGCTCTTGATGAGGTCCTGGAAGCGCTTGGTCAGCGCGCGGCTTTCGGGCTGGTCGTTCCAGTCCTTGGCGCTGTTCTCGATGAAGTGCGGCACGGCGTCCAGCCGGTAGCCGTCCAGCCCGCGGTTCAGCCAGAAGCGCAGCGAGTCCTCGTGGTAGGCCACCACGTCGGGGTTGCGCATGTTGAAGTCCGGCATCTGCGGGCCGAAGGTGCCGAAGTAGATGTCCGGCGAGCCGGGCTTGAGCGGCGGCATGTCCTTCAATGCGCCGGTGAAGGTCCAGGGCTGGGTGCTGGCGTCGTACCAGGGCACCTTGCCCCAGATGTCCCAGCCGGGGCCGGGGTCGGGGTTCCAGACGAACCAGCTGCGCCACGGGCTGGCGCGGTCCTCGGCCGCGGCCTGGAAGGGCGGGAACTCGTGCGAGGCATGGTTGATGACGTAGTCCATCACGATGCCGATGCCGCGCTTGTGCGCCTCGCGGATGAGCTCGTCGAAGTCGGCCAGCGTGCCGTACTGCGGCTCGATGCCGCGGTAGTCGGTGGTGGCGTAGCCGTGGTCGTGGTCGGCGCTGGCGGTGATGGGCATCAGCCACAGCCCGCTGATGCCCAGCCGCTTCAGGTAGTCCAGCCGGCTCGTCAGGCCCTTCAGGTCGCCGATGCCATCGCCGTTGCTGTCCTGGTAGCCGCGCACGAAGATTTCCATGAACACGCCGTGCTGCCAGTGCGGCGGCAGCGTGCTGGCGCGGGGCTGGGCAGGAACGGGGCGGGTGTCCAGCGGCGCGGCAGGCGCCAGCGTCGAGGCGGCCAGCATCAAGCTGGTCAGCAGCTTCAAGGTGTTCATGTATTCAAACTACTTTGTCTCCACGGCTGAAGCATATAAGCCCAAGCCGCATCGGTGCCAGTCGGATTTTCGATGATGTAGTTTTGCTACTATTTGCGCAGAACAAAGGAGACTTCATGGCGATGCATGCTGCACCCCTGGTGTTGGTTCTGGCCTTGCTGGCGGGGGGCGCCCGGGCGGCTGAGCTGGCGGACTGCGACGCGCCGGTGCCGCAGCCGGCGCCGGCCGCCCGCCCGGCAGCGCAGGCCTACTGGCTGGATGCGCGCACGCTGCAGTGGCCGGGGCTGGTGCTGCAGCCCGGCGAGCGGGTGCGGCTGCACCACGCCCGCGCGGCCGGGCTGCGGGCGCTGCCGGGCGAGGCGGTGGCAGGCAGCGACGGCGCTGTCGCGCTGCGGCCGAGTGCGGCGCCGTTGCCCGCGCGATTCCGCTTCATCGGCGACGGGCCGCGCTTCGACGCCGCCGGGGCCGACGTCGCGGCGCTGCTGCGCTCGCAGCTGCTGCTGGTGCACGAGGCGGCGGATGGCCGCGTCATCGCCGCCACCGGCGTGCAGCTGCCCGGCGCGCTGGATGACCTCTACGCCGCCGCCGAGCGCGTGGCCGACCTCGGCGCGCACCCGGCGAAGGCGCGCACCACCTTCGCCGTCTGGGCGCCCACCGCACAGCGGGTGCAGCTGTGCCGCTACGCCGGCCCGGAAGCGCCCGCGGCGGCCGTGGATGCGATGACGTTCGATGCGACCACCGGCGTCTGGCGCGCCGCGCTGCCCGGCGACCTGGGCGGCCAGGCCTACCGCTACCTGGTGGACGTCGTCACGCCCACGCACGGGTTGCAGCGCAACCTCGTCACCGACCCGTATTCGGTGGCGCTGACGGCGGACTCGCAGCGCAGCATCGTCGCCAACCTCGCGTCGCCCGCGCTGAAGCCGACCGGCTGGGACAAGGCCCGTGCGCCCGGCCGCGTGAAGGCCGCGACCGACCAGCTCATCTACGAGCTGCACGTGCGCGACTTCTCGCTCACCGACGCGAGCGTGCGCCCCGCGTGGCGCGGCAAGTACCTGGCCTTCACCGAGGCGCAGTCCCAGGGCATGCGGCACCTGAAGGCGCTCGCGAAGGCCGGCCTGACGGACGTGCACCTGCTGCCCGTGTTTGACCTCGCCAGCGTTCCCGAGCGCGGCTGCAAGATGCCCGTGGTGCCCGATGCCGCGCCCGACAGCGACGCGCAGCAGGCCGCCGTGATGGCACACGCCGCCGACGACTGCTTCAACTGGGGCTACGACCCCTGGCACTTCAATGCGCCGGAGGGCAGCTACGCGACCGACCCGCTGCGGCGCGTCGTCGAGTTCCGCGCGATGGTGATGGCGCTGCACGCGGCCGGGCTGCGCGTGGGCATGGACATGGTCTACAACCACATGGCCGCGGCCGGCCAGGCGCCGAAGTCGGTGCTGGACCGCCTCGTGCCCGGCTACTACCACCGGCTCAGCGCCACCGGCGACATCGAGCGCTCCACCTGCTGCGACAACACGGCCACCGAGCACCGCATGATGGCCAAGCTGATGATCGACTCGGCGGCGCTGTGGGTGCGCGAGTACCGCATCGACTCGATGCGCTTCGACCTCATGGGCCACCAGCCGCGCGAGGCCATGGAGCGGCTGCAGCGGCGCGTGGACGCCGAGGCCGGCCGCCCGGTGCAGCTGCTGGGCGAGGGCTGGAACTTCGGCGAGGTGGCCAACGGCGCGCGCTTCGTGCAGGCCTCGCAGCTGAGCCTGAACGGCAGCGGCATCGGCGCGTTCAGCGACCGCATGCGCGACGCGGCCCGCGGCGGCGGCGCGGGCGAGGGCGGAGACGCCAGCGTGCGCAACCAGGGCTGGCTCAACGGCCTGGTCTACGCGCCCAACGCGCTGGCGGCGGCCGCGCCGGCGAAGCCCGAGACGCTGCTGGATGCGGCCGACATGATCCGCGTGGGCCTGGCCGGCTCGCTGCGCAGCGTCGAGCTGACGACCTGGCGCGGCGCCACCAAGCGCCTGGACGCCATGCCCTACGGCGGCGACCAGCCGGCCGGCTTCGCCAGCGAGCCCGGCGAGGTCGTCAACTACGTGGAGAACCACGACAACCAGACGCTGTTCGACGTCAACACGCTGAAGCTGCCGCTGGCTACGAGCCGCGAGGACCGCGCCCGCGTGCAGATGCTGGGTGCCGCGCTGGTGGCCTTCAGCCAGGGCGTGGCCTATTTCCACGCGGGGCAGGACATCCTGCGCAGCAAGAGCCTGGACCGCAACAGCTACGACAGCGGCGACTGGTTCAACCGGCTGGACTGGAGTTACCAGGCCAACCACTTCGGCACCGGCCTGCCGCCCAAGCAGGACAACTTCGGTGCCGACGGCCGCGACTGGGCGCTGGCGCGCGAACGGCTGGCGATGCGCGACGCCATCGCGCCGTCGCCGGCCGACATCGCCTGGGCGCGCGACGTGTTCCGCGACCTGCTGAAGATCCGCGCGACGACGCCGGCGCTGCGGCTGCGCAGCGCGGCGGAGGTGGGCAGGCGTGTCAGCTTCCCCGGCAGCGGCCCGGGGCAGAACCCGGTGCTGGTGGCCACGCGCATCGACGGTCGCGGCTTGGGTGGGCCCCAGGCCGTGATGACGCTGATCAACGTGGCGCCGACGACGCAGGTGCTGGCGCTGCCCGAGGAGGCTGGTGCGAAGTGGGTGCTGCACCCGGTTCAGCGAGATGGTGCAGACGACCGGGTGAAGCGCGAGGCGCGGTTTGCGGCCGGCCGTTTCGAGGTGCCGGCGCGCAGTGCGGTGGTGTTCGTGCGGCAGTGAACGCCACCCTGCGGTCGCGCCGCGCGGGCCTGCCGCCGCCGCACCCGCACGGTGTGGGCGAAGGCCTGGCGCAGCCGCGCCCGGTGATGGGCGCTGGATCAAGCCTCAAGACCGATGACGCCCGGCGGCGGGCTGTCGGTGCAGCTCGTGCAGCGGGTCTCGCGTCACGGCCGGCCGCACCGACGCGGTCTTGCCGGCCTCGTGACGCCTTGCCGGGCAAACACGCTGTTGGCGAGATCCAGGTCCACGCACAGAATGGTCATGGCTTCTCCTTCCGGTGGCGTGGAGGAGGGGCTGCCCATGCCGCCATGTCAGCTCCCTGTGGCTCGCTGCTGATTCGGGCGGGCAAGTCCCATTCATTCGTCGGGCCTCGCAATCGCCCGCGTCTACGACCGTCCCCCATGTTTGATCACGTGAAGTTTGGCGTCAGCAACTATGCAGCCAGCAAGGCGTTCTACCTGAAGGCTCTGGCGCCGCTTGGTGTGACCGCGGGAGGCGAGGGGGATCCCTCCTATGGCATCGAGATATGCGGCCGCAACAACGCCTCGCTGTGCCTGTTCCAGGCGCGGGGCACGCCGGCTCCGATGCACATCGCCTTTGTCGCAGCCACTCGACAAGAAGTCGATGCCTTCTACAACGCAGCGCTGGCCGCAGGCGGCAAGGATCACGGCGCCCCTGGGCTTCGCCCGAAGTACCACGCTCACTACTACGCGGCATTCGTCCTCGACCCGGACGGGCACAACATCGAAGCGGTGTGTCACACACCGCCACCCTGACAGGGGCGGTGGACCGGCTGATGCTCAGAGGGCGCGGCGCCCGCGTGCTCCCGCCAGCAGGGCCAGCCCGGCCACCGCCAGCAGCGCGCTGGCCGGCTCCGGCACCGGGCTGACGCCCAGCGTCAGTTGGCCCGACAGCCACTGCCCATCGGGCTCGCCGACACGGTCCTTGAAGGTCTCGCTGAACTCGAGGCGCAGTTGGCCGTCCGCGCCGGCGGCGACGCCCAGGCCTGTCAGGTCCAGCGTGCCGGTGTAGGCCGTGCCAGTGAAGCTGCTGAATGCCGTCAGCGGGATGTCCAGCTGGCTGGCGCCGCTGCCCAGGCTGACCTGCATTTCATCGACGCTGCTGGGCGCGAACGCCTGCAGCGTGACGTTCCAGCTCAGCCACGTCACCAGCGCGTTCGCGCCGATGTTGACGAACAGCACCGTGTTGGCGGGATCGCCGATCTGTTCGACGCTGCGGATGCCGGTCACGTCCACGGCGACGTCGGCCGCGTGGGTGGAAGTGCCGGTCAGCAGCCCGGCGCAGGCGAGGGCGGCCGTGGCGGCCAGGCGGTGAAGTGGCTTGTTCATGGTGGGAGTTCTCAGTTGGCGGCGGCAGGGCGGGCGACGAAGACGACGGCCGTGCGGGCCGGCACGTTGACGGTGCCGGTCGCGCGGTCGAAGGTGGCGGCGCGGGCGCGCTGGTCGGCCGTGTGTGCCGGGTGCAGTTCCAGCGCATGGTCGGCCAGCGTGGGCAGCGTCAGCGTCTTGGCGGTCTTGTCGACGTTGACGAGGTAGACCAGCTCATCGAAGTTGGCGCCGGGGTAGCCCACACCGTTCACACGGCCCACCAGCACGGTGGGCTCCTGCGCCGAGCCGGTGTTCAGGAACGTCAGCCGCGCCTTGATGTCCTCGGCGGTGCGCAGCCGCAGCAGCGTCGTGCTCTTGCGGATCTTCAGCAAGTCGCGGAAGGCGTCGCGGGTCCACGCGATGTCGTTGGCGTGCGGCTTGATCAGCGGGTTGGCCAGCAGCGGGCGGGCCAGCGCCCAGTTGTCGGCGTTGTCGCGCGACGGCGGCAGGCCGACGCCGAAGTTGTTGTCCTGGTAGCTCCAGTCGAGGCGGTTGAACCAGTCGCCACTGTCGTAGCTGTTGCGGTCCAGGCTCTTGCTGCGCAGCGTGTCGGTGCCGGCGTGGAAGTAGGCCACGCCCTGGCTGAACGCATTGATGGCGTTGGCCAGGATCTGCACGCGGGCGCGGTCTTCCTTGCTGGTGCCGGTGGGCAGGCGGAAGGCGTTGTTGTCGAACAGCGTCAGGTTGTCGTGGTTCTCCACGTAGTTGACGACCTCGCCGGGCTCCAGCACCCAGCCGGCGGGGATGCCGCCGACGTCGATCTGGTCCAGCCGCAGCGTCGCGTCCCAGCTCGTCTGCATCTGGAAGCTGCGGATGGAGCCGGCCAGCGACGCCTTGATCCGGTCGGCCTGCCACATCAGCTCGCCCCGGGTCTGGCCACTGGCGGCGGCGTTGGGGTCGTAGAAGAAGCCGTTGACGTAGCCCTGGTTGGCGACGACGGCGTTGCCGCTGTCGCAGCAGCCGCCGCCGCGCACCGCGTCGCGGATCAGCGGGTTGAAGCTGCCGATGCCGGAGCCGTTCAGGCTCAGCATCTCGGCCTGCACGAAGCGGGCGCCGTTGGCGACCTCGCCGAAGTTCCAGCCCTCGCCGACGATCTGCACCTGGCGGCCGGCGGCGGCCTCTACGCGGGCCTTCAGCGCCTCGATGACCGAGCGTGGGTGGTGGCCCATGATGTCGAAGCGCAGCGAGCTGATGCGGTAGTCGCGCACCCAGGTGACGGCCGAATCGATCATCAGCTTGGCCATCATCAGGTTCTCGGCCGCGGTGTTCTCGCAGCAGGTGGAGCGCTCGATGCCGCCCGTCGCGTTGTAGCGGAAGTAGTAGCCCGGCACGACCTTGTCGAGCACCGACGTGGCGTTCTGGCCCGACGACGTGGTGTGGTTGAACACCACGTCCATGCCCACGCGCAGGCCGGCCGCGTTCAGCGCCTGCACCATGCGGCGGAACTCGACGACGCGGGCCAGCGGGTCGGCCGCGTTGCTGGCGTAGCTGCCGTCGGGCGTCGTGAAGTGGTGCGGGTCGTAGCCCCAGTTGAAGCAGTCGGTGCCGGCGGTGGCGGCGACCGTGGCCTGCTGCGCGTCGCTGTCCGGTGCGCCGGCGGGCGAGGGCGTCGTGCAGCCCTTCTCGTTGACGCTGGCGATGTCGAACACCGGCAGCAGGTGCACGTCGGTCAGGCCGGCGTCGGCCAGGGCCTTCAGGTGCTTCATGCCGTTGGACTGCGGCTGCGTGAAGGCCAGGTACTTGCCGCGCTGCGCGGCGGGCACGGTCGTGTCGTTGATGGAGAAGTCGCGCACGTGCAGCTCGTAGATGCTGAGGTCGGACGGCGCGGTGGCGGGCGGGGCGCTCTGGTCCCAGCCGATGGGCTTGGTGGCCTGCGCCTGCAGGTCCATGACGACGCTCTGCTGGCCGCCCAGCGTCAGGCCCAGCGAGTAGGGGTCGGTGACGAGGTTCTTCACCAGGCCCACGCCGCGCACGAACACCTGCACCTGGTAGCGGTAGGTGGCGCCCTGCAGATGGCCGGGCTTGGTGAGGCTCCACACGCCGGTGGCGGCGTCGCGGGCCATGGGTTCGGTGGTGGTGCGCGTGAGGCCGGAGCTGCCCAGCGCCTGCGTCAGCACCAGCGACACGTTCTGCGCGGTCGGCGCCCACAGCTTGAAGCGGGTGTTGCCGTTGCTGGCCACGGCACCGAGGTCGGGCACGTTGGCGGCGGCAGCGTAGAGGTCGTCCAGCGCGCCGGCGATCTGCGCCGTCGTCGCGTTCTGCACCTTGCCGGCGGCGTCTTCCTGCACGAGCACGAGCTGCTGCTGGTGCAGCGCGGGCAGGCGGGCCAGGTCGGCGCTGCGCACGCTGAAGATGGCGCCGCTGCCGACGTACTTGAAGCGCAGCGCATCGGCCGCGGGCACGCTGCCGGTGAAGGCGTCGAGCGTGATGAAGCCGTCCGCCCCCTGCACGGCGGCGCCGGCGGCGACGCTGATCTGGCCGGTGGCCGAGTGGTACAGGCGCACCGGCGCGCTGGTGGCCAGGCGCGGCCACTTCACCAGCGACCTGTTCAGCCACACGGCGCGGGCGTCGGTGCTGGACACCTGGCGCAGGTCGGGCGTGGCGGTGTAGACGGTGGCGTCGCGCTCCACGAGCCAGACGTGGCCCACCTGGTTCTGGATGGCCAGCGCGCCGTACTCGACGCGGATGTTGTTGTCGCGGCCGTCCTTGTCGTTCTGGTTGGGGGCCAGGCCGTGGATGATGAACTCCAGCCCCTTGCGGTTGGCGTCGCCCTGCGGGTTCAGCACCGGGATGTCGAAGACGACCTCGCCGTCGCCGGCTGCGTAGCCGGGCATGGCGCTGAGCGGCACCGGCTGGCCCCAGTTGTCGATGGCCGTGCCGGCGGGCAGCGCGGCGGCGTCCAGCCCGCTGCCGTTCCACAGGTGCAGGCCCCAGGCGCTGTAGCCGCCGTCGAAGCGCTTGTAGTGCACGCGCACGGTCCTGATGTCGGGCGCGGCCAGCAGCAGCGGGTTGCTGGTGTAGTTGGTGCTGTCGTTCTGCAGCCGCCAGATCTCGTTGGCGCCGGCCTGCAGCACGTAACTCTGGTCGCCGCCGCCGTTGTCCTTGTTGTCGCCGTTGTGCAGCAGGAAGCCGACGGTGCCGCTGCTGGCGGCCAGCGGCACGTCGTAGTACACGCCGTAGTCGTCGCTGCCGGCGGCGTTCCAGCCGGCATTCCAGTTCGGGCTCTGGGCGGCGTTCCAGGTGTGGATCTGCCAGCCGGCGTGGTTGCCGTCGGCGCGCCGGTAGTGCACGCGCAGCGACGTGGCCGGCGCGTCGGGCGTGGCCGCCGCGGCGATGCGGGCGCGCGGCGTCTGCGCGGCCGGCACGCCGGCCAGCAGCTCCACGCCGGTCTCGTCCGCCGCGGCGCTGACGCTGCGCGTGGGTTCGGGCGAAAGCGCGTCGGCGCCACCTCCGCAGGCGGAGAGCAGCCCCATCAAGCCCAGCGCCGCCGCGCCGGCCACCCGTCGCGCACGCCGCGCGAAAGCTACCGCCCAAGTCTCCATGGCCTTGTCTCCTTCGAAGTTGGCGAATGCTATTGAAGTAAAACTACAAACAGAAGTTGGTGGAATCCCGGTGGACTTTGGTGGTGTGCCGTGAGGGAATGCGCGGCCATTGCTCGAATTCTCCTGAATTCAAGCAATAAATGTAGTTTTGCTTCTTTGTAGAAAAGTGATGGCGCCGCCGCACTCGAGAGCCGTGCGCCACCCGGAGACACCATGCGATCCCTGAGACACAGCATCTGGACCCTGTTCGTGGCCCTGGCCCTGACGGCCTGCGGCGGCGGTGGAGGCGGCGGCGCGACCCCGGCGCCCGACCCCGTGCCCACGCCGCCCGCGGGGCTGGATGTCGGCAACGACACCGCCTTCCAGAAGGTGCTGAGCGCCCAGGCTGCCAATCCCGCCGCCAGCGCGCCCACCGGCGGCGCCACGACGACGCTGACCGTCCACTACCGCCGCACCGCCGGCGACTACAGCGGCTGGCAACTGCACCACTGGGGCGCAGCAGCGGCCGTGGACTGGAACGCCGGCCGCAACGCCGACAGCACCGACGCCTTCGGCGCGGTCTACAACGTGCCGCTGGCGGCGCAGACGGGGTCGGTGGGCTATCTCTTCCACAAGGGCGACACCAAGGACCACGGCGGTGCCGACCAGAGCTGGGTGCTCAAGGCCGGCGTCAACGAGATCTGGCGCGTCGAGGGTGACAGCACGACCTACACCGCCAACCCGCTGGGCAGCGCCGCACCGGACGTGGCGACCGTGCGCGTGCACTACAAGCGCTTCGACGGCGACTTCGCTGGCTGGGGCCTGCATCTGTGGGGCGGCAGCGGGCTGGACACGGCGCGCGTGCCCGCCGGCGTCACCATCGACGACTGGAACAACCCGGTCGCGCTGAACAAGATGCCCGGCTACGCCGCGGTGAATGCCGGCGAGGTGGTGTTCGACATCCCGGTGCTCAACCCCAAGGACAACAGCGCCCGCAAGTCGCTGGAGTTCATCGTCCACGGCATGTCGCCCAACCAGGCCAACAAGGACGGCCGGGCCGACAACATCCGCGTGGACTTCGGGGCGTTCACGATCCGCGGCCAGGTGGCCGAGGTGTGGCTGGTGCAGGGCGACCCGCAGGTCTACCCGGCCGCGCCGGACACGCGCAGCGTCTCCACGACCGATGCCAAGGCCTACTGGCTGAACAAGCAGCTGCTGCAGTGGCCGCAGGTGGACGGCAGCGGCGTCTTCAAGCTCTACCACTCGGCGACGGCGCAGATCACCGCGGTGAAGGATGGCAAGGTCGCCGGCGCGGACGGCGCGCTGACGCTGGACCGCTTCACCGGCGCCGTGCCCACGGCCGTGGCCACGCGCTTCAAGTTCATCGGCGCGGGCGTCGTGCTGGCCGTCAAGGACGCCGACCTCGCGCAGCTCGGCGAGCTGCACAAGAAGCAGCTGCTGCTGGTGCAGGAAGACAGCGCCGGCAACGTGCAGAACGCCACCAGCGCCCAGACCCCCGGCGCGCTGGACGACCTGTACGCGGCGGCCGCCAACGTCAACGACCTGGGCGTGAAGGTCGCCGGCGGCCAGACCACCTTCAAGCTGTGGGCGCCGACGGCGCAGAAGGTCACCGTCTTCACCTACGACACGGGCACCGGCGAGGCCAGGACCGTCGACGCGCTGGCCTTCGACGCCGCCACCGGCGTGTGGAGCGTCAGCAAGCCGGGCGACCTGTCCGGCAAGTACTACCGCTTCGCCGTCGAGGTGTTCGTGCGCGGCGTGGGCGTGGTGCGCAACCTCGTCACCGACCCCTATGCCATCAGCCTGACGACCGACTCCAAGCGCAGCTACATCGCCGACCTGGGCGCCGCCAACCTCAAGCCCGCGGGCTGGGATGCGCTGGCCGCGTCCACCAAGGTCGCTGCACAGACCGACATGGCCATCTACGAGCTGCACATCCGTGACTTCTCGGCCAACGACGCCACCGTGACCGCCGCCAACCGCGGCAAGTACCTGGCCTTCACCGAGACGGGCTCCAACGGCATGAAGCATCTGAAGGCGCTGGCCGACGCCGGCCTGACCGACGTGCACCTGCTGCCCACGTTCGACCTGGCCTCGGTGCCGGAGAGCGGCTGTACCACGCCCGCGCCGGCCGGCGCCGCCGATGCCGAGACCCAGCAGGCGGCCGTGTCCGCCACCGCCGGCACCGACTGCTTCAACTGGGGCTACGACCCCTACCACTACAACGCCCCCGAGGGCAGCTACGCGTCCGACGCGGCCGACGGCGCCAAGCGCATCGTCGAGTTCCGCCAGATGGTCATGGGCCTGAAGAACGCCGGCCTGCGCGTGGGCATGGACGTGGTCTACAACCACACCACGGCCTCGGGCCAGAACGAGAAGTCGGTGCTGGACCGCATCGTGCCGGGCTACTACCACCGGCTGAATGCGACCGGCAAGGTCGAGACCTCCACCTGCTGCGACAACACCGCCACCGAGCACCTGATGATGGGCAAGCTCATGAGCGATTCGGTCCTGCAGTGGGCGCGCGACTACAAGATCGACTCCTTCCGCTTCGACATCATGGGCCACCAGCCGCGCGCAATCATGGAGGCGATGAAGTCGCGCCTGAAGACCGCGCTGGGCCGCGACATCCAGCTGATCGGCGAGGGCTGGAACTTCGGCGAGGTGACCGACGGCGCCCGCTTCGTGCAGGCCACGCTGTACAGCCTGAACGGCTCGGGCATTGGCAGCTTCAACCCCATCATCCGCGACGCCGTGCGCGGCGGTGGCTGCTGCGACAGCGGCAGCGCCCTCGTCAGCAACCAGGGCTTCGTCAGCGGCCTGTTCTACGACCCGAATGCCTTGGCCGGCACGCGCAGCAAGAACGACCTGATGTGGCTGGGCGACCAGCTCAAGGCCAGCCTGGCCGGCAGCCTGCGCAGCTACACGTTCACGACGCACTGGGATGCCACCGTCACGGCCGAGAGCCTGGGCAACAGCATCGGCTGGAGCACGCAGCCCGACGAGGTCGTCAACTACGTGGAGAACCACGACAACCTGACGCTGTTCGACATGCTGGCGCTGCGCCTGCCCACCACCACCAGCCGCGAGGACCGCGCCCGCGTGCAGCTGCTGGCCAACGCGATCAACGCGTTCAGCCAGGGCGTGGCTTACTTCCACGCCGGCACCGACGTGCTGCGCAGCAAGTCGCTGGACAAGAACAGCTACGACAGCGGCGACTGGTTCAATCGGCTGGACTGGAGCTACCAGGACAACTACTTCGGCACCGGCGCGCCGCGGGCGGCGGACAACGGCGCGGACTGGGCGCTGCTCAAGCCCTTCCTGGCCAACGCCGCCATCAAGCCGGCGCCAGGCGACATCGCGTGGATGCGCGACGCCTTCCGCGACGTGCTGAAGATCCGCGCCAGCTCCACGCTGTTCCGCCTGCGCACGGCCGACGACATCAAGGCGCGCCTGAAGTTCCTGAACACCGGCTCGGGCCAGAACCCGGTCGTGCTGGCCGCCACGCTGGATGGCAACGGCTATGCCGGCGCCGGCTTCAAGCGCATCGTCTACCTGTTCAACGTCGACAAGGCCACGCAGACGCTGACCGTGCCCGGCGAGGTGGGCCAGGCGCTGCAGCTGCACCCGGTGCACCGGGCCGCCGGCGCCGCCGACCAGCGCGTCGCCACGGGCGCCAGCTTCGACAGCGCCACCGGCCGCTTCACACTGCCGGGGCGGTCGGCGGTGGTGTTTGTCCTGCCTTGACCTGGGCAGCGTGACTGGAGACAGGAGGGCGCGGCGGGACTAAGCTGGTTCCATGGCCGGCAGACGACCGGCCTGGACAAGCGAGGAGACCGCCATGCTGATCCGTGCCCTCATCGCGCTGCTGGCCGTGGCCGGCGGCGCCACCCTGAGCGGCTGCGCCGTCGAGCCGACCGCGCCGCCGCGCACCGATGTCTTCCTCGACACCGCGTTCCGGCCGCCCAGCGTCGCCATCGATGCCGACGAGGCCTTGCGGCTCAGCCCGGCGATGAAGCAGTTCGCCGAGAACGAGATGGCGCAGGAGATCCGCGCCAAGGGCGTGCGCGACGGACTCATCGACGCGCTCTACACCAAGGGCCGGCTGCAGCTGGACTACGACAGCGAGATCACCCGCACCGCGGCCGAGGCCTTCGACGCGCGGCGCGGCAACTGCATGTCGCTGGTCATGATGACGGCCGCGTTCGCCCGCCACCTGAAGCTGCCGGTGCGCTTCAACAGCGTCTACCTCGAGGAGAACTGGACGCGCAACAACGGCATCTTCTTCGTCGCCGGCCACGTCAACATCAGCCTGGGCCGGCCCCAGACTTCGCTGCAGCGCATGACGGTCTACGGCGACCCGGAGATGCTGACCATCGACTTCCTGCCGCCCGACCAGGTGCGCCGCCACCGTGCCCGCGTCATCGACGAGAGCACCATCCTCGCGATGTTCCAGAACAACCGCGCCGCCGAGGCGCTGCTGCAGGACAAGGTGGACGACGCCTACTGGTGGGCGCGCGCGGCCATCCTGACCGACTCGCGCTGGCTGGCCGCCTACAACACGCTGGCCGTGCTGTACCGCCGCAAGGGGCTGTACGGGCCCGCCGAGCACACGTTGCGGCTGGTGCTGGAGCGCGAGCCGCTGAACGTGCAGGCGATGTCCAACCTCGTGCTGGTGCTCAGCGACCTGGGCCGGCGCGAGGAGGCGCAGGCCTACGTCAACCAGCTCGCGCAAGTGCAGCCCGTGCCGCCCTACAAGTTCTTCGACGAGGGCGTGGCCGCGATGAAGGCCGGCGAATTCGACACCGCGCGTTCGCTGTTCCGCAAGGAGGTGGCCCGCGCCGCCTACGTGCCGGAGTTCCACTTCTGGCTGGGCCTGGCCAGCTACGGCCTGGGCGACGTGAACGGCGCGCGCGGCGAAATCGCGAAGGCGCTGGAGAACAGCGCGACGGTGCACGACCGCCAGATGTACGGCGCCAAGCTGGCCTGGCTCAACGAGCTGCGTTCGCAGGAACAGGAGCAGCAGAAGCAGCGCCGGCGCGAGCAGCTGATGAACCGCATCGGGTCGTAGCGGCCGCCGGCCCCCGGCCTGGCGGACCGGCGCCTAGATCGGCGCCAGACCGTGCCGCGCGCGGGCCCGGGCGCAGGCGTCGTCGCCGATGCCCAGCGGCGCGCGCTCGCCGAATTCCCGGCACGGCGATGGCCGCCATTCATGGATGCCGCAGCTGGCGCGCTGGCCCACGGTGCCGCTGAGCGCCGCGCAGCGCGGCTGTGCATGGTCGGTGCCGCGCATGCGCACCAGCCGGCCGGTCAACGGCACGGCCAGCCCGTCGGGCACGCGGCCGCCCTCGCTCTCCAGCTCGCTGCAGTCGAAGTCGACGCGGAAGCTCGCGCAGCAGGCGCCGCAGCTCAGACAGGGGTTGCTACTCATCTCGCCAGTGTAGGCAGCGGTGAGACACTGGTTTCACCCCGGCCACCCCGTCCACCATGCGCGCCAACCTGATCGCCTCCCTGCTGCTTGCCGCCGCCACGGCGCAGGCCGCCGACCTGACCGTCACCGTGCCGGCCGTCACCGTCGTCGGGCTGGGCGCGAAAGTCAGCTTCAGCAACCTGGACAGCTGGGATCACCACGTCATCCTCGGCGTCATGGGCGCGGGCGGCGTCTATGTCGATCCGGGGCAGAACACGCAGTTCCGCCTTGCCGGCCGCGTCGGCAACAAGCCGCCGGCCACGGACAGCAAGCTGCTGTCGCAGCCCGGCGCCTACCTGCTGGGCTGCCACATCCATGGCTCCATGCGCGGCCATGTCTACGTGGCGGACACGCCCTGGGCCCGGCTCGGCGGCGATGATGGCAAGGCCCAGCTGCAAGACCTGCCCGAAGGCCCGGCGCGCGTGCGCATCTGGCACCCGGACCAGCTCGTGGACGGCACGCCGACGCTGGTGCAGATTGCCGCCACAGGCAATGCGGTGACGGTGCACACGCAGGTCACGCCGGCCCGCAAGAAGCGCGCGGCGCCGGCCGCCGACCCGAACTACCCGGGTCTCTGAGGCCCTAGGGAGGGTCTGCAGAACTCCTGTGGGCCGCCGGGGTTTGCAGACTCTCCCTAGCCCGTGTGCGGCTCGCGCACGACGGTGACCGTGCAGTCCGACTCCGCCACCACCTCGCCCGACACGCTGCCCAGGTAGCGCCGCGTCATCGACGCGCCGCGCGCGCCCATGACGATGTGGTCCACGCCGTTGCGGCGCGCAAAGTCCACCAGCGCGCCGGCTACGTCGGGCGCCTCCAGCACGTGGAAGGTCAGCCGGCCGTCCGACAGGTCCAGCGCCTTGCTGATCGGCCGGGCCCAGTGCTTCAGCGCGATGAGGTGCTTCACATGCAGGCTCTGGCCGTGCTGGTCGGTCAGCTCGTCGAGGCCGATGCGGTTGATCTTCATGACCGACACGCAGGCCAGCCGCGCGCCGGCCTCGGTCTGCACGATGCGGCGCACGGTCTCGCACAGCTGCGCGCGCAGCTCGGGCGTGCCCCGGTCGATCTCGACGGCGGCCATGATGATGGGGCTGCGCGCCAGCTGCTCGGCCACGGCCGGCACCGGCGCCGGCTCGGCGCCCAGCGCGAAGAACCAGCGCTTGAGCCGCCGCATCACGCCGCTGGCCTGCAGCTTCTCGGCGCGGGCGGTCAGCGCCACGCCGCCCGGCTCGCGCAGGTCCAGCGCCAGCTGCGCGGCGCTCTGGTAGCGGCGCTCGGGGCGCACCTCCAGGCAGCGCAGGATGATCTCCTGCAGCCACGGCGGCAGCTCGGGCCGGATGGCGCGCGGCGGCACCGGCTCCACGTAGAGCCGCCGGCGCAGGCCGCGCACCGAGTTCGGCTGGCCGAACGGTCGCTCGCCGGTGGCGAGGTGGTACAGCATGACGCCCAAGGCGAACAGGTCGCTGCGCGGGTCGCTGCGCACGAACTGCACCTGCTCCGGGCTCATGTAGGGCCCCGTGCCCATGGGCAGCGTGAACTCTTCTTCCAGCAGGTCGGGCAGCTGCTCGTGGCGGCTCAGGCCGAAGTCCACCAGCACGGCGGTGCCATCGGGGCGGAACATGATGTTGCTGGGCTTCACGTCCAGGTGCACCACATGCTGGCGGTGCAACGCGGCCAGCGCGGTGGCCACACGGGCACCGATGTCGGCCACCTCCTCGGGCGGCAGCGGCGCGTCGTCCAGCCGCGGGCGCAGCGTGTCGCCGGGGATGCGCTCCATGACGATGAAGGCCTGGCGCGTCCAGTCGCCGCGGGCGACGAAGCGCGGCACATGCGGGCCGCTGAGCTGCGGCATCAACATCTGCTCGACCTCGAAGCCGACGATGGTGGCCGGGTCTTCACCGCCCTTGATGCGCGGCACCTTCATCAGCAGCTCGTGGCCGTCGTCGATGCCACCGTCCACGCGCGACACGCGCCACAGGTTGGCCATGCCGCCCTGGTGCAGCCGCTCCTCCAGTCGGAAGCCGTCCAGCACCTGGCCGGCCTCCAGCGGGGCCGGCGGCGCCGGGGTGGGGGCGGGCGCGGTGCTCATTCGCCGAGCGTCAGGCGGCGGGCCAGACGTTCCACGATGGGCGCCGGCAGGTCGGTGGCGCGCAGCGCGTTGCAGGCGGCCTCCACGTCGTAGGCCACGCGCTGGAAGGTGATGCGGGCGTCGTCGAGGTCGCTCTTGGCCGGGTCCAGCAGCGCGTAGCAGGCGGCCGGGTTGCCGTCACGCGGCTGCCCGCAGGAGCCGGGAATGGCCAGCCACTGGCGGTGGCCCGGCAGCGGCATGGGCACGCCGGCCAGCGGCCGGAAGTCGCCCGCCTTGCCGGTGCCGGACAGGTGGTACAGCATGGGCTCGTGCATGTGGCCGCAGACCTGGATGCGGGCGCTGCTGGCGTGCAGGCTCTTCACGGCCTCGGCGCGGCCCTGCACGTACTCCCAGCCGTTGGGCTGGAACGCGTTGGCGTGCACGAACAGGCAGTTGCCGGGCTCGCCGTGCGCCTGAAGCGGCAGCCGGGCGAGGAAGCGCAGCTGGTCTTCGCTGAGCTGGGCACGCGTCCAGTCGATGACGGCGCGGGCATCCGGGTGCATGCCGGGCGTGCTGCCGTGGGCCACGGCCTCGTCGTGGTTGCCCTGGATGGCGATGGCGCCGTCGGCGGCCAACGCCATGACCTGGTCCATGACCCAGGCCGGGTCGGCGCCGTAGCCGACGAAGTCGCCCAGCAGCGCGATGCGGGTCGCCCCCTGGGCACGGGCGTCGGCGAGGACGGCCTCGAAGGCCTGTCGGTTGGCGTGAATGTCGGTGATGAAAGCCCAGCGCATAGCCCGACAGCTTGCCACGGCCCGCTGACGTCAGCCGGACACGCGTTCAGAGGCTTGCCAGATCGGGGCGGATGCGCGCCAGCGTGTCCAGCAGCGCGCGGGCCGCGGCCGGGTCGCGCGGTGCCAGGGCTTGCGCCAGCCGGCGCAGCGGCTCGGCGGCGGGCTGGAAGTCCGGGCTCTGGCGCAGCACGGCCAGCAGCGGCGGCCCCACGCGGGCCAGCATGACGGCGGGGTCGGCGCTGGGCGTGGTGCGCCGGCCCAGGTCCAGGTAGCCGCGGCGCGCCTGTGCGTAGGCGTTCACACGCGGGACGAGCTCGGGTGTCGCCAGCAGCGTGGTGGCATCGAGGCTGACCTGGCCCAGCAGCGCCAGCAGCCGGTCGCGTGGCGCGGCGTCGGGCGCGTAGGTGAGGCGCGGCGCGCGGTAGGCCACCCAGGGGCGGTCGTCGGTGTTCGGCGGCGCATCGCCGGCCAGGCGGTGCAGCGAGGCGCTGTCGGCGATGAGGCTACCCAGCACGGCGAACTCGTCGGCAAGGCCGAAGGCCGCGGCCATTGGCGGCCGGGTAGTGCCGGGCGCGAACCGCGTGCCGCCCGCGCGGCCGACGAGGCCGACGGTGGGCGTGTCCAGGCTGTTGCTGGCCAGCAGCGCGGCGCCGTCGGGGAAGGCCAGCAGGAAGGCGGCGGTGATGCTGCGCAGCGTGGCGATGTCCAGCTGGTGCAGCGGCAGCCACTGGCAGAACAGGCCCCGTGGCGCGAGGCGGTCGCGCACGGCCTGGAAGTGCTCCACCGTGTAGAGCGCGCCTGAGCCGCTGCGGGCGGGGTGGAAGTTGTCGGACACGACGACGTCGTAGCGCTGCGGTGCGGTACGCACGAAGCGGCGGGCGTCGGCCGCGATGAGGCGCGGCGCGGGGCCCTCGCCGAGCGGCACCAGCGCGGGCTGGAACAGCGCCGACGCCTCGATGACCTCGGGCAGCAGCTCCACGGCGTCCACCTGCAGGCCGGGCACGCGCGCGGCCACGCCCGACGTGACGCCGGAGCCCACGCCAAGGAACAAGGCCCGCTTCGCGTCGCCATGCAGCAACAGCGGCAGCAGCGCCTGGCGGCCGTCCACATGCAGCGTGGCGCTGCTGCCTTCTTGCTGGCGGTTGTTGATGCGCAGCCGCGCGACGCCGGCATCGTCCTCGACGACGCTGACGGCGGCCATCGCACCGTCGCGGTAGCTCAGCACGCGGCCGCCCTCGGGCAGGTCGATGAAGGCCAGCGGCGGCGCCAGCGCGGCCACGGCGGCCACGGCGCCCGCGGGCAGCCACCAGGCCGGGCTGCGCCACGCGGGCATCAGCAGCAGATAGCCGGCCGCGACGAGCAGCAGCGCCAGCTTCGGGCCCAGCGCCGGTGCCAGCGCGACGCCGAACGTCGGTGCGGCAAGCATCGCGCCGAGCGTGTTGACACCCAGCGCGCGGCTGAACGGCTGGCCGGCGGCCGCGGCGGCCGCGCTGAGCTGGCAGAAGAGGGCGCCCATGAGCGCCGTGGGCAGCGCGAACACGGCGGCGGCCAGCAAGGCCTCGGTGGCCAGCGCGCCCGCCAGCGTGCCGGGGTTCAGCGCCTGCTTCAGCGCTTCGGCACCCCACAGCGCGGCCATGCCCAGCAGGATGCTCACGGCCAGCGCCTGCAGCAGCCGCGGCGTGTGGCGCAGCGCCGGCCAGCGCGCAAACGCCGCAGCGCCGCCGGCGCTGCCGGCGAGGTACACGGCCAGCAGCAGCGCGAAGGTGTAGACGGTGTCCTCGGCCACCTGGCTCAGCACGCGCACGGCCAGCACCTCGTAGGCGATGCCCAGCAGGCCGGTGGCGGCCAGCAGCCGCAGCGGGCGGGTCGACGCTACCGGCAGCGGCGCCGCCGCCGGCCCGGCCCGCAGCGCGGTGCTGGCCAGCAGCGCGCAGCCGAGGTTCAGCGCCACGCACAGGCCGGCGCTGCGCGTGAGGCCCCAGCCCGGGATCAGCCAGAACGCCATGGCCAGCACGCCGATGACGGCGCCCAGCGTGTTGGCCGCGTACAGCGGCGCCACGCCGGCCGGGGCCAGCCGCGCCATGGCCGGCAGCGTCGCGCCCATCGCCGCCGTGGCCGGCAGCAGCAGCGCGAAGCTGGCGCCGAACGCCACGCACCAGTGCCGGGCGGGCGAGGCGGCCGGGCCGATCAGCTGCAGCGCGGCGTGGCTCGCCGCCGGCATGGCGAGCATCAGCACGCCGCCCCAGGCGCCGATCAGTGCCTCGCAGCCGGCATACCAGCGCAGCGGCCGGGCGCTCGCCTCGATGCGCCGGCCCAGCGCCAGCGCGCCCACTGACAGCCCGCCGAAGAAGGCGGCGACGACGGCCAGCACGGCGGCCGATTCATGCCCCAGCACCAGGCCGAACTGCTGCGTCCAGACGATCTGGTAGCCCAGCCCGGCAAAGCCGGACGCGGCCATCAGCAGCAGCGCGAGGGCCTTCAAGCGGAGAAGCTCAGCGTGTAGCCCCAGCTCTCCAGCCGCGTCGGGATCGCGTTGAAGGCCAGGCTGATGCGCCGCCCGCCGGCGTTGGGCGGCACCGCGTGCATCAGGTAGCTCGGGAACAGCATCAGGTCGCCGGGGCTCGGCGCGGGGCTGACCCACTTCTCGGCGTTGTACGGCCCGGTGGCCACGCCGGCGTGGTCGTTCTTCAGCGCAAAGTCATGCCCGCCGGGCGACTTCATGAACACGGTGCGGGCCGAGTCGTGCGTCTCGGTCAGGTAGACCACGCCGGACGCGAAGCTGTTGGCATGGTTGTGCATGGCTTGGCGGCCGCCGGTGTCCAGCACGTTGACCCACATCTCCTTGATGGCCCAGCCCAGCGCCTCGCCGAACAGATGGCGGCCGAACTCGGCGATGCGCGGCGTGATGAGGGCCGCGGCCTGCACCAGCAACGGGCTGTCGGACGGCTGCAGCATGCGCGTGTGCGACAGCGCGTCGGAGCTGTTGTTGGGCTGCAGCGCGCGGGCGGTGAAGTGCTCCACCAGCGCGTTGACCAGCGGCGGCGGCAGCACGCCGGGCGAGCGCTGTACGGGAATGGGGAACAGCCCGATGACCTCGTCCGTCATGACAGCACCGCCGCCACGCGCAGCCACGACCAGTACGCCGCCACGCCGCCGATGCCGTACAGCAGCGCCGTGCGCGCGCGCTGCACGGCCGGCCAGCGCGCGCTGAGGCGCCACAGGCCCCAGCACAGTGCCACCGTCATCAGCTGGCCCAGCTCCACGCCGACGTTGAACGTCAGCAGCGCGACGAACAGGTGGTTCTCGGGCAGGCCGATCTCCTTCAGCGCGCCGGCGAAGCCCAGCCCGTGCACGAGGCCGAACAGGAAGGCCACCAGCGCCGGCCAGCGCCGCGCCAGCGTGTCGCGCCGGTTCAGCGCCTCCACGGCCACCAGCACGATGGACAGCGCGATGCTGGCCTCCACCGGCGCGGACGGCAGCGTCAGCAGCCCGAGCGCGCTGCTGGCCAGCGTGAGGCTGTGTGCGGCAGTGAAGGCGGTGATGGTCCACACCAGGTGACGGCGGAAGCCGACGAGGAACAGCAGCCCGATGACGAACAGCAGGTGGTCGATGCCGCCGAGGATGTGCTCCACGCCCAGCAGCACGTAGGCGCTGGCGATCTCGCCCATGCCGCGCGGGTCGTCGGCGGCGCCGTACAGCTGCACGCTGGGTTGCGCCTTGGTCAGCGTGTAGACGCGCACCTGCCCGTCGCGCCAGAAGACCTTGACGAGGGCGGCCGAGAAATACTCGCCGACGCCGTCGATGCTCAGCCGGCCGGCCAGCCCCGGCCCGGTGCAGCGCAGCCGCGTCGCGTCGGCCACGCAGCCGTCGGGCCAGCTCACGCGCAGCACCTGCGACGGCGGGTACTTCTCGCTGGGCCCCCACTGCCACATGAACTCGCCGGGCGCGACCTCGCGCACCTGCATCTCGGCCATGCTCATCTCGTGCGCGCGTGCCGGTGCGGCGACGAGCGCCAGCGCGAGCAGCAGCGCGGCCCGCCACGCGGTCAGCAGCCGGCTCATTTCGCGCCGGCCTCGACCTGGACCTTGTACTTCTTCGCCAGCGTGGCCACGGCGGCGCTGCGCTGTTCGGCCATCGTGGCGTCGGTCCAGTCCTGCAGCACGACGGGGCGCAGCGTCTCGAACTGTGCCGGCTTGCCGGCGCTGGCCGACTCCAGCCGCACGGCATGCCAGCCCTGCTTGCCCTGCAACGCCAGCCACTGCCCCGGCGCGGCCGTCTCCAGCGCCCTGGCGAACGCGTCGCCATAGCTCTGAACGAGGTTGCCATGCGGGCGGCCCTTGAACACGCGCAGGCCGGCGCGGGCGTCGCCCGGCGTGCCGGCGTTCAGCGCATCGACGAAGCCGCGCACGGCGGCCTCGTCGGCGGGGCCATCCAGCACGGCCTCCTGGAAATCGAAGCGCGGCGGCTCGTCGTAGCGGGCGCGGCGCGCCTCGAACCAGGCGCGCAGGCCGGCGTCGTCGATGGCGGGCGGCTTGACGCCGCTGTCCACCAGGCTGAGCGCCTTGAAGATGACGCGCTCGCGGATGGCGCTGTCGCCCTTGTCCAGCTGCAGCGCGATGCCTTCGCGGTACAGCACCTCGTTGTCCAGCCACACCTGCTGCAGCGCCTTGAGTTCCTGTGCATCGGGCTCGCGGCCGCGGGCGGCCTTGAAGGTCTGCACGGCCTCGGCCGTCACGTCTGCGCCGACGACGATGGTGTTCGCATCGCTCGCGCCGCGGTTCAGCACATGGTCTGCGGCGAACAGCAGCGCGCCGATCAGCAGGAAATGCAGCAGCGGTTCGCGGGCCCAGCCGGGCAGTCGCTGCGGGGTAGTGGACGGGCGTTCTTGGGAGAGCGGGAACTGGGCGGACATGGGCAGTGCGGAGCGCGGCGCAGGCGGCCGGAGCGCGGCATGCTAGCCACGCCACAAGTCAGCACGACGACAAACGTGGAAACGGGGTGCCACGCTGCCGCGGCACCCCGTCTGTCATCACCGCGCCGCCGTGGGCAGCGCAGGAGGCGGTCTTACTTGACGCCCGCCACCAGCGTGGAGCCGCTCACCTCGATGTAGATCGGGTTGCTGTAGAACCACAGGTCCGACCAGGCGGCCACGTCGTAGGCCACCATCTTCTTGCCGTTCACGACGGGCAGGTGGTTGGGGCAGCCGTCGATGGGGGTGCTGCCGGTCCACGGCGTACCGTTGGCGGGCACGTTGGTGCCGACCGTGGCGCAGGGGATGCGCAGGTTGGCCGTGACGGTGGCGTTCGTGAAGATGTCGGACAGCGGGTTGCCGCTGGCGTCGGTCTCGTAGGGCAGGGCGGCGGGCAGGTTGCTGCCGCGCACGCGCACGTACTGCGAGGCCTGGACCGCGGGGATGCGGTAGGTCATCTTCAGGAAGCCGCTGCCGTCCACGCCCGACTGCACCTGCACCCACGGGTTCGCGCCGGCGGCGCTGAAGGTGCGGATGATGGCGGCCGTCGTGTTCTTCGCCGCGGCGGGCACGGCGGCCAGGCCGGCCGTGCTGCCGTCGGCCTTCAGCCAGTCGTTGTTGCGCGGCCATTCGCCGGCGTAGTCGGCGCTGCCCGGCGTGCGGTAGCCGCTGACCATGCCGCGGATCAGGTCCACGTGGTCCAGCACCGGCTGGTTGATCGGCTGGTTGACGCCGATCTGCGCCAGCGACGGGTTCGGGAAGCTGTACGGCGCGAAGTTGTTGCCGGCGGGGTCGCGCAGCGCGATGCTGACGACGATCTCGGCCCCCGGGCGCACCTTGAGCTTCTGGCCCATCGTGGCGCAGTTGGCCGCGTCCACGTCGGTGGCGCTCGTGGCGGCGGCCACGGCCAGCGCCTCGACGGAGGCGTTGCTGCGCGCGCCGACGCCGGCATACGACGCGCAGGCCACGATGGCGAAGCGGTCGATCAGCTGGCCACTGGCGGCCCAGGCGTTGCCGCTGCGCAGGCCGTCGACGATGGCCTGCGGGCGCAGCTTGTCGCTGCCGTTGCGCACCAGCACATGCGTGCGCTGGTATTCGCCGGGGTAGAAGTCCTGCGTGGAGCGGCGGTCGTCCGGGCCGAAGCTGCCGCGGTTGTGCCAGTCGGAGCTGGCGAAGAACCACCAGTTGCGGCCTTCACCCAGCAGCGCGTCCCACACGCCGCCGACCTGCGCGCCGTAGACGCCGGTGCCGCCGTAGGTCGTGCCGCCGACGGAGTCGACGTTGGTGGGCGAGCCGGCGAAGCCGTTGCGCAGCTGGCGGTACTCGCCGCGCTCCGCGGAGGCGCCGTGGCCCGGCTGCGTCTCGAAGCCGAAGGCGATGTCCGGCGCGGTGTTGTTGAAGTTGCGCAGGTGCTCGATGTTGAAGCCGTTGTTGCCGTCCGGGTTGAACGGGCCGGCGCGCTCCAGGTGGGCGGGCACGTAGTAGCTGGCGCTGCCGTGCAGCTCCTTCATCCACTTCAGCGCTTCCAGCGTCTTCAGGTGGCCCTTGGTGCCGATGCCGGAACCGACGCCGCTGCCGGTGGGCATGAGCTTCTGCGCGGCCGCGTTCCAGCTCGGATCGGCGGCGTTGGCGCTGCCCGTCACCGCGCAGTTCCAGTTGTTGCCGTTGTTGGAGCCGGCCGGGTTGCCGCGGCTGGTGTCGGTGTCGCCGCGGTCGAAGCAGTACGACCACTGCGACAGCGCGTTGGCGTTGCCCAGCGGCGTGTAGCCGGGCGTGGTGGGCAGCGTCGCGTTGTCCAGCGACAGGGGCATCTGGCCCGTGATGACGGACATGGAGCTGTGCTCATGGCCGGCGACGACGGACTCCAGGCCGAGGAACATCGGCTGGTTCTTCTGCGCGGCGAGGTACTCGACGACGGGGTACTGGAACTCCTGCAGCGACTGCCAGCGCCACATGTTCGTGCCGCCGGTGCCGTTGCCCTTGATGGCGGCGGCGCCGATGCTGTTGGCCCAGGTCGTCGTCGGGCCCTTGCCCTCGACGTAGGGGTAGGCGGGCGTGGACAGCGAGGCGTCCTCCACCAGCGTGCAGTTGCGGTTGCCGTTGCCGCCGTGGCCGGCCTGCACGAACCAGTCGAGGCCCCAGGGCGAATCGGTGGTCTTGTCGGTGACCTTCTTCACCAGCTTCTGCATCGAGATGGCGCCATCGGAGCAGGTGGTGTGGTTGTGGAAGTCGCCGGACACGTACTTGCCGGGCGTCTTGCCGGCGGCCGTGGCGAGGTTGGGCGCAATGACCGCCGCGCTGCCCAGCGCGGCGAATGCGGCCAGGGCGATCTGGCTCTTGCTGAAGAGGTGAGACATGGGGACTCCAGAGGAGGTGGGGAGGGCCAAAAACGGGGCGGATGCTAGGCAGCGGCGATGACCCGGTCGTGACGGGATGGCGACGCCGCGCAGGCCGCCCGGCAGGGGGTCAGCGCAGCACCGCGTAGTCGATGTTCAGCAGCGCCTCCACCGGCGCGGCGTGCTCGAAACGCAGGCGCAGCGGGAAGCTGCGGCCCACCTGCAGCGGCTGTTGCAGGTCCAGCAGCTCGATGTGCAGCCCCTCCTCGGTCAGTGTCAGCTCGCTGCCTTCGCGGATCAGCAGCGACAGGTCTTGCGCCCCCTCCGGCGCGCCGGGGCCGGCCAGCCGCGCCCCCGCGGCCACGGGGGTTTCGACGCCCACGAGTCGGTCCGTGCGGCGCACCTCGTCGAAGCGCATGCACAGCCGCGCGGTGTCGGCGTCGATGCGCGTCGCCCGCGCCCAGGGGTGCCAGATGCGCAGGTGGTCGCTGAAGAATTCGCAGGCCGTCGCCGGGCGGGCCAGGCCGGCGGTGCCGAGCGCGATGAGCAGGTGGCGGCGGAGCAGGGTGGGGCGGGTCATGGGCGCGCAAGGTGCAGGAGGACTCGCGACCATCGCAGCGCGCGATGACGGCGCTGTGACGCCGCCCGCCGCGCGGCGCGGTCTGCCTTCAACGCGTCATGCGCCTGTCGTCTTGCGTCACCACACTGCGGCCCGACTCAAACGCAGCGGCCGACCGACCACCTCCCGGCCGCCCCAACACCTCACTCCTGGAGTTCCTGATGAAGCTCGCCGCACTCGCCCTGGCCCTGGGCCTGGCCTCCCCGGCCTTTGCCGCCGCCCCGCTGGCTGTGGACTTTGAAAAGACCTGGTCGTATGGCGAGGAAGTCGCCAACACCTACGAAGGCGTGAGCTTCACGAACGTGCTGGGCCTGTCCAACGATGCCGACTTCAGCTACTTCACGAACGCGCCGTCGCCGCTGGGCGTGGCCTTCGTGCAGCTGGACGGCGTCGTCAACACGGCCGCCTACATGAACGTGGCGGCCGGCGTGACCGGCGGCCTGAGCTTCCACCATGCCGGCACGGAGGCCGCCGTCATCAGCGCCTACTCCGGCCTGAACGGTACCGGCACGCTGCTGGGCAGCATCACGCTGGCGGCCACGGGCGACTACGCGACGTGGCAGAAGTCGGTGCTGAGCTTCGCCGGCTCGGCCCAGTCCTTCGACCTGACCGGCCTGAACGGCGTCGCCGCGCTGGACAACATCGCCGCCGTTCCGGAACCCAGCAGCATCGCGCTGCTGCTGGCCGGTGGCGCGCTGCTGCTGGCCCGCCGCCGCCGCGCTTGAGGCGACGCGCCCCGCGCGAGGAGGCCGGCTGCCGTCAGCCGGCCTGCTGATGCGGGGTCACGGGTCCAGGTCCAGCTGGCCGTTCAGGTGCTCGGGCGGCGCCACGCTGCGCGTCCACTTGACCGACTCGACGCGCCAGCGCGGGTCCTGCTGCTTCAGCAGCGCGTAGACGCCCGGCAGGTGGGCCGAGCCGTAGGTCAGGAAGATCTTGTCGTGCGGGTCGGCCAGCAGGCGCTGGGCCAGCCGCCGGTTGCGGTAGTCGATCGTCACCGCATCGAACGGATCGCGCGGCCGCGCCTTGGCGCCGCGTGGCCGCAGCAGCAGCGTCAGCATGCCGCGGCAGACGGTGCCCGCCACCGCCCGCTGCCGCTCGTTGCCCTGGCGCTGCCAGGCCACGAAGGCGGCCAGGTGCCGGTTGCCGAGCGACGGCACGCTGCGCCGGGCCTCGCGGTCCTGCATGGCTTCCACGAAGCCCATGTCCGTGGCCAGCAGCCGGTCGAACTCCTGCCGCAGCTCCAGCGAGCTGACATCCGCCGCCACATGGCGCTCGGGATGCAGCCGCCTGTCGATCGCCAGCGGCTCGAAGTAGCTCGCCTGGAACACCAGGCCGCAGGTGGAGGCCAACTGCTCGTAGGCCCGGGCCAGGTCCTCGCCGGTGTCCAGGTAATCGTTGAGCCAGGCGTCCGCGCGCGGGTCCGGCAGCACGCCCTCGTAGTAGATGACGGCGCCGTCCAGCAGTGCGCGGCCGGCGTCGAACACGATGGAGCGGAAGAAGGCGTCCGTGCCCACGTGCATCATGCCCTGGAAGGTCAGCGTGCGGCTGCCGTTGCTCAGCACCACCTGCGGCTGGATCGGCGGCTTCAGCGCCGTGACCAGCGCCAGGTAGTAGATGGGCCCCGCGACGAGCACGCTGGCCAGGCCGTACAGCATGAACGCGGCGCGGGCCCAGGGCCAGAAGCCGGCGCGTGTACGCCGCCGGGCCCAGGCCGCGGCGGGCAATGCCAGCAGCGTGGCCGCGGCCAGCAGCGCCGCGGGCAGCCACACCGCGATCGCCAGCAGCACCGGCAGCGCGGCCAGCACCAGCAGCAGCAGGCTGAAGGCCAGCACCGTGGCAATGCGCAGGTGCAGCCGCTGGCGGGCCTGCAGCGGAGCGAGGGAGGGGGCGGTCATGGCAGGCGGCTCGGGAGGCTCATGGGCGCATCCTGACACGGGTGTCACGCCGCACACGCATCGCGCACGCAGCCGCGCAGCCAGCGGTGGGCGGCGTCGCCATCCATTCGCGGATGCCACAGCAGCGACACCGTGAACGGCGCCACGGGCAGCGGCAGCGCCACGGTGACCAGCCCGTCGCGCAGCGTGCCAGTGTGGCGCTCGGGCACGGTGGCCACCAGGCCGGCTTCGCGCGCGAGCGCCAGCGCCTGGGCGAACTGCGGCACCGTGACGGCGATGTCGCGCGCGAGCCCCAGCGCGGCCAGCGCCTCGTCCACCGGGCCGCCGGCCGTGCCGGCGCGTGCGATCGCGACGTGGCGGCCGGCCGCGTAGCGCGCCGCCGTCAGCCGGCCCCGGCTCAGCGGGTGCCCGTCACGCACGACGGCCACGAAACGGTCGCGGAACAGCGCCTGCGCCCGTAGCTCGGGGCCGGTGCCTGCGCCGATGACACCGGTCTCCAGGTCCACGTTGCCATCGCGCAGCGGCGCGCTGTCGCGGTCGGGCTTGGGCACGAAACGCAGCCGCACGCCCGGCGCCTGCGCCGTCACGCGGGCCAGCAGCGCCGCGCCGAAGTTCTCGACGAAGCCCTCGCGCGTGCGCAGCGTGAACTCGCGTTGCAGGCGGGCCAGGTCCAGCGCCGCGGCGGGCCGCAGCATCGCCTGCGCCTCCTGCACCAGCGGGCCGATGCGCTCGCGCAGTTCCAGCGCCCGCGGCGACGCCACCAGCCCCCGGCCGGCGCGCACCAGCAGCGGGTCGCCGGTGGCCTCGCGCAGCCGCGCCAGCGACCGGCTCATCGCCGACGGGCTCAGCCGCAGCCGCCGCGCGGCACCGGCGACGCTGCCCTCGGCGAGCAGCGCGTCCAACGTCAGCAGCAGGTTGAGGTCGGGTTGTGACATGGCGTCTGGTGCAATGATGAAGTGCAGATGATGCGTCTTCCGCCAGGCCCGGCCAATGCCTAAGGTCTCGGCATGGACACCAAGACCCTCATCCCACCCGCTTCGCAGCCCGCCGCCGCGCCGGCTCCCCCAACGGCGCACGGCGCGCTCCTCAGCCTGGCGCTGGCCACCATGCTGCCCTCGCTGGCCGTCAGCAGCGGCAACATCGCGCTGCCCACGCTGGCCGCGTCGTTCGGCGCGAGTCTGTCCGGCGTGCAGTGGGTGGTGCTGGCCTATCTGCTGGCGACGACGACGCTGATCGTCGGCGCGGGCCGGCTGGGCGATGTCGCCGGCCGCAAGCGGGTGCTGCTGGCCGGCATCGCGCTGTTCACGGCGGCCTCGGCGCTGTGCGCCGTCGCGCCCGCGCTGCCCTGGCTGGTGGCCGCCCGCGCGCTGCAGGGCGCAGGAGCCGCGGCCATGATGGCGCTGACGATGGCGCTGGTGGGCGCCGCGCTGCCAAAGGCGCAGACCGGGCGCGCGATGGGGCTGCTGGGCACGATGTCGGCCGTCGGCACGGCGCTGGGGCCGTCGCTGGGCGGGCTGCTGCTGGGCGCCTTCGGCTGGCCGGCCGTGTTCGCCGCGAACGTGCCGCTGGGCCTGCTGGCGCTGGCCTGGGCCTGGCGCGCGCTGCCGGCGGACCGCGGGCAGCGCGGCGTGGCGGCGTTCGACGGCCCCGGCACGCTGTGGCTGGTGGTGACGCTGGCCGCCTACGCGCTGGCGATGACGCGTCACCTGGGCCTGCTGGCGGTGGCGGCGCCGGCGCTGCTGCTGTTCTTGCGCGCCGAGGCCCGTGCGGCCGCGCCGCTGGTGGCGCTGCAGCGGCTGCGCGACCCGGCGCTGGGCGCCGCGCTGGCGATGAACGGCCTGGTGTCGGCCGTCATGATGGCCACGCTGGTCGTCGGGCCGTTCCACCTCGGCGGCGCGCTGGGCCTGGGCGCGGCCGTGGTGGGCGCATGGATGTCCGTGGGGCCGGTCGTGTCGGCGGTCAGCGGCGTGCCCGCGGGGCGGCTGGTGGAGCGCTTCGGCACGCGGCGCATGGCGTGGGCGGGCCTGGCGGCGATGGGCCTGGGCTGCGTGCTCGTCGCGGTGCTGCCGGCATCGCTGGGGCCGCTGGCCTATGTGGGGCCGCTGGTCATCGTCACGCCGGGGTACGCGCTGTTCCAGGCCGCCAACAACACCGCCGTCATGGCCGATGTGGCGGCGGCGCAGCGCGGCGTCGTGTCGGGGCTGCTGACGCTGTCGCGCAACCTGGGCCTCATCACCGGCGCGTCGGCCATGGCCGCGGTGTTCGCCGCCGGCGGGCTGGGCGCGGTGTTTGGCGTGGCGACGGCGCTGATCGTTTTTGCGGGGGTGCTTGCCAGCCGGGCGACATGACGAGCACAATCGCGCCCGCTCCGGGGTGCCGGGGTCTGCCGCAGGCAGGCCTTGACGCTGAGACGGTCGACGACGACCGAACCCGTGAACTTGAACCGGCTAGTACCGGCGTAAGGAGAGCGCATGCCACGCGGCGTGCCGACGACCACCCCTGGCGGTGGCCGTGCGGCGCCACCGCAGGCGGCCTTGGAGCAACCGATCAACCGCTCCAGGAGACCGCCGCGATGAATGCCCCCGACCCCCACCTCTCGCTCGACGAGCGCCTGTCGCTGACGCGCGAGCCCTTCCCGGCGTCCAGCAAGGTCTACGTGACCGGCAGCCGGCCCGATGTGGCCGTGCCCATGCGCGAAATCGCGCTGACCAACGGCGAGCGCGTCGTCGTGCACGACACCTCCGGCCCCTACACCGACCCGAAGGCCGCCATCGACGTGCGCCGCGGGCTGCCGCCCATCCGTTCCAGCTGGGTCAGCGACCGGGCGGACACCGAGGCCTACGCAGGCCGTACCCGCGTCGCGCTGGACGACGGCGGCAGGCACGAGGACAACGAGCGCATCGCCGCGCTGCGTGCCGAGGCCGCGGCGCTGCAGCGCCCGCCGCGCCGCGCGCAGGCCGGCGCCAATGTCTCGCAGATGCACTACGCGCGCCGCGGCATCGTCACGCCGGAGATGGAGTTCGTGGCGCTGCGCGAGAACGGCAAGCGCGAATGGATGCGCGACTACCTGGGCGACGCCGAGCGCGAGCAGCGCCTGCGCGGCAACGCGATGGGCGCGCGCATCCCCGACATCATCACGCCCGAGTTCGTGCGCGACGAGGTGGCGCGCGGCCGCGCCGTCATCCCGGCCAACATCAACCACACGGAGCTGGAGCCGACCATCATCGGCCGCAACTTCCTCGTCAAGGTCAACGCCAACATTGGCAACTCGGCCGTCACGTCCAGCATCGAGGAAGAGGTCGAGAAGCTGGTGTGGAGCATCCGCTGGGGCGCCGACACGGTGATGGACCTCTCCACCGGCCGCAACATCCACACGACGCGCGACTGGATCGTGCGCAACTCGCCCGTGCCCATCGG
>JAYSCT010000045.1:0-12144 GCA_041914785.1 Roseateles sp.
CGCAAGAACCAGGGCCTGCGCATCGACCACATCCTCGTCAGCGAGGCGCTGAAGGGCCGCGTGACGGCCTGCGAGATCGACAAGGCGCCGCGCAAGAACGAGCGCCCCAGCGACCATGCGCCGGTCATCGTGACGCTGGACATCTAAGAGGGAGAGAGTCGTTCATTCGTGCCCGCCTTGCCCGTCTGAAAACTCTCACCCGCTGAGCATTGCGTCACGCGCCGCCAGCCTGCAGCACCGGCGGCTCTCGGGGTTTGCGCCAGGTCAAGGGGAGCACTCGCGGGGCGCCGCATGCTGTGCCTCACAGAGGATCTGCGCATGCGCCACCAAGCCGTTACCCATCGAGAAATTCCCTTCCCCACCGGCCGCGCGCTGGTGTCCACGACCGACCTGAAGGGGCGCATCCTTCACGCCAACGCGGCCTTCGTCGACCTCAGCGGCTACGCGCTGGAGGAACTGCTGGGCCAGCCGCACAACATCCTGCGCCACCCCGACATGCCCGAGGAGGCCTTCCGCGACCTGTGGGCCACCATCGCCGCGGGGCAGCCGTGGTCGGGCCTGGTGAAGAACCGCAGCAAGAGCGGCGACCACTACTGGGTGTACGCCAACGTGACGCCGCTGCTGGACGGCGGCCGGCCGGTGGCCTACCTGTCGGTGCGCACCCAGCCCACGCGGGCGCAGATCGAGCAGGCCGAGGCGCTCTACGCGGTGATGCGCGCCGAGAAGGCCGACGGCCGGCTGCGCCATCACCTCAGCGCCGGCGAGCTGCTGCGCCCCGGCCTGGCCGGCGGCGTGCAGAGGCTGCGCCGGCGCCTGCCCTGGCTGGGTGGTATGCCGGCGCCGCTGCTGGCGGCGGCCGCCAGCGTCGTGGCATTTGCGACCGGCGGCGCCTGGGCGGCAGGCGCCGCGGCGCTGGCAACGGCGGGCTGCGCCGCCTTCGTGCAGCACGCCCGGCTGCGTGGCATGCTGGGCGCGACCGAGGGCTTTGCGAATGCGCTGGCCGCGGGCGACCTGTCCACCACGCTGCAGCCCAGCGGCCATGTGCTGACGCGTCCGCTGGAGTCCGCGCTGGCCCAGGTGTCCGTCAACCTGTGCGCGATGGTGACCGACACGCGGCACGAGATCGACCGCATCCGCCGCGTCAGCGAGGAGATCGCCCAGGGCAACCAGGACCTGGCCCAGCGCACCGAGAGCCAGGCTGCCAGCCTGCAGCAGACGGCGGCCAGCGTCCAGCAGATTGCCGCCACCGTGCGCGACACCAGCGAGCACGCCGGCAACGCCAGCGGCGTGGCCGGCCAGCTGCACGAGGTGTCCAGCAACAGCGCCAGCGTCGTGCACTCGGTGACCGACACGATGGGCGGCATCGCCGCGTCGTCCGGGCGCATCGGCGAGATCGTGCAGCTCATCGACAGCATCGCCTTCCAGACCAACCTGCTGGCACTGAATGCGGCCGTGGAGGCGGCACGGGCGGGCGAGCATGGCAAGGGCTTTGCCGTCGTCGCCGGCGAGGTGCGGGCGCTGGCGCTGCGCAGCTCCACGGCGGCACGCGAGATCAAGACGCTGATCGACGACTCCACGCGCCGCGTGCGCGACGGCGAGGCCCAGACCCGCACCGCCCGCCAGAGCATCGACGCGACGCTGGCCCAGGTGCGTGCGTTCACGGGGCTGATCTCGCACATCGACAGCGGCGCCCGCGCGCAGCTGCAGGGCGTGGCCGAGGTGAACGGCGCGATGCATGCGCTGGACGGCATCACGCAGCAGAACGCCGGCCTCGTCGAGCAGCTGGCCCGCGCGGCGGCGCAGATGCAGCACGACACCGAGCAGGTGGCCGCAGCGCTGCATGTGTTCCGGCTGGCGGCCAACGAGCAGCGCTCGCTGCCCGATGCCGTCGAGCTGCGCCGCGCGGCACGCCGGGCCTGACGCGGCGCGGGCTACTTTTTCAGGAAGTAGGCCACCAGCGCGTTGGCGTGGCCATGCCCCCCGGGGGCGTGCTGGTTAGATGGCGTCGAGACCGGCCTGCAGCCGCTCGAAGAAGCGCCCCACGTGCACGCCGTCGCACAGCGCGTGGTGCACGTCCACGGCCACCGGCATCAGCAGCCGCCCGCCCTCTTCCTTGAAACGGCCGAAGGCGATCTTGGGCCGGTCGTCGCCCTGGCCGCGGGCATGCGTGAAGGCGGTGAAGGCCAGCCAGGGCAGCGCGGTCATGTGCACCAGCGTTTCCTCGCGCACGTCGCCGGGCTCGTCGGCGGCGAACAGGTCGCCGCTGGCGCGGCGCACCCGCTCCACATGCGGGCGGGCCTGCGCGGCGAAAGCCGCCAGCGACGGGTTGCGTGGCAGCGTGACGAAGCCGAAGCTGCCGTCGTCGCGCAGCACCGTGGTGCTGGCGTGGATGGCGGCGAACTCGCGAACGCCGAGCCCCTCGGCCAGCAGCGTCTGGCGCATGCCGTCGACCGTGTTGGCCGCCTCCAGCGCGGCATGGTGGTAGGCCAGCCAGGGCGTAGCGCCGTGGGCGGCGGCGCGTTCGCGCAGGTCGGTCACGTCCACCGGCACGGTGACGCTGAAGGCCGGCTGGGCCATGTGGCGGAAATGGGCCAGCGCGGCACGGCGCGGCCAGGCGTCCAGAGGGATGTCTCGGTCTTGCATGCCGACATGCTCGCACGCCGCCGCTTCAAAAAAACCCAGGCTGCCTGGCGGCGCCTGGGGCGTGCAAACGCAGCGTTCGAGCCGGGCCGTCAGTCGGCGGTGCTCGTCTGCCGCATGCCGAAGTCGTCAAGCGCGCGGTGCAGTTCCTCGGCGCGGTCCTCGCCCAGGTCGCCCACCAGCCGGCTGGCTGGCGTCAAGCGGATCTGGCCGATCTGGTTGTAGCCCAGCGTCTTGGCCCGTTCCAGCGTGCGCTCGGTCAGCGGCAGGCAATCGAGCGGCGCCTGGTCGGCAAGGCTCAGCAGCCGGGCATAGGTTTCGGAAGAGATGGACACGGTGTCGTCGAGTCCTGGCAATGCACTGGCAGTCAGGGGATGGGACTCGGTAATGAGATCACGGGGCCGCAGAGTCATCCGGTCAACGAAACGACTCGTTGGACGAAACGTCAGAAGCCGACGCGGGGAATGCCGAGGACTTCGTAGACAAGATCGATCAGGCTCATGGGGGGGGCTCCAACTAGGACTTGGCGGGAAATCGCTGACCCGGACTGTCCCCGTTTTCGCCCCCCTAGAAACCTGGAAAGTCTGCTAGGTTGCCTGCCTCAAAGAATGCCTGCGGCGACGCATTTCAGGACCGCCTGGTGCTTGGAATTGACGTCCAACTTGCGCATCACATTGCCCAGATGGAAGTTCACGGTCTTCTCGCTCATGCCCAGGATGACGCTGACTTCCCATGCCGTCTTGCCCTGAGCGGTCCAGCGAAGCACGTCCATTTCGCGCTTGGTCATCTTCGGCTTGTCGGCCAGATCCAGCTCGGGCCCCAGCAGCCGATCCGCCGCAGCCATTGCATGTGTTGCCAGCAGTTGCAAGCTGGCGACTGTCTGCATCAGCCCGGCGCCAGGGTCGGGCAATGCTTCCTCGCGATCGACACCGAGCAGGAAGAGCTTGTCACCGGGCAGGTGCAGCTTCACGGCGATACCGGTCTTGTAGCCATAGGGCGCCTGCGTCTCCCACAGCTCACCCACGCCGGCGCTGACATAGGTCCGCTGGTCGTAGACGACGGGAATGGACTGGGACATCAGGCGCTCGACCACCGGGTCACGCAGTGCGTCACCCAGGTCCTTGTAGGCCTCGGCGTGCCCTTCCGGCATGTTGCCGAAGCTGCGCCCCTCGACACCCGACTCCTTCAGCAGCCCGCGCATCAACCCCCCGGAGATCAACGGGAAGCCCATGGCGTCCGCCGTGGACACAAGACGACGCTCGAAGCTCTCGAAGTCCTCGCTCATGCCGACGTCGATCAGCTGCTGATAGTTCATTTCCGGGGTGACCATACCTGCCAAGTCTGCCAGCTTGTTGCCACCCCCTTGGTGACCAGAGACTGCCTCTCGTTCGAATTCCACGACCGTGAGGTACTGCTCATGTCCACCCTGATCCGGCTGCCCGAGGGCAGCGTCTGCTGGCCCGCTTCCGCGCTGTCGAGCGCCGCCGCGGATGTCCGCCATGCCCACACCCGCGTGCTGCGCGCACCGTCCGCGGAGCGTTCCGTGGGCGGCTCGACCCGCTGGGAGCGCCGCTATGCCGATGTCAACGCGTGGCTGGAATGGGACTGGGTGGAGATCGACGAAGGCACCGTCGTGCAGGCCGACCCGCTGAACGTGCGCTCCAACGTGCTGCTGCTGGACGACCGCGGCCGCCCGTTGCTGTCGTCGCGCCGCCGCACGACGCTGGCCACGCTGGTCTACCTGCTGCCGTGGCAGGGCGCCGTGCTGGACGAGCTGCGGCTGGTGGAGCCGCAGCGGCGCGCGCCGGCCCAGGCCCCGATGCGGCTGGCGGCCTGAACCCAGGCGACAGCGGCGCGCGGCGCGCTTGCGCAGAATCGGCGGCTCAACTCCCGGGCCGACGACATGACCTCTGCGCTTTCTCCCGACGACACCCTCGCCCAATGGCGCGCCGACGAGGCTGCCGTGCTGGCCCGTGTGCAGCAACAGGTTGGCCTGGCGTCACCCGCCATGCTGGCCGGCAAGACCGGGCTGCAGCAGATGCAGGCCATGCTGGACGGGCTGGCGCCACGCCCGCCCATCAGCGAGACGCTGGGCTTCACGCTGATCTCGGTCGCTGACGGCGAAGCCGTGTTCCAGGGCCGCCCGCAGTTCAAGCACTACAACCCGCTGGGCAGCGTGCATGGCGGCTGGTTCGCGACGCTGCTGGACTCGGCGCTGGGCTGCGCTGTGCACACGACGCTGCCGGTCGGCCGCGCCTACACGACGCTGGAGTTCAAGGTGAACCTGGTGCGCGCGCTGACCGACCGGGTGCCGCTGGTGCGTGCCATCGGCCGCGTCGTGCACCGCGGCCGGCAGGTGACGACGTCGGAGGCCGATCTCGTCGGCCATGACGGCAAGCTGTACGCGCACGCGAGCACGACCTGCCTGCTGTTCGACAGGCCCTGACACCCCTCGTCCAAGGACGACCTTGGACGGTCCCCCACGGGGACGGCGATGCTCGCGGCATCGAGCCACGAGCACATCGCCAGCGCGTGCCGGCTTGGGGCTGCCCGGCGCTCGACCCGCAGAAACTACGCCCGCAGCGCTGACGCCTCGGCCGCCAGCTTCGTGATGCGCGCCCAGTCCTTGGCGTCCACCGCGTCCTGCGGCGTCAGCCAGGAGCCGCCACAGACCTTGACGTTGGACAGCTTCAGGAAGTCGGGCGCGGTCTGCAGCGAGATGCCGCCGGTGGGGCAGAAGGCGACGTCCGGGAACGGGCCGGCCAGCGCCTTCAGCAGGTTGACGCCGCCCACGGCCGTGGCCGGGAACAGCTTCAGGAAGTTGAAGCCGGCCGAGTTGGCCTGCATCACTTCCGACGCGGTGGACACGCCCGGCAGCAGCGGCAGACCCTCGGCTTGGCAGGCGGACGCCAGCGCGTCGGTGTAGCCGGGGCTGACGCCGAACACGCAGCCGGCGTTCTTCGCGTTGGTGACGTCCTGCGGCGTGCGCAGCGTGCCGGCGCCGACGATGGCGCCGGGCACCTTCGCCATGGCTTCCATGGCCTGCAGTGCGACGGGCGTGCGCAGCGTCACTTCGAGCACCTTGACGCCGCCGGCGACCAGCGCTTCGGCGAGCGGCACGGCGTCTTCCAGGCGCTGGATGACGATGACGGGGATGACGGGGCCGTGGCTGGCCAGGCTCAGGGTATCGATCATTTCAGTTCTCCATTAGACCGGGGTATTCGGGCCGAGCGCTGGGCCGCTCCCGAGCCGGCCCGCCTGGCGAAGCTTGCGGCTCAATGCCGGAAGCTTCGGCGTCCCCTCGGGGGACCGACCAGGTTGGCGCGCGTTCAGCGTCGCAAGACTGGGCGAGGGGCTTCACTCTCACAACCAGGTAACAGCGCCCTCTTCGGCACTCAGCACGTTGCGTCGCAGACCCGCGAAGAGTTCGCGGCCCAGACCGTGCGCGTTGACATCGGCCTCGGCAGGCGCCAGCGCCACGTTCTCGCGCGCGGCCCACTCGGCCTCGTCCACCAGCGCGGCGAGCACGCCGTTGACGGCGCAGACGCGCACGACGTCGCCGTCGCGCAGCTTGGCTAGCGGACCGCCGGCCAGCGCCTCGGGGCTGACGTGGATGGCCGCGGGCACCTTGCCCGAGGCCCCGCTCATGCGGCCGTCGGTGACCAGCGCGACGCGGAAGCCCTTGCCCTGCAGCACGGCCAGCGGCGGCGTCAGCTTGTGCAGCTCGGGCATGCCGTTGGCGTGCGGCCCCTGGAAGCGCACGACGACGACGACGTCCTTCTCCAGCTCGCCGTTCTTGAACGCGGCCAGCATGGCTTCCTGCGTCGTGAAGATGCGGCAGGGCGCCTCGATGGTGTGGCGGTCTTCCGGCACGGCGGAGGACTTGATGACGGCGCGGCCCAGGTTGCCGTCCAGCAGCTTCAGGCCGCCGGTGGCGCTGAACGGCGCGCTCGCGGCGCGCACGACGCTGTCGTCGATGGGCGCGGCCGGCAGCGCCTCGCGCACCACCTCGCCGCCCTGCCCCACCGCGCGCGGCACGGTGGTGTAGGGGCGCAGGTTGTCGCCGCCGACGCTCAGCACGTCCTCGTGCATCAGGCCGGCGTCCAGCAGTTCGCGGATGACGAAGCTGGGGCCGCCCGCGGCCTGGAACTGGTTCACGTCGGCGCTGCCGTTGGGGTACACGCGCGCCAGCAGCGGCACGACGCCGGACAGGTCGGAGAAGTCCGTCCAGTTGATCAGGATGCCGGCCGCGCGGGCCACGGCGACCCAGTGGATCAAGTGGTTGGTGGAGCCGCCGGTGGCCAGCAGCGCCACCATCGCGTTGACGATGCAGCGCTCGTCGACGACATGGCCGATGGGCTTGGCCGCCTTGCCGGGCAGGCGGCCGGAGATGTTCAGCGCGGTGGCGACGGCCTCGCGCGTGAGTGCCGTGCGCAGGTCGTCGTGCGGATGCACGAAGGCGCTGCCGGGCACGTGCAGGCCCATCGCCTCCAGCAGCATCTGGTTGCTGTTGGCGGTGCCGTAGAACGTGCAGGTGCCGGCGCTGTGGTACGCGGCGGACTCGCTCTTCAGCAGCTCGTCGCGGCCGACCTTGCCCTGCGCGTACAGCTCGCGCACCTTGGCCTTGTCGCTGTTGGAGATGCCGGTGCCCATGGGGCCGGCCGGCACGAACACGGTGGGCAGGTGGCCGAAGTGCAGCGCGCCGATCAGCAGGCCCGGGACGATCTTGTCGCAGATGCCCAGCAGCAGCGCGGCGTCGAACACGTCGTGCGTCAGCGCGATGGCGGTGCTCATCGCGATGGTGTCGCGCGAGAACAGGCTCAGCTCCATGCCCGGCAGGCCCTGCGTGACGCCGTCGCACATCGCCGGCACGCCGCCGGCCACCTGCACGGTGGCGCCCAGGCGGTGGGCCTCGGCGCGGATCTGCGCGGGATAGTCCTCGTAGGGCTGGTGGGCCGACAGCATGTCGTTGTAGGCCGTGACGACGCCGAGGTGCGGCGCCTTCTCGGCGACGATGCGCAGCTTGTCGTTGGCCGGCAGCGCCGCCACGGCGTGCGCGACGTTGGCGCAGCCCATGCGCTCGAAGCCGCGCTGGCGGTTGTTCAGCTGGGCGATGCGGGCCAGGTAGTCACCGCGCAGCTTGGCGCTGCGCTCGCGGATGCGGGCGGTGACTTCGTTCAGGGTGGTGTTCATCTCTGGGGTCTCCTTGCGCCTCGGCTTCGTAACCGGGCGTTGAGAATTTAGGTAACCATATTACTTGCCCGGGGGCGTTCGCGGGTTACGGCCTGGGTACCTCGGGTCAAAGGCCGTGCCAAGATGGCGGGCCATGGCGTCACCGGCAATCCACATTCCTCATGGCCCGGAGCGCAGCCGGCACCTGCTGCAGCGCACGACGGCCGAATGGCGCGCCAGCGGCGACGACCTGCTGCTGTTCGCCTACGGCTCACTGATCTGGCGGCCCGAATTTGACTTCACGCAGGCACTGCCCGCGCGCGTTCTGGGCTTTCACCGCGTGCTGCGCATGCGCTCGCGCGTGAACCGGGGCTCGCCGCAGGAGCCGGGGCTGGTGCTGGCGCTGATCTCCGGCGGCAGCTGCCGCGGGCTGGTCTACCGCATCCCGCGCGAGGCCGGTGAGGAAGTGCTGCCGCGGCTGTGGGCGCGCGAGATGCCCAATGGCGTCTACGAACCGCGCTGGCTGCACTGCGACACCCCGGCCGGCCGGCTGCGAGCACTGGCGTTCACGCTGTCACGGCAGAGCCCCAACTGGACCGGGCCACTGCACGAGCCCGAACTGCTGCACATCTTCCGGCATGCCAGCGGCCGCTACGGCACGACGCTGGACTACCTGCTGCGCACGGTTCAGGGTTTGCGTGAGCATGGCATCCGGGACATCGAACTGGAGCGCCAGGCCCGGCTGGCCGCACGGCACGGCCTGTGCGGGCCGCTGTGATTCAGACCTGCAGCCGCGCGAGGTCTTCCGCGGTGTCGACGTCGATGTGCACGCCGGGGTCGTCCACGGCAATCGGCTGGGCGGCGTAGCGCGCGACGATGCGCCGCGCCCCCTCGTCACCCTGCAGCGCCATCAGCTCCGAGTACAGCTCCGTGCCGAAGCCCACCGGATGCCCCTGCATGCCGCGGTGCTGCGCGAAGCACACGGGGTAGCGCTCCAGCCCCTGCGCGACGGCCAGGATGGTGGCCGGCTGCACCAGCGGCATGTCCGCCGGCAGGATGAGCCAGCCGTCGGCATCCCCGCAGGCACTGACGCCGGCCACGATGGAATGTCCCATGCCGATGGGATGCGGGCGACCGGCGGCGTCGTGATCGGGCAGCGTCACGACGTCACGCGCCGCGACGAACCGGTGCGCGGTGGCCGCGAAACCGGCGGTCGTCACGACGATCACCGGCAGCTGCGTGGCGATGGCATGGCGCAGTGTGCGCGTCAGCAAGGTGTCCGAGCCGGGCGCGCTGCCCAGCCGCTGTTCCAGCTTGTGTCCCGGGCCGCGAAAGCGTGAACCGCGTCCTGCTGCGAGCACGACGACGGCGGGGCGTCGTTTCATCATCGGAGGTGGGTTCATTGCTGCAGTGCCACAAGCATGCCGGTCGCGTTGGATCTTGACCAACTGGGACGTTCACCTAAGGGAAGGTCTGCATACTTCGGGTCATGAGCAAGTTGAGTGACTTCCGAAAGAGCTACGAACTGGGGGAGCTGGACGAGGCCGAGGCCGCCGACGGCCCGCTGGCGCTGTTCAACCGCTGGATGGACGAGGCCATCGCGCACGACGTGTCGGAGCCGACCGCAATGACGGTGGCCACCGTCGGCGCCAACGGCCGCCCGTCCACGCGCGTGGTGCTGCTCAAAGGCGCCGACGCGCGCGGCATGGTCTGGTTCACGAACTACGAAAGCCGCAAAGGTGAGGAGTTAGCCGGCAACCCGTTCGCCGCGCTGCAGTTCCACTGGGTGGAGATGGAGCGGGTCGTGCGCATCGAAGGCCGCGTCGAGAAGACGTCGGCGCAGGAGTCGGACGACTACTTCAGCAGCCGGCCGCTGGACTCGCGCCTGGGCGCCTGGGCCTCACCGCAGAGCCGCGTCATCAGCTCGCGCGCCGTGCTGGTGGCCAACGCGGCCAAGGCCGCCGTCGAGCACGGGCTGAACCCCGACCGCCCGCCGCACTGGGGCGGCTACCGGCTGGTGCCGGACCGCTACGAGTTCTGGCAGGGCCGCCGCTCGCGGCTGCACGACCGGCTGGTGTTCACGCTGGACGGCGGCGCGTGGCGCCGCGACCGGCTCGCGCCGTGATCAGTTGACGGCCGTGCCGTCTTCCACGCGGTAGTACAAGCCGTAGGGATCGTCCATCAGCACGGCCAGCGTACCCTCGACGACGACCGGCTCCAGCGTGTAGCGCACGGGTTTCCTCGTGCGCACCTCCACCATGCCCTCCGGGCCGGCAGGCACGCAGAACGAGCAGCTCGTGGGCACCGACGACAGCAGGAAGTGCTGCTGCTTGTCGCCCGCCTCCAGCGGGGTCATGAAGCCCTGCACCTTGACCGTCTTGCGGTCCAGTGCCTGCACGGCGGCCGGGAAGGTCGGCACGAGCTTCTTCTTCTCGGCTCTGGCGGTGACCTGGGACAGCAGCTTCCACGACACGATGTCGGCGCGCTCTTCCAGCGGCTTGAACGGGCTGCGCGGGTCGTGATAGCCGGGGCCCTGGCCGATGACGGGCGGGGTCTGTGCGAGCGCGGCGGAGGCGCCCGAGGCAGCCAGGCAGAAGGCGAGGACGGTCTTGAACTTCATGGCAACGGATTGTCGGGCTTCAGCGCGGCGCCTGCAGCAGCGTGGTGACATCCAGCCGGTAGGCCCGCCACGCCGGCCATGCCGCCGCCAGCAGCGCCAGGCCGCCGGCCAGCAGCGGCACCAGCCATTCGGCCTCGCTGACGCCCAGCGGGCCCAGCCGCAGCGACTGCCGCTCGGCCAGCAGGTGCGCCAGCCCGGCGACGAGGCCATGCCCCGCCGCCAAACCCAGCACCGTGGCCAGCCCGGCCAGCAGCGATGCCTCCAGCGCGATCAGCGCCGCGATGCGCCGGGCCGGTGCGCCCAGCATGCGCAGCATGGCCAGGTCGCCCTGGCGCGCGCGCACCGCATGCAGCAGCGCCACCCAGACGGACAGGCCCGCCGCGATCAGCAGCACGATGCCGAAGCCGCGCAGCACCTCGGTGCCCGCCCCCACCAGCCGCATCAGCCGGGCCGTCTCCAGCGCCGGCGCGGCGGACTGCAGGCCCTCCTGCGCATTGACCCAGCGCGGCAGCATCGCCGCACCCAGCGGGCTGCGGTAGCGCACCAGCGCCAGCGTGATCTCCCGGGGTTCGTCCTCGTCGTGCGCGTCATGGGCCCCGTGATGGTCGCCATGCACTTCCCACACGGACGCGAGATCGGTCAGCACCAGCCGGTCCAGCACGCTGCCCGACTCGGCCAGCACGCCGACGACCTCGAACTGATGGTCCGCATGGGCGTCGCCGCCGGCCAGGCCGTGGCTGCCGGCGAATCGGTCGCCCGGCTTCAGCCCGCTGGCGCGCGCCACCTCGGCGCCCAGCACTGCCTGCATGGGCTTGACCCACAAGGCGCCCTGCCCCAGCTTCGCGCCGTAGAGGTCGAGGTAGCCGGGCGTCGTGCCGACGACGCGAAAGCCGCGGAACGAATCGCCCAGCGACAGCGGCACCGCCTGGGCCACCAGCGGCTGGCGCTTCAGCAGCTCCAGCGTGGCCAGCGGGATGTTGCCGGTGGGCGCATCGAGGTGGAACACACCGGCCAGCATGATCTGCATCGGGCTGCCTTTGGCGCCGACGACGAGGTCGATGCCGGCCAGGTCGCGCCGCAGCCCGGCCTCCACCTGGGCGCTGGCGCGCAGCACAAAGGTCACGGCCGCGAGGCCCAGGGTCAGCAGCAGCAGGTTCAGCGCCGTCGTCAGCGGGCTGGACCAGAGATAGCGCCAGGCCAGCCGGATCATCGCGTGACCCCGCTGGTCCAGAACGTCGTGCGGTCCGACGCCATGTCGATCGGCTGGCCGTCCGGCGCACGGCCGGGCAGCACCAGCTCCGTCACATCGTCACGGTCGGCCAGCGCGTCGATCACGCGGCCGTCATGGCTGGCGATGATGAGCGTGCAGCCCTCGCGCTCCGCGGTGGTGAGCAGCAGTGCCAGCATGTGCAGCGCGTGTTCGTCGTCCAGGCTGGCGCTGGGCTCGTCGGCCAGCAGCAGACGGGGCCGGCGCATCAGCGCACGGGCCAGCGCCACGCGCTGCGCCTGGCCCACGCTGAGCTGGTGCGGCCGGCGGCCGGCCAGGTCGGCAATGCCCAGTGCCGCGAGCAGCGCCGCCGCGCGGGCCGTGTCGGCGCCCTGCCCGGCTGCCAGCGCCGGCAGCGCCAGGTTCTCGGCCACGGTCAGCGCGTCACTCAGATGCAGCCGCTGCGGGACCACGGCCCGCCGCGGGGCCCGCCGGGCCCGTCGGG
>JAYSCT010000045.1:12154-32784 GCA_041914785.1 Roseateles sp.
GCCGCCCCCGCCGCCCCCCGCTGGTAGCCGCCCCCCCCACGGCCCGACCCCCTGTGGCCCCGGCGCCCCCCCCCCCCCCGGGGCCCCCCCGCGCCAGGCGTCCAGCGCCCGCGGGCTCAGGCCCTGCAGCTCGGTGCCGGCCACGCTGAGCAGGCCCTGCTGCACGCGCAGCAGGCCGGCCAGCAGCGCCAGCAGCGTCGACTTGCCGGAGCCGGACGCGCCGCGCAGCAGCAGGTGGCGCCCGGCAGGCAGCACGAAGTCGGCGTAGCCGATCTCGGCGCCGGCGGCATAGCGGTGGCGCAGCCCCTCCCAGGCCAGCATCACTTGACCAGGCGTTTGAAGCTGGCCATGAACTTGTCCACCTTGCCGGCAACGACGAAGGCGCAGTAGCCCTGGTCCGGGTTGCGCGCGTAGTAGTGCTGGTGATAGGCCTCGGCCGGGTGGTAGTTGGTCTCGGGCAGCAGCTCCGTGACGACGCGGCCACCGTGGTGCTCGTTGGCCTCGCGGATGACCTCGGCCGCCAGCTCGCGCTGCGCCTCGGTGTGCCAGTAGATGGCCGAGCGGTACTGCGTGCCGACGTCGGCGCCCTGGCGGTTCAGCGTCGTCGGGTCGTGGATGGTGAAGAACACCTCCAGCAGTTCGCGCAGCGACACGACCGCAGGGTCGAAGTCCAGCCGCACGACCTCGGCATGGCCGGTGGTGCCGCTGCAGACCTGTTCGTAGTTGGGGCTGGGGTGCTGACCGTTGCTGTAGCCGCTCTCGACGCGGTGCACACCGCGCACCTGTTCGTAGACGGCCTCCAGGCACCAGAAGCAACCGCCGGCCAGCGTGATTCGTTCGAGGGTCATGACGTGACTTTCAATGGGCTGCGAGCGACAGCTCGACATGGGGGCGCCAGCCGCTCGCACAAGCCCCGTCGCAGAGCTTGGGCGCGGCCAGGAAGACGCGGGCATTGGGCGCGCCGCGGGCCAGCAGCGCGTCGCGCACGGCCACCGCGCGGGCGACTGCCAGCTGGCGCAGCGCCTCGTCGTCCACCGCGTAGCTGGCCATCAGCAGGCCGCGCATCTGCGCGGGCGGCAGGTCCTGGGCCAGGCCCAGCACGTTGCGCGGCTTGTTGGGCAGCTTGGTGGCGGTGTACAGGCGCTTCAGCGCGGCGTCCGGCGTGGCGGCGTTCTCGGCCTTCAGCGCGGCGTCCAGGCGCTGCTCGCGCAGCGCGGGAATCTCGCTCTCGGCGTCGGCCCAGCCGGTCAGCGTGAGCTGTACGCCGGGCTTGTCGGCCAGCAGCCGGGCGATGCGGTCCAGCTGGTCGGTGGCGGCCGGCTCGGCGCTGGCCGGTGCGAAGGCGATCTGGGCCTCCTCGGGCGCATCGCTGCCGGTGAACAGCGAGAACGGCGACGTCAGCGCCTTGCCGACGAGATTGAGCAGCAGCTTCCACACCAGCCCGCCGACGCGGAACTCCGGGTCGGTCAGCGAGCCGCTGACCGGCAGGTTCACGTCGATGACTCCGTTGCTGTCCTTCAGCAGCGCCACAGCGAAGCGCACCGGCAGCGAGGTCGCGTCGGGGCTGTCCACGCGGTCACCGAAGGTCAGCTGGTTCAGGATGATCTGGTTGGTGGCGACGAGCTGGCCGCCCGCGTCCACCTTGTAGGCCAGCCGCGCGGACAGCTTGCCGCGCTCGATGGCGTAGCCCGCGTACTTGCCGGCGTAGGTGGACAGCGGCGCCAGCTCGATGTCCGTCGCGTTGGCCTGGATGTCCATCACGGGCGGGCTGCCGGGCTTGAGCTGGCCGGCGATGTCCAGCAGACCGGTGCCGGCCACCTTGCCGCGCAGCGTCAGCGGTGCCATCGCCGTGCCGGCCGTGGAGAACGCGCCCAGCGAGCCCTGCAGCTCGGTCAGCCGCGCGCTGTAGCTGGGCTTCACGAAGCGGTCGTTGAAATCCACCGTGCCACGGTTCACGCGCAGGCGCTCGACGGCGATCTCGGGCGGTGGCGCCGACGCGGCAGCGGCCGGCATGACCGCCGAGGCGGGCACGGGAACGGGCGCGGATGCAGGCGCACCGGCCGCCGCCGGGCCGAGGTCCCGCAGGTTGAAGCGCCCCTGCTCGCTGACGATGAGGCGGGCGTAGGCATCGTCCAGCAGCGCGTCGCGCACCGCCAGCCGCGGCGGCGCGCCCGGCGCCAGCGTCAGCTGCAGGCCGTCCAGCTGCAGCACCTGCCAGCTCAGCAGGTCTTCGCCGGTGACCCGCTGGCCGTCGGCGAGCCGCGTCTGCGCCAGCGCCAGCGGGCCCACGCGCACATCACCCGCCAGCGACGCGCGCCAGCCGCCGTCGGCCTGCCGGGTCGCTTGAACCTCGGTCTTCAGGCCCAGCTCGGCGCGCTGGATCTGCACGCCCCAGGCGGGGTCGAGGTAGGCGTCCAGCAGGCGCAGCGGCAGCGCCTGGGCCTGCAGGCTGCCGGCCGCTGACAGCGGCGCCAGGCCCACGCGGCCCTGCCAGCGCAGGCTGCCCGCGCTGGCGGCCACGGGCCGGTCGTTGCTGCCCAGTTCGGCCATCTGCAGGCTGAGCTGGGCCTGCACGGGCGCGGCTGCCGGCCAGGCCAGGGCGCCGACCTGCAGATGCAGCGGCTCCATGACCACGGCCACCGGCGCGACGCCGGCGGGCACGGCCGCATCACGCCAGCGCAGCGCGCCGCGGTCGACCTGCAGGCCGGCCAGCTGCAGCGTCCAGGCCGGGCCGGGTGTAGACGGGGCCGGCGCCGAAGCGGCGGCCTCGGGCGGCAGCCAGGCCGCCACGTTGAGCCGGCCGTCCGGCTCGCGGGCCAGTTGGGCGCGCGGTGCGTCCAGCTTCAGCGTGCCCACGCGCAGCCGGCGCTGCCCGGGGTCGACGTCGGCCTCGTCGAGGCGGGCGCCGGCCAGCGTCAGCACGGGCTGGCCGGCCAGGCTGAGCCGGGCATCGTCGACACGCAGCTCGCGCAGCGCCAACTGGGCACGGTCGGCGGCGCCGGCGGCCAGCGGGGCCTTCACGGTCAGCGCCGCCCGGCCCGACACGTCCGCCGACAGCCGCGCCGTGGCCGGCAGCGGCAGCCATGCCGCCAGCCGTTCCAGCGCCAGGTTGCCGAGTTCGGCCTGCGCCTCCAGCAGTTCCGGCGCGAGCCGGGCGCGGGCGCTGAGCCGCCCGTCGCCGAGCTGCAGGCTGCCCTCCAGCTCGGCGGGCGCCTGCAGCGGCCAGGCGGCGGCACCCAGCTTGAACTGGACGGCCTCCAGGCTCAGGTCGCGCAACGTGACCCGGCCGTCCGTGAGCGTCACCCCCGCGACGCTGACCTGCCAGGGCGCCTTTGCCGCCGCGCCGCTGCTGCCACCGGCCGGCGCCGGCAGCGGCCGCAGCCAGGCGCTGGGCGACGCCAGCACGACCTGCCCCAGGCCCAGCCGGCGCTGCAACGGCTGCACGTCGGCCAGCGGCAGGCTCAGGCGCTTGACGGCCAGCAGCGGCTGGCCGTCCGGCTGCGTCAGCGCCAGGTCGTGCAGCTGCACGCCGCCGCTGAGCTTGACGCCCGGCGGCAGCCGGGGGCGCTCGGCGAAGTCCAGCGCCAGGTCCACATCCAGCCGGCCGGCCGCCAGCCGCAGCGGCAGCGTCTCGGGCACGTAGGCCGCCAGCGGCGCGAGGTCCAGCCCAGCGAGCTTGAACGACAGGCGACCGCTGGCGTCGTCCTCGAACGGCAGGGCCTCGGCGCGGCTGTCGAAGGCGACACCGTCCAGCTGCCCGCTGAGGTGCGGCAGCACCTTGACCTTGACATCGGCCTCCAGCGTGGACACGAAGGGCAGCGCCAGCCGCAACCGGGCCAGCTCATGCTTGCGCTGCACGGGCCGGTCATCGAACAGCACGCGGCCGTCGGTCAGCTCGATGTTGTAGACAGCGAACTCGGGGTCGGCGCCAGGCGGCGCGCCGGGCTTGGCGGCCAGGCGCGCGAGCAGGTCGTCGATGTCGTAGCGGCCCTCGGCGACGCGGGCCAGGCGCAGCTCCGGCCGGGTCAGCACGAGCGATTCGAGCACCAGATGCCCGCGCAGCAGCGAGCGCAGCGACAGCGCGGCGTCCAGCCGGGCCAGCGTGAACAGCGGCGGCTGGCCCGGGCGGGCAGCGTCGATCTGCAGGCCATCAAGCACCACCGCGAGTCGCCAGGGCTGGAAATGCGCCTGCTGCAGCGTCACCGGGCGGCCCAGCGCCTCGCTGGCCAGCGCCACGCCGCGGCCGGCGATCCAGCCCGGCAACGCCAGCGTGACGATGAGCAGCACCAGCGAGACCGCGGCCGACAGTGCGACCAGGGTCCAGAGAGCGATGCGAACTTGGGAACGGGGAGCGGTCTTCACGGCGGCGCATTATTGATGTCGGGGATGATGCAACGGTGAGCTTTGCCCTCGACTATTCCGTTTTCAAGACCTTGCTGCTGGCCTTGGCGCTGCCGCCGGCGCCTTTCCTGCTGTGGGCGGCCTGGGGCGGCTGGCGGCTGTGGCGGCGCCAACGCGGCGGCGGCTGGCTGCTGGGCGCGGCGCTGGCCTTGACGTGGCTGTCGGCGACGGACGTCGCCGGCGAGGCGCTGAGCCGGCTGGCCGGCCAGCCACCACTGCTGGCGCCGGCCCGCGTCGACGCACTGAAGGGGCAGCCGGGCGGCGCCGTGCTGGTGCTGGGCGGCGGCGTGCGCCGCCACGCGCCGGAGTACGGCGGCGGCATCCCCAACGACATCACCGCCGAGCGCCTGGCCTATGGCGTGTGGCTGGCGCGCCGGACCGGCTGGCCGCTGGGGTTTTCCGGCGGCATCGGCTGGACGGCCCGGGAGTTGCAGCAGTCCGAGGCCAGCATCATCGGCCGCGTGGCGGCGCAGGACTACGGCCTGCCGCTGCGCTGGGCCGAGGGCAACTCGCGGGACACGCGCGAGAACGCCGCCAACACGCTGCCGCTGCTTGCGCAGGCCGGCGTCAGGCAGGTGTTGCTCGTCACGCACGAGGAGCACATGGCGCGGGCGTTGCGAGCCTTCGAGGTCCGCGCCGTGCCGCTGGGCGTGCGCATCGTGCCCGCGCCGGTGGGGCTACGCGCCGATGACGGAGAGACGTCGTTTGACGACTGGTTCCCGAGCCGCAGCGGCTTCGAGCGGGTGCGCTATGTCGTCTACGAGGCCATGGCCCGCGTCGGCGGCCGTTAGAAATAGAAACCCCGCCGGGCTTGAAGGCCGGGCGGGGTGGGGTGGCGAGGCCACCTTGGGGCTCAGCGGCCATCTGCCACTGGGCTCCTGGCGCGCAAAGATTGCGCCAGAGGGTTTGCCTGAAAAGGCTTCTCAACAGTAGGCGAGCCGCCTCAGGCCTTCAAGAAGAGTTGCCCGAATAGCGCTTCGGTCCGGGCCGTGACCTCGGGCGGTAGCGTGATGCAGCGGCCCCATTCGCGGTCGGTCTCGCCTGGCCACTTGTTGGTGGCGTCCAGCCCCATCTTGCCGCCCAGGCCGCTGACGGGCGACGCGAAGTCCAGGTAGTCGATGGGCGTGTTGTCCACCAGCGTCGTGTCGCGCACCGGGTCCATGCGGGTCGTGATGGCCCAGATCACCTCCTGCCAGTTGCGCGTGTCGATGTCGTCGTCCACGACGACGATGAACTTCGTGTACATGAACTGGCGCAGGAAGCTCCAGATGCCGAACATCAGCCGCTTGGCGTGGCCGGGATAGCTCTTCTTGATGGAGACAACAGCCATCCGGTAGCTGCAGCCCTCGGGCGGCAGGTAGAAGTCGACGATCTCCGGGAACTGCTTCTGCAGGATGGGCACGAAGACTTCGTTCAGCGCCACGCCCAGGATGGCCGGCTCGTCCGGCGGCTTGCCGGTGTAGGTGGAGTGGTAGATGGGGTTGGCGCGCTGGGTCTGGCGCGAGATCTCGAAGACGGGGAACCAGTCCTGCTCGTTGTAATAGCCGGTGTGGTCGCCAAACGGGCCTTCCAGCGCGTGCAGGTAACCGCCCTTCTCCTTCAGCGGCACGCCGCGCTCGCTGACGCCGGTGAAGCCGGCCGGGGCTGGCGGGATCTGACCTTCCAGCACGATCTCGGCGGACGCCGGCGCTTGCAGCGGCTTGTCGCCGCCGACGCCCGTGTTGACCAGCTCCGTCCGCGAGCCGCGCAGCAGGCCGGCGAACTGGTACTCGGACAGGCTGTCCGGCACCGGCGTGACGGCGCCGAGGATGGTGGCCGGGTCGGCGCCCAGCGCCACGGCGATGGGGAACGGCTGGCCGGGGTTCGCCAACGCGAAGTCGCGGAAGTCCAGCGCACCACCGCGGTGCGCGAGCCAGCGCATGATGACCTGGCGCGGCCCGATGAGCTGCTGGCGGTAGATACCGAGGTTCTGGCGCGTGCGCGTCGGGCCGCGCGTGATGACCAGACCCCACGTGATCAGGGGGGCTGCGTCGTCCGGCCAGCAATGCTGGATGGGCAGGCGGCCGAGGTCGATGTCGGCGCCTTCGAACACCTCCTCCTGGCACGGCGCCTTGCGCTGCACGGCGGGCTTCATGTCCCACAGCGCCTTGGCCATCTGCAGCAACTTGCCGGCGTCCTTCAACCCCTTGGGCGGCTCGGGCTCCTTGAGGCTGGCCAGCACCCGCCCCACATCCCTCAAATCAGCCAGAGAGTCAGCGCCCATGCCCAATGCGACGCGACGCGTTGTCCCGAAAAGATTGGTCAAGGCGGGGGTGGCATGCCCGGCCGGGTTCTCGAACAGCAGGGCCGGTCCGCCGGCCCGCAGCACGCGGTCGCTGAGGGCTGTCATCTCCAGCACGGGTGAGACTTTTTCACGCACGCGCTTGAGCTCGCCCAAGCCTTCCAAGCCGGCGATGAAGTCCCGCAGGTCGCTGTATTTCATAACTGAAAGTAGTTTTGATCGGCCAAAACAGCCTTGACGGGTTATCTTCAAACCCTAAAATCCGGCCGCTTCGGGTTTCTACGGAACCCAGCCGGCCAGGTCCACCGGGCACGCAGATGCCACAGACCCTGCTTCGACGGCCGGGAAATTATCACCGTCGCCTCGCCAGACCGCCGCATCCGCGGCTGCCGGTGGCGGGCCGCGACACCAAGGAGTCGCATGACGACACGTCGAGATCTCATCAGCCTGGTTCGCCTGACGCGCGATGCGGCGTCGCTGTTCGTGAAGGACATCGGCAACGGCCTGCTGGTGGTCAGCCACAACACGCTGGCCCTGCTGGGCCTGGCCGTGGTGTCGGTGCTGCTGGTGTTTTCCAGCCAGGCCGGGCTGCGCGAGAAGGTCGAGTCCGCCACGCTGGGCTGGCTGAGCGCGCGCCAGGAGGCCCGCGCCGAAGCCGAAGGCAACACGCTGCTGGCCGCCGCCGAGCCGGATGCCATCGCCCGCGCCACCGCCACCGACCCCAAGGAGCTGAGCCGCCAGCAGGCCGCCGTGGCCCACTGGCTGGCGCGCCGCTACAGCGTGGCGCCAGAGCCGATCAGCCGCCTCGTGCAGGAGGCCTGGGCCGTGGGCAACCGCGCCAAGGTCGAGCCGACGCTGATCCTGGCCATCATGGCCATCGAGTCGCGCTTCAACCCGTTTGCGCAGAGCGCCGTCGGCGCGCAGGGCCTGATGCAGGTCATGACCCGCGTGCACGACGACAAGTACGAAGCCTTCGGCGGCACGTTGGCCGCGTTCGACCCGGTGACCAACCTGCGCGTCGGCGTGCAGGTGCTCAAGGAATGCATCCAGCGCGCCGGCAGTCTGGAGGAAGGCCTGCGCTACTACGTCGGCGCCGCCAACCTGGCCGAGGACACCGGCTACACGGCCCGCGTGTTGGCCGAGCACGACCTGCTGAAGGCCGTCATCTCGGGCCGCAGCGTGGCGCCCAACACCGCCCCGGCGCTGCGCCCGCTGCGCGAGGCCGCGTCGGCGCCGTCCACCGGTGGCGATTCCGCCCAGATTGCGCTGCTGCGCTGATTTACACTGGCCGCTCACGCGACTGGCGATCAGGGGCACGAGCTGCCCCGAGGTGGGACACCACCGGGGAGCGTGAGGCGGCCGGGGCTGATGCCTCACCGCTTTCAGCCGTTCGCCTGGGCAGCCCCGAGCTTCACGTCCTCCGTGACCGCCGGGGATTCATCGCCTGACCTTCGGAACCACTGCCATGTTTGACCGCACCACCTCCTCCCTCGCCCTGGTCGACCCCGAGCTCTGGACGGCCGTCCAGAACGAGAACCGCCGCCAGGAAGACCACATCGAGCTGATCGCCAGCGAGAACTACACCTCGCCGGCCGTCATGCAGGCGCAGGGCAGCCAGCTCACCAACAAGTACGCCGAGGGCTACCCGGGCAAGCGCTACTACGGCGGCTGCGAATATGTCGACGTGGTGGAGCAGCTCGCCATCGAGCGCGCCAAGCAGATCTTCGGCGCCGAATTCGCCAACGTGCAGCCGAACTCCGGCTCGCAGGCCAACCAGGGCGTGTTCTTCGCGCTGCTGCAGCCCGGCGACACCATCATGGGCATGAGCCTGGCCGAAGGCGGCCACCTGACGCACGGCATGCCGCTGAACATGAGCGGCAAGTGGTTCAACGTCATCAGCTACGGCCTGGACGCGAATGAAGCCATCGACTACGACGCGATGGAAGCTCTCGCCCGCGAGAAGAAGCCCAAGCTCATCATCGCCGGCGCGTCGGCCTATTCCCTGCGCATCGACTTCGAGCGGTTCGGCAAGATCGCCAAGGAGATCGGCGCCTACTTCATGGTCGACATGGCCCACTACGCCGGCCTGATCGCCGCGGGCGTCTACCCGAACCCGCTGCCCCATGCCGACGTGGTCACCTCCACCACGCACAAGAGCCTGCGCGGCCCGCGCGGCGGCATCATCCTGACCAACAAGGAAGACATCGCCAAGAAGATCAACTCGGCGATCTTCCCCGGCATCCAGGGCGGTCCGCTGATGCACGTCATCGCCGGCAAGGCCGTGGCCTTCAAGGAAGCCCTGTCGCCTGAGTTCAAGGCCTATCAGCAGCAGGTCGTGGCCAATGCGAAGGTGCTGGCTGAGACGCTCATCCAGCGTGGTCTGCGCATCGTCTCGGGCGGCACCGAGAGCCACGTGATGCTCGTGGACCTGCGCCCGAAGAACCTGACCGGCAAGGAAGCCGAGGCCATCCTGGGTGCCGCCCACATGACCTGCAACAAGAACGGCATCCCCAACGACCCGCAGAAGCCCATGGTCACCAGCGGCATCCGCCTGGGCACCCCGGCGATGACGACGCGCGGCTTCAAGGAAGAGCAGGTCCGCCAGACCGCGCACCTGATCGCCGACGTGCTGGACAACCCGCATGACGAAGCCAACCTGGCTGCTGTGCGCGAGAAGGTTGCGGCCCTGACGGCCGCCTTCCCGGTCTACCGCGGCTAAACGACCGAATGCGCTGCCCGTTCTGCTCTCACACCGAGACCCAGGTTTCCGAGACCCGGGAATCCGACGAGGGCGACGTCGTCCGGCGCCGGCGGCGCTGCCTGTCCTGCGACAAGCGCTTCACGACCTACGAGCGGCCGGACATCGCGCTGCCCTCGGTCGTCAAGAAGGACGGGCGGCGCGCCGATTTCGACGCGGCCAAGCTGCGCGCCTCCATGCAGCTGGCGCTGCGCAAGCGGCCGGTCAGCGTCGAGCAGATCGACGCCGCCATCAACCGCATCGAGGAAAAGCTGCTGGCCAGCGGCGCGCGCGAGATTGCCTCCACGCGGCTCGGTGAGCTGGTGATGCGCGAACTCAAGCGCATCGACAAGGTGGCCTACGTGCGCTTCGCGTCGGTCTACCGCAGCTTCGAAGACGTGGACGAGTTCCGTCAGCTGATCCGGGAAATTTAATCCGGGGTTTCCCTGTCCCTCTTCAGGGGGGAGCCCGGGGGATGCGCGGCCCCCACCTCCCCCTTCGTCCCGCCTTAAGGGGGAAAGACGCCGGCAGGGCCGGTTTCTAGAGTTCGTTCATCGCCAACGAACCTCTGGGAGCCGCCATGAACCGCACCGCCACCCGCCGCCTCAACCTCGGCTTCACGATGGTCGAACTGTGCGTCTGCGTGAGCGTCGGCGCCACGCTGCTGAGCCAGGCCGTGCCCAGCCTCAACAAGATGCGCCAGGAGCGCGCCCTGCGTGCGGCCTCCGAGGCGCTGGCCAGCGACCTGCGCTTCGCCCGCAGCGAGGCGGCGCGCACCAGCGATTCGGTCTACTTCCGCATCAGCGGCAAGGGCGCCAACGCGTGCTACGTGCTGTACGCCGGCAACCGCAACGACTGCGACTGCGGCGGCGGCCAGCCCGTCTGCAAGACGCCGGCCAGCCACGTCATCAAGGCCGAATGGCTGCCGGCCAGCAAGGGGCTGCAACTGCGCAGCAACGCCGAGACGCTGGAATTCCAGCATCGCCAGGGCCTGGTCACGCAGACCGGCAGCATCGAGGTGGCGCTGCAGAACGGCACCGCCATCCGCCAGGTCGTCGCCATCACCGGTCGTGTGCGCCACTGCTACACGGGCGCCAAGCTCAGCGGCATTCCCAAGTGCGCCTGATCCCTTGTTCGTGGTGGATGGCGACCAGCGGTCAAGGCCGGCGGACGAGCGGTCATCCTGTAACCTTTTGTCTTCTAACCCCTGTCCAGAATGCACGCCATGAGTTGTACCACCCCGCTCCGCCATCGCGGTTTCACGCTGCTGGAGCTGATGATCGCCGTGGTGGTGGTCGGCATCCTGGCCGCGGTGGCCTACCCCTCCATGACCTCGTTCATTGCCCGGGGACGTCGGGCTGACGCCATTGCCGCGCTGACCAGCGTGGTGCAGGCACAGGAGCGTTATCGGTCCAACCGCACCACGTATGCGAGCACGCTGGATTCGAGCGGGCTCGACATGCAGAGGCAGCTCGCGGCGGCCACCAAGTACTACGACGTGACCCTGGCGGGCGTTGGCCCGACGGAAAGCTACACGACCGGCTACATCATCAGTGCGACGGCAAAGCGCGACAGCCCGCAGCGCAACGACAAGGGTTGCCAGACCCTGCGCGTGCAGCTGGAAGGCGCCATGTTCAAGTACCAGTCGGCGGACGGTGAGGGCAACGACACCACCAGCAGCCAGAACTGCTGGAACCGTTGACCATGCGGCAGCCCGACCTCAACAAGCGGCGCTCCGGCGTCACCCTGATCGAGATGATGATCGGTGTGGCCATCGTCGGGATTCTTCTCGCCGTGGCCGTGCCGTCCCTCACGGCCATGATGGAGCGGCGCCGTGTCGTCGCCGCGGCGGGCGAGATCGCCAGCTTCTTCGCACAGGCACGCACCGAATCGGCCATCACGGACGAAAAGGTGACGCTGCACATGGAGCCCATGCCCGCGTCGGTCGGCGACTTCAGCTGCCTGCGGTTGTCGACCCAGGACGGTCCGGACACCTGCACCTGCACCCGTCGGGAGAACGAGTTGTGCACCTTGGGGAGGAGCAGGCTGCTGCGCGAGTTCCTCCTGCCCCGGACGAGTTCCGTCCGGTTCGATGCGGACGCGTCCGGGTGGGGCTTCAAATCCCACACGGCGACGTTCCTCCGCGGGCTCTACACGACCGACGTGAAGGACCTTCGAATCGTCGTGACCGGTGCCAAGACGAACGCGCGCCTGCGCGTCGAGTACAACCATGCCGGCCGGGTGCGCACCTGTTCGCCCGACGGCAGCATCAGCGGGTTTCCGGCATGCTGACAAAGCCTCTTCGCCAACGGGGCCTCGGCCTTGTCGAGCTGATGGTGGGCATCACCGTCGGGCTGATCGTCGCGGCGGGTGCGTCCATGGTGGCCGTCAACCAGATCAACGAGCACCGTCGGCTCATGTTGGAAACGCAGATCCAGCAGGATCTGCGCCTGGCCGCCGATCTGCTGCAGCAGGACCTGCGCCGGGCGGGATTCCGTGGGCAGTCGGAACAGGGGGTCTGGGCGCCGCCGACGGGTGTGGGCACGCGGGACGAACCGGCGGGCCTGCCGCCCACGACCAACACCTCCGCCGCTGTAGTCGCGGCGAACGACTCTTCAGCCAACTCGATCACCTACACCTACGCGCGCCGCGTCGGCACGACGGTCGGCGCTGCGGCGCCACGCAGTGCAGAGCAGTTTGGATTCAGGTGGGACAAGTCCGCAAAGGTGCTGTACGTGCGGGTCGGCATCGTGAATGGCAATGACAACTGGCAGCCCGTCACGGACCCCGACAGCGTCAAGATCACCAACTTCGTCGTGCAGCTGAATGAAGATGCCACCGATGTCGGCGACTTTTGCGCGCAGGCCTGCGGTGCGACGCCGCTGCCCGCCTGCCCCAAGCATGTGGTGCGCCGGGTCAGCTTCACCATCGAAGGTGAAGCCCGGCACGACCCGCGTGTCAAGCGCACGGTATCCGGCGTGGAACGCCTGCGCTCCGACCTCATCACCGGAAGCTGCCCGGCATGAAGCCAACCACCCGCTCCAGTCACGCTCGCCAGGAGGGCGCCGCGACGCTGGTCGTCGTCATGGTGCTGTTCCTCGTCATGGCGCTGCTGGCCGCCTATGCCAACCGCGCGTTGCTGTTCGAGCAGCGCGTGTCGGCCAGCTACTTCCGCAGCAACATGGCGCAAGAGGCCGCCGAAGCCGGCATCGAATGGACGCTGGCCCAGCTGAACGGCGCCGCGGTGGATGCGCAGTGCAAGCCGCTGAGCACGGGCGGGCAGCGCTTCGCCGACAGATACCTGCAGATCGACGCCACGGAGCGGCGTTTCTCGTCCAAGACCGGCATCGGGACCGATCCCGTGGACTGCGTGCGCGACGGCCCCCACCAGGGCTGGACCTGCCGCTGCCCCGACCCGACCGATACCCATGAGGACCGCGTGGCCACCGACAGCACGGACCTGGTGCCGAGCTTCTCGATCGGCCTGGATAAGGCCCCACGCGCCGGCACCGTGTCGCTCAGCGTGACCGGCTGCAGCGGCAGCCAGCCCGAGGTCTGCGACAAAATCGACGGGCGGGAAGGTCTGAGCAAGACGCAAGTGGCGCGCTCCCGGTTCACGGTACTGCTGGGGCTCGTGAGTGCCGTCCGCAACCCGCCGGCGGCGCCGCTGGTCGTCAAGGGCAATCTGCAGGCCAGCGGCATCGATCGCCTCGGCCTGCACAACACGGACCCCCGGTCCGGCGGGCTGCTGGCCGTCGTCGGCGGAAGTGTCGGCGGCCTCGTGGACGACCGGCTGGAAAGCGTGCCGGGCACCGGCGTCGGGCAGTCCGTGTCCGAGGGTGACGAAGCCTTGAACGCGGCCGACGCCGGCAACGTATTCCAGATGTTCATGGGCGCCACCATCGCCCGGTATCAGAATCATCCGGCGGCACGCCGGGTGAATTGCAGCGGCGACTGCAGCTCGGCCATCGAAGCTGCCTACAACGCCGGCCAGCGGATTCTCTGGGTGAACGGCAACTTCACGCTGTCCAGCCAGAAGACCTTGGGCACGGCAGCCGACCCCTTGCTGATCGTCGTCAACGGTGCCGCCCAGTTGACCGGCCCCTTCGAGCTCAACGGCATGCTGGTCACGACGGGCAATCTTGGCTGGACCAACACCAGCGCCATGCCGTCCCTCGTGAACGGCATGGTGCTGGTGGGCGGCGCGGCGGCGACGCAGGGACGTGTGGACATCGCCTATCAACAAGCCATAGCCGATCAACTGCGCAATCGCATGGGCAGCTATGTCCGCGTACCGGGCAGCTGGATTGACGTGAACCAATGACGGCCATGAAGCTGCACACCACTTCACCCCGGCCTCGCGCGTCGCAGCGTGGCGTCACGCTGATCGAGGCGCTGGTCGCCCTCGTCATCATGTCGTTCGGCATGGTGGCGCTGGTCGGCCTGCTGAGCAACCTGCGCTACGGCGGCGATATCGCCAAGCAACGCAGCGAGGCCATGAACCTCGCGCAGGCGGAGCTGGAAAAACTGCGGAGCTACTCCGTCCTCAAAAAGGCGACGGGCGCGACGGTGCAGGACTACGAGAGCGACCTGCTCGGCGACGTTGAACCTATAACCATCACCGGTGAGAACTCCAACACGACGTTCACGTTGACCCGCACGGTGTGGCCGCTGCTGAACGGCGTGGCGCCCCCCACCGGCGAGGTGGAGCCGCAGGCGCTGCGAGCGCAGACCGTCAGCGTGCAAGTGGATTGGCTGGATCGCAGCGGTGCACCGCAGAACGTGACGCTGAACACCATCATTTCCCGCACCGACCCGGTGTTCAGCCTGGCGGTCGGCGTCACGCCCCCGAGCAACGGCGTGCGCCTGCCCGGCAACCGCCATCCCGCGATTCCTCCCCGCGCGCAAGACCTGGGCAATGGCAGCAGTGCGTTCCGCCCGCCGAATGGCGGCACGGCCGTGTGGGTCTTCAACAACCTCACCGGCGTCATCACCGGCAAGTGCGAGATTGGCGAGACCACGACACTCACTGCCAGTGCGGTGGACTCCTGCAGGAACAACACGGTGGGCTACCTGATCAGCGGCAGCATTCGCTTCTCGAATGCCGACGCGCCCGATCCGGCCCGGCCCGAAGCGCTGGCCCTGCCCGCCCCGCTGAACGCGTACCTGAACCTGACGCCCAGCCAGTTGAAGGTGCGCGACAGCGAAGGCGCCTTCACGGTGGCGCCGGGGGCCGCCTACCAGGAGTCGCCCAACCACGTCTGCTTCAGCGACGCGCCTGAGCCGGGCGTGACGACCCGGACCTCGGTGAACTACTACTGCATCGTGTTCCCCAACACCCAGACACCGCGCAACTGGTGGGGTCAGTTGCTGCTGAACGGGCTGGACATCGGCACCACCGCCACCAGCCACCGTGTCTGCCGCTACAGCGCGGACTACAACGGCAACGGCTACACCTACGTGCCGTCCACGGACCCCGACGAGCTGGACAAGATCGACAACGAGGAACACCCCGCCACCTACCAGCGCGTGACCTACTCGCTGGCGCGGCAGAACTTCCTTGTCGTGCGCGGCGACGTCGCCTGCCCCACGGCACCCGCGCCAGATCCCACGCACGGCATCTTCCTGGACTATTCGACGGTGCAGATCCAGCCCTGAGCACCGGGCTGGCTAGACTGGGCGCATGCCCGTTCCCGACATCGACGCCGCGCTGCGGCGTGCCCTCTCGCTCGCCACGCAGGCCATCGGCCTGACCGACCCCAACCCGCGCGTGGGCTGCGTGTTGCTGGCCGCCGACGGCCGCGAACTGGGCGCCGGCCACACGCAGCCGGCGGGCCAGGCGCATGCCGAGATCATGGCGCTGCGCGATGCCGCGGCACGCGGCCACGACCTGAGGGGTGCCATCGCCGTCGTCACGCTGGAACCCTGCTCCCACCACGGCCGCACGCCGCCCTGCTGCGATGCGCTGATTGCAGCCGGCGTCTCGCAGGTCGTGGTTGCCGTCCAGGACCCCAATCCCCAGGTGGCCGGCCAGGGCATGGGCCGCCTGCGGGCCGCCGGCATCCAGGTGACCCTGGCCGATGTCGCGACGGCGGATGCGGCGCGCGAGCTGAACATCGGCTTCTTCTCCCGCATGCAGCGCGGCCGCCCCTTCGTGCGGTTGAAGTCGGCCATCTCGCTGGACGGCCGCACCGCCCTGCCCGATGGGCGCAGCCAGTGGATCACCGGCGAGATGGCCCGCGCCGACGGCCATGCCTGGCGGCGCCGCGCCGGGGCGGTGTTGACAGGCATCGGCACGGTGCTGGCCGACGACCCGCGCCTGGACGTGCGGCTCGTGCCGACCGCTCGCCAGCCGCTGCGCCTGGTGCTGGACCCGCAGGGCCGCCTGCCGCCTGCGGCCCGCATCCTGCAGCCGCCCGGCGAGGCCCGCGCCATCGGCCCCGGCCGCGCCGACCTGCCGGCGCTGCTGACCGAACTGGGCCGCCAGGGCATCAACGAGCTGCACGTGGAAGCCGGGCCGACGCTGTCCGGTGCCTTCCTCGATGCCGGTCTGGTCGACGAGCTGCTGATCTACCAGGCGCCCATGCTGATCGGCGAGGGCCAGCCGCTGGCGGCGCTGCAGCCGCTGGCCGGGCTGGACCAAGCCCGCCGCTGGCGCCTCGTCGAAGCCCTGCCCCTCGGTGCAGATCTTCGCCTTCGGCTGCGCCCGACCTAGGGTCGCCACCTACAATCGCCGGCTATGCCCATCTCCCCCATCCCCGAGCTGGTTGCCGAGCTTGCTGCCGGCCGCATGGTCATCCTCGTCGACGAGGAAGACCGTGAGAACGAAGGCGATCTCGTCCTCGCCGCCGACCTCGTCACGCCCGAGGCCATCAACTTCATGGCCAAACATGGCCGCGGCCTGATCTGCCTGACGCTGCCGCGCGAGCACTGCGAGCGCCTGCAGCTGCCGCCCATGACGCGCCGCAACGGCACGCAGCACGGTACGGCGTTCACGGTGTCCATCGAAGCGGCCACCGGCGTCACCACCGGCATCTCCGCCGCCGACCGCGCCCGCACCGTGCAGGCGGCCGTGGCCGCCGATGCCAAGGCCAGCGACCTGGTGCAGCCCGGCCACATCTTCCCGCTGCAGGCCCAGGACGGCGGCGTGCTGATGCGCGCCGGCCATACCGAGGCCGGCTGCGACCTGGCCCGCATGGCCGGGCTGTCGGCCACGTCGGTGATCTGCGAGATCATGAAGGACGACGGCACGATGGCGCGCCTGCCGGACCTGGAGATCTTCGCCGCCGAGCATGGCCTGAAGATCGGCACCATCGCCGACCTCATCGAGTACCGCAGCCGCAACGAGAGCCTGGTCAACCGCGTCGCCCAGCGCCCGCTGACGACGGCCCAGGGCGAGTTCGACTGCCATGTGTTCACCGACCGCACCGGCGGCACCCACCTCGCGCTGACCCATGGCGCCTGGAACAGCCGTGACGAAGTGCTGGTGCGCGTGCACGAGCCGCTGTCCGTCATGGACCTGCTGGAAGCCGGGTCCTGCGGCCACTCCTGGGGCCTGCCGGCCGCGCTGGCCGCCGTCAAGGCGAGCCCGGCGGGCGTCGTCGTGCTGCTGAACTGCGGCGAGGACGCCGCCAGCGTGCTGGCCCGCGCCCGCACCGAGGCCCATGCCGCGCCGGCGCGGGGCGCGATGGACCTGCGCACCTACGGCGTCGGCGCCCAGATCCTGAAGGCGCTGGGCGTGCACCACATGAAGCTGCTCGGCAGCCCGCGCCGCATGCCCAGCATGACCGGCTACGGGCTGGAAGTGACCGGTTTCGTCGCCTCCCCTTCCTGCTGACCCGAGGACCTCCGATGCAAGACTCCGACCAAGGCCTGCCCGGCTTCGAAGGCGCCCTCGACGGCAGCGACCTGAGCGTCGCCATCGTGCAGGCCCGCTTCAACGACGCCATCACCTCCGCGCTGGCCAGCGCCTGCCTGGCCGAGCTGTCGGTGCTGGGCGTGCCGGCCGAGGCCATCCGCCACGTGACCGTGCCCGGCGCGCTGGAGGTGCCGCTGGCGCTGCAGGCGCTGGCCGAGACCAACGACTACGACGCCCTCATCGCGCTGGGCTGCATCATCCGCGGCGAGACCTACCACTTCGAGCTGGTGGCCAATGAAAGCGGCGCGGGCGTCACCCGCGTGTCGCTGGATGCCAACCTGCCCGTCGCCAATGCCATCCTCACGGTCGAGAACGAGGCCCAGGCCTGGGCCCGCGCCGCCGAGAAGGGCGCCGACGCTGCGCGCGTCGCCGTCGAGATGGCCCATCTTCTGAAAGCCCTGCAGTGAGCATGAACGACAAGACCAACACCCCCACTGCTCCCAAGACCGCCGGCAAGCCCGCGGCCAAGCCGGGCGTCAAGCGCGCCGGCGCGAAGTCGGCCCGCCGCCGCTCGCGCGAGTTCGCGCTGCAGGCGCTGTATCAATGGCTCGTGACGGGTGACGAGCCCGCCGCCATCGAGACCCACATGCGCGAGCAGCAGGGCTTCGAGAAGTGCGACAAGGCCCATTTCGACGCCCTGTTCAATGGCGGCGTGCATGAGGCCGCTGACCTCGACACCGTGCTGGCCCGCCATGTGGACCGCAAGACCACCGAGCTGTCGCCCATCGAGCACGGCATCCTGATGATCGGCGCCTACGAGCTCAAGCACTGCGTCGACATCCCCTACAAGGTGGCGATCAACGAAGCCGTGGAGCTGGCCAAGTCCTTCGGCGGCACCGACGGCCACAAGTACGTCAACGGCGTGCTGGACCGCGCGGCCGTGGATTTGCGCCCCCTCGAGGTCACCGCCAAGCGCTGATGAGACTGGCAGCGCGGCTGGACCGCATCGAGCCCTTCTATGTGATGGAGCTGGCCAAGGCCGCGGCGCAGCTCGCGGCTGGCCCTCTGTGCGACCCGGCCCGGGGCGGCCGTCGCATGATCCGGCTCAACATCGGCGAGCCCGACTTCGGCGCCGCGCCCGCCGTGCGCGACGCCGTCGCGCGCATCGCGCAGGGCGACACGCCCTACACCGACGCGCTGGGCCTGCCGGCGCTGCGCGAGGCCATCTCGCGCTGGTACGGCCAGCGCTTCGGCCTGGCCATCGCGCCCGAGCGCATCGCCATCACCGCCGGCGCCTCGGCCGGCCTGCAGCTCGCCTGCCTGGCGCTCTTCGAGCACGGCGACGAGGTGCTGATGCCCGACCCCTGCTACCCGTGCAACCGCCACTTCGTGACGGCCGCGGACGCCACGCCGCGGTTGCTGCCCACCGGGGCGGCGGAACGTTTCCAGCTCGACGGGCCCCAGGTACGCGACGCCTGGACGCCGGCCACGCGCGGCGTGCTGCTGGCCTCGCCCAGCAACCCGACAGGCACGTCCATCGCGCCCGAGGTGCTGGCCGACATCGCCGGCTTTGTGCGCGAGCGCGGCGGCGTCACGGTCGTCGACGAGATCTACCTGCCGCTGAGCTACGACGACCGCTTCGGCCGCAGCGCACTGGCGCTGCCGGGCGGGCTGGGCGACGACATCGTGTCGGTCAACAGCTTCTCCAAGTACTTCGGCATGACCGGCTGGCGGCTGGGCTGGCTGGTGCTGCCGCCGGCCCTTGTGCCCGCCGTCGAGCGGCTGGCGCAGAATCTCTACATCTGCCCGTCCACGCTGGCGCAGAAGGCGGCGCTGGCCTGCTTCGAGCCGGCATCCGTCGCCGAATTCGAACGCCGCCGCGCCGTGCTGCGCGAGCGCCGGGACTTCATCGTGCCTGCGCTCAACGCGCTGGGCCTGACCGTGCCCGTCGCGCCCGACGGCGCGTTCTACGCGTGGATGGATGTGTCGCGCTTCCACACCGACAGCTGGGCCTTCGCGCACGAGCTGCTGCAGAGCGCCCAGGTGGCGCTGACGCCCGGCCGCGACTTCGGCCTGGCCGACCCGCAGCGCTGGATGCGGCTGTCGTTCGCGTCGTCCCTCGACGACCTGCAGGAAGCCGTCGCACGCCTCGGCGAGGTGCTCGCATGAGTTTCCAGTGGCCGGTGCGCGTGTACTGGGAGGACACCGATGCCGGCGGCATCGTGTTCTACGCCAACTACCTGAAGTTCTTCGAGCGGGCCCGCACCGAGTGGCTGCGCGCGGCCGGTGTCGAGCAGCACCAGCTGCGCGAGGACACCGGCGTCATGTTCGTCGTCGCCGCCACCAGCCTGCGCTACGTGGCGCCGGCGCGGCTGGACGACCAGCTCACCATCACCGTCGAACCCGAGCCGGCCGGCCGTGCCAGCCTCGTCGTGCGCCAGCGCGCGCTGCGCGGCGACACGCTGCTGGCCGAGGGCGAGATCCGCATCGGCTGCGTGCGCGCCGTTGACCTGAAACCGCAACGCCTGCCCGAAATTGTCCAATCGGCTGTTATCGCAGCGATCGCTTCATGAACCAAGACCTGTCCATCGTCTCCCTGATCCTGCACGCCAGCCTGGCCGTGCAGCTCGTCATCGCGGGCCTGCTGCTCGTGTCGCTCGCGAGCTGGAGCGTCATCTTCGGCAAGCTCATCGGGCTGGGCCAGATCAAGCGCCGCAACGACGCCTTCGAGGCCGAGTTCTGGAGCGGCAAGAACCTCAACGACCTCTACCAGGCCGTCGGCAACCGCAAGGACGGCGCGCCGCTGGAGCGCATCTTCGCGTCCGGCATGCGCGAATTCCTGAAGCTGCGCGAGAAGCGCGTGACCGACTCCGGCGCGCTGCTGGACGCCGCCCGCCGCGCGATGCGCGCCAGCTTCCAGCGCGAGCTGGACGCGATGGAGAGCAACCTGTCCTTCCTCGCCTCGGTCGGCTCCGTGTCGCCGTACGTGGGCCTGTTTGGCACCATCTGGGGGATCATGCATGCGTTCGTCGGCCTGTCCAACCTGACGCAGGTGACGCTGGCCACCGTCGCTCCCGGCATCGCCGAAGCGCTGGTCGCCACCGCCATCGGCCTGTTCGCGGCCATCCCCGCGGTGCTGGCCTACAACCGCTTCGCGCGCCAGATCGACCGCGCCGCGATCACGCTGGAGACCTTCATCGAAGAGTTCTCCAACATCCTGCAACGCAACGCCACGCAAAACTAAATGGCTGCCGTCTCCGCCCGCGGCGGCCGCCGGCGCCGCACGATGAACGAGATCAACATGGTCCCGTTCATCGACGTGATGCTGGTGCTGCTGATCATCTTCATGGTCA
>JAYSCT010000046.1:0-32771 GCA_041914785.1 Roseateles sp.
GGCCACACCGTGGTGCTCAACAAGATGCGCCAGCTGCAGGACCTGGGGCACCAGGTCATCTTCCTGATCGGCGACTTCACGTCGCTGATCGGTGACCCGTCGGGCCGCAACGCCACGCGCCCGCCGCTGACGAAGGAACAGATCCACGCCAACGCCGAGACCTACTACGCCCAGGCCAAGCTGGTGCTGGACCCGGCGAAGACGGAGATCCGCTACAACTCCGAGTGGAGCGAGCCGCTGGGCGCGGCCGGGATGATCCAGCTGGCCGCCAAGTACACGGTGGCCCGCATGATGGAGCGCGACGACTTCACGAAGCGCTTCGCGGCCGGCACGCCGATCTCGGTGCATGAGTTCCTGTACCCGTTGATGCAGGGCTACGACTCGGTGGCGCTGAAGGCCGACCTGGAGCTGGGCGGCACTGACCAGAAGTTCAACCTGCTGATGGGCCGCCACCTGCAGCAGGAGTACGGCCAGGAGCCGCAGTGCATCCTGACCATGCCGCTGCTGGAGGGCCTGGACGGCGTCGAGAAGATGTCCAAGTCCAAGAACAACTACATCGGCATCACGGAAGCGCCGAACACGATGTTCGCCAAGATCCTGTCCATCAGCGACGTGCAGATGTGGAAGTGGTACGACCTGCTGTCGTTCAAGTCCATCGCCGAGATCGCCGCGCTGAAGGCCGAGGTCAAGGCGGGTCGCAACCCCAAGGACGCGAAGGTGGCGCTGGCCAAGGAGATCACCGCGCGCTTCCACAGCGCGGCGGCGGCGGATGCGGCGGAGCAGGACTTCATCAACCGTTCCAAGGGCGGCATCCCGGACGACATCCCGACGGTGGCGCTGACCGGCGCGCCCCTTGGCATCGCCCAGGTGTTGAAGGCCGCCGGCCTGGTGGCGTCCACCAGCGAGGGGCTGCGCATGGTGGAGCAGGGCGGCGTGCGCCGCGCCGGCGAGGTGATCTCGGACAAGGGCGTCAAGCTGGACGCCGGGGAGCACGTGCTGCAGGTCGGCAAGCGCAAGTTCGCGCGCGTCGTGCTGGGCTGAGGCGTCAACGCCGAAAAACGCATGAACTGGGTCGATTTGATTCGTTGGCTGAGTTAGCGGCGGGTTGCAAGCTGGCGCGTCTTTGGTCGCCTCCGCTTGCAGTTCATGACTTTCTCGTCCCGCACTTCCTTCCCGTTCACACCGCGCCTGCTGGCGCTCGCCGCCGCGGCGGCTGCCGCGCTGCCGGCCGCCGCCCAGACCGCTGAGCCGGTTTCGCTGCAGCAGGTCGTCGTCACCGGCACGCGCCGCGTCGACCGCACGCTGGCGCAGTCCGAGTCTGCCGTCGACGTCATCAGCGCGGCCGACCTGCAGCGCAGCGGCAGCACCGAGCTGGCCACGGCGCTGGCGCAGCTGCTGCCGTCGCTGAACTTCCCGCGCCCGTCGCTGACCGACGCGTCCGACGCCGTGCGCCCCGCACAGCTGCGCGGCCTGTCGCCGGACCAGACGCTGGTGCTCGTCGACGGCAAGCGCCGCCACACCGGTGCGGTCGTCAACATCAACGGCACGCAGGGCCGCGGCTCGGCGCCGGTGGACCTGAACGCTATTCCCCTGTCGGCCATCGAGCGCGTGGAGGTGCTGCGCGACGGCGCCGCGGCGCAGTACGGCTCGGACGCGATCGCCGGCGTCGTCAACATCGTGCTGAAGCGGGGCGCCAAGGGTGGTGCCGCCACGGCCGAGATCGGCGGTACCGACCGCGGCGACGGCCAGCGCGGCCAGCTGGGCGCCAGCCTCGGGCTGGACCTGGGCGCGGGCAGCTGGCTGCGGCTGGCGGCCGAGGCCGGCCACCAGCAGCGCAGCAACCGCGCCGGCGTCGACACGCGCGACGCGGCGACCGAGCCGCGCAAGGGCCAGGTCAACAACCGCCTGGGCGACCCCGACAGCACAAAGAAGTCGCTGCTGGTCACCGGCCAGGCCGAGCTGGGCGGCGGCGTGCACTTGTACGGCAACGCCAGCCTGAACCAGCGCGACACCACCAGCACCGCGTTCTGGCGCACGCAGGCCACGGCGGCGGCCAACGGCGTGGCCACGCTGTTCCCCGAGGGTTTTCTGCCGCACCAGGACAGCCGCACGCGCGACGTGGGCCTGGTGCTGGGCCTGCGCGGCGAGGCGGCCGGCTGGCAGTGGGACGTGAGCCTCAACCATGGCGAGAACCGCTTCGACATCGCCGTGTCCAACACCGCGAACTACTCGCTGGGCGCGGCCAGCCCGACGCGCTTCGACGCCGGCGGCCTGCGCAACCAGCAGACGCTGCTGAACATCGACGCGACGCGCGAGCTGGACTGGGGCCTCGTGCGCGCCGTGCTGCTGTCCACCGGCGCGGAGCTGCGCCAGGAGCGCTACGAGGTCGTGGCCGGCGAGCCCAACTCCTATACGGGTGGCGGCGCGTCGGGCTTTCCGGGCTTCCGGCCCGGCGATGCGGGCCGCCACGGCCGCCACAACGTGTCCGCCTACGTGGGCCTGGAGGGCCAGCTGACGACGGCCTTCAGCGCCAGCGCCGCGCTGCGCGCCGAGGACTACAGCGACTTCGGCCGCGCGACGGCGCTGAAGCTGTCAGGGCGCTACGTCGTCAGCCCGGCCGTCGCGCTGCGTGGCACGGTGTCGACGGGCTTTCGCGCGCCGTCGCTGGCGCAGCAGTACTTCGCAACGACGTCCACCAACCTCATCAACGGCGCGCTGGTGGAGGCCGGCACCTTCACCGTGCCGTCAGCCGCCGCGCAGGCGCTGGGCGCCCAGCCGCTGAAGGCGGAGAAGTCGCGCAACGCCAGCCTGGGCCTGCAGCTGTCGCCCACGCGCGACTGGCAGACGACGCTGGACGTCTACCAGATCGACATAGCCCACCGCATCCTGCTGTCCGGCAACCTGTCGCTGCCGGCGGCACTGCGCACGCAGCTGGCCGCGCAGGGGCTGAACGTCAGCGCGGGCCGCTACTTCACGAACGCGCTGGACACGCGCACGCGGGGCGCCGACCTCGTCAGCACGCTGCGCCAGGACTGGGGCGCCGCCGGCCGCAGCGACTTCACGCTGGCCTACGGCTACACGCACAACACCGTGCGCCGCGTGGCCGACAACCCCGCCGTGCTGACCGCCAACAACCTGACGCTGATCGACCGCGTGACGCTGGCCCGCGCCACCGTCAGCGCGCCGGACGACAAGCTGCTGCTGGCCGCCGAGCACCGCTGGGGCCCGTGGAGCGCCCGCGTGGCCGCCACGCGCTACGGTGACTACGAGGTGCGCCAGGCCAGCGCCGCCAACGACCAGCGCTTCGCGTCGGCCTGGCTGGCCGACGTGTCGGTGGGCTGGGCTCAGGGGCCGTGGCACGTGGACGCCGGCGTGGAGAACCTCGGCAACCGCTACCCCGACCGCGTCATCCCGGCCAACGCGGTGGGCGGCATCCTGACGTACAGCAGCTTCTCGCCGTTCGGCTTCAACGGCCGGCAGTACTTCGCGAAGGCCGGCTACCGCTGGTGACGCCGTCAGGCGCTCTGGCCGCGCTTGTCGGCGTACATGCGGTCGTCGCTGCGCTGCAGCAGCGTCTGCATGGACTCGCCGGCGCGCGCCTGCTCCAGCCCGATGCTGATGCTCACGCGCAGCCCTGGCGCAATGGCGTCCCAGCCGTGCTGCTGGACGGCCCACTTCATGCGCGCGCAGACCTGCTGCGCCTCCGCCAGCGTCGCGCGGTCGAACAGCACGACGAACTCGTCGCCCGCCATGCGCGCGACGAAGTCGCCGGTGCGCACCGACTGCGTCAGCACGCTGGCCACGACCTTGAGCACCTGGTCGCCCACGTGGTGGGAGAAGCCGTCGTTGATCTGCTTGAAGCGGTCCACGTCGATGAGGGCCACGCAGGTCTGCCGGCCGGCGTCCATCGGCATGGCCATGCAGGCCTGCAGCTGGCGGTCCAGCGCGCGCCGGTTGGGGATGCGGGTCAGGCTGTCCTCCAGCGACAGCCGCTCCAGCATGCGTGAGCGGAACTCCAGCCGCAGGATCTGGTTGGCCGATGTGCGCGCCTCCAGCTGCCATTCGGCGGCCTGGTCGCGGCTGTCCAGCGCCTCGCGCCGGATCGCCTGCTCGCGCTGGCAGAGGCGGCGCAGCTCGTCGGCCTCGGCACGGCTGTCGCCACGCGCGCGCTCCACGGTCGCCACCACGCGGTGGCCCAGGCAGGCCAGCTGCTCGTGCTCGGCCTGCGTGGCGGCGCGGATCATCTCGCGGCCCAGGTCGGCGGCCAGGCCCAGGTCATGGCAGGCCCATGCGGCCTCGGTCTCCAGCCAGTGCCGCATGCCCACCAGCCAGGTCGCGCGGCCGTCGCGGGCCTGCCAGGCGTCGCACCACTGCAGCTCGGCCGCGGCGGCCTCCAGGTCGCCCGACCACGCGGCGGCCAGCCCCTTGAGCACGTGGAACAGCGTGCGCGTCACCTCGGTCATGCCCAGCAGCAGCCCCTCGTCGCCGTGGCGCTCGATGATGTCGCCGCAGTCCACCAGCCGCGCGTTCAGCTTGCCCACGGGCGGCGCGATGCCCGACTCGAAGCGCAGTACCGCGAACCGGAACGCCTCCAGGAAGGCCAGGTTGAGCAAGGGCTGCAGCGGGCTGGCCGAGGGTTCGTCGACATGGACGAGGTCGGCCGAGCGCTCCAGCGCCGACTCGGCGCGGCCGAAGTCCTGGCCCCAGCAGAAGGCCACGCCCAGGTAGTTGTGCACCAGCGGCTGCAGGTGCGACAGCGGCAGCCCGTCGGACAGGCCGACGGCCAGCAGCGCGCTCTCGACGGCCTCGTCCACGCGGCCCAGGTTGGTGGCGACATGGGCCAGCGTCGTCAGCGCCATCACCTCGCCGGCCAGGTCCTGCGCCTGGCGCAGCAGGTGCACGGCGGACTGGCTGTTGCTGTAGGCGCGGCGCAGCTGCGAGAGCTGCCGGTCGCAGTCGGCCAGGCAGGCGAGCGCGCGGCCCTCGTGCAGCATGTTGCGGCCGGCCTGGGCGTTCCTCAGCACCTGGCGGGCGAGGTAGGTCGCCTGCTCGATGTCGCCCACCTCCAGCGCCTCATGCGCGCGATGCAGCGCGATGTCGTCGTTGCCCTCGGTCACGTTCTGCCCTTCCCACGCGTGGCCGGCCCCGTCGTCGTCGACGCGCCGGATGCGCGTGGCGGCGGCCGCGGGGCCAGGTTGTTGTGCAGCCCGAATGGTGGCGGCAGTTGCGGCCGCCACGCCGCTGTTGCACCGCAACAACCGGCCCGACCTGCCGAATCCGGCACGCTGGCGCGGCCCGGATGGGGCCGGCCGGCGCCCGGCGGGCCGTCAGGGCTTCACGGGCCGGGGGTAGGCGCCCGGCTTCACGACCGGCACCGGCTGCTCGGCGATGCGCTTCTTCAGCTCGGCGATGGCGGCGTCCAGCTGCGCGTCCTGGCCCAGGAAGGTGGCGCGGGGCAGGTTGTCCACCTCGATGTCCGGCGTCACGCCCACGCCCTCGATGAGGAAGCGGCCGTCGGCGTCCATCTGGCCGGTCTCGGCCGCGCGCATGATGCCGTTGTCCAGCAGGCGGTTCTGGTCGGACAGCCACACGCCGGCGCCGGAGCTGCGCTTGCCGATGACGGGGCCGATCTTCAGCCGCTTGAAGCCTTCGGAGAAGGTCTCGCCGTCGCTGTAGGTGTCCTCGTTCATCAGCACGACGGTGTGGCCGCGCCAGACGTTCTGCATGTTGGCGTAGACCGGGCTGCCGGCCGGCGAGCGCGGCTGCCAGAAGGCCCAGGCGCGGCGCAGCAGCTTCTCCAGGATCCAGCTGTCGATGTTGCCGCCGTTGTTGTAGCGCACGTCGATGATGAGGCCGTCGCGGTCGCCGGCGGCGTAGAACTCGCGCACGAAGTCGGCGATGTCGTTGGGCCCCATCGCGCGCAGGTGCACGTAGCCGATGCGGCCCTGGCCCAGCTGCTCCACCGCGCGGGCGCGGCTGACGCGCCAGTCGTTGTAGCGCAGCTGGTTCTCGCGCATCTGCGCCACCGGCGTGACGATGCGCTGCACCGTCTTGCCATCCGCCTGCTTCACGTCCAGCAGCACTTGGCGGCCGGCCTGGCCGCGCAGCAGCTCCAGCAGGTGCGGCGCATCGGCCGTGGGGCGGCCGTTCACGTGCGTGATGACGTCACCCACCTTCAACCCCACGCCCGGCGCGGCCAGCGGTGGCGCCTCGGACGGCAGCTCGGCCTCGAAGCCGTAGATGGCGTCGATGCGCCAGCCGCCGGGCGCGCGCGAGAAGCGCCCGCCCAGGCCGGCCAGCGCCGGGTCGTCGCTGCCGGGGCGGGTGTCGCCCGGGCCGACCTGGCTGTGCAGCGCGCCCAGCTCGGACACCATCTGTGCCATCAGCTCGGCCAGCTCGACGCGGTCGGTCACGCGGTCCACCAGCGGCTCGTACTTGGCGCGCACGGCCACCCAGTCCACGCCGTGCATGTCCTTGTCGTAGAAATGGTCGCGGTGCATGCGCCACGCGTCGGCGAACATCTGCTTCCACTCCGCGCGCGGCTGCGTGGCGATCTGCCAGTCGCTCCAGCGCACGGTCAGCTTGGACAGGTCGGCCGGCAGCTTGGGCGCCGCGTCGACGATGAGCACCTCCGGCGCGCCCTGGCCCTGGTTGCGCACCAGCATCAGCTTCTTGCCGTCGGCGCTCAGCTCGTAGGCGCGCACGTCGCCGGCCAGCACCTCGGGGGCGCCACCCTGGTTGTCGATGCCCACGGACTTGAGCTGCGTCTTGCCGTCCAGGTCGCGGTCCAGGAACCACAGCCGCTTGCCGTCGGTGCGCAGCGCGCGGTAGTTGCCGGCCGGCACGGGCAGCTCGATGAGCCGCTCGTTCAGCCCTTCGAAGACGATGGCGGGCTTGCCCTTCTTGTCGGCGGGCTTGTCAGCGGCCTTCTTGTCGTCCTTGGCGTCCTTGGCATCGGGCTTGCGCTCGGTGGGCGCCTTGTCGGTGGCCTTGCGGTCCTCGGCGCGCTGCTCGTCGGCCTTCTTCTCGGCGGGCGATTCCAGCTCGTCCTTGGCCGCGAACGGCGAGCGCAGGCCCGGCTGCAGCGCGACGGCGTACAGCTTGCTGCGCAGGCCGAAGAACGGGCCGGTGTTGCGGTCGCCCCAGGGGCTGCCGTTGCCGGTGGTGGCGAAGTGGCGGCTGGACGCGAAGTACAGCCACTGGCCGTCGGGGCTGAAGGCGGCACCTTCGGCGTCGTAGCGGTCGCTGGTCAGCGTGTGCGTGCGGCCGTCGGCCACGCGGTAGAGCTGCAGCTGCGAGCGGTCGGCGTGGCGCAGCGACTGCTGCCACACCAGCACCTGGCCGTCGGGGCTCCAGGCCTGCAGCTGCGGCGAGTCGCCCATCGTGCTGCGGGCGATCTCGCGCGTGGCGGCCGGGGCCTTGGGGTCGCTCTTGAGATCGGTCAGCCAGACGCGGCCTTCCTTGTCCGTGTGCGCCAGCCAGCGGCCGTCGGGCGACGGCAGCAGCTCGCGGCGCTGCGTGGCGCCGCCGTGCGTCACGCGCTCCGGCTTGCCGGTGCCGTTGGCGGCCAGGCGCCAGATCTCCTGCTCGCCGCTGAAGTCGCAGACGGCGAACACGCTCCTGCTGTCGCTGCTGAACTCGCCCTTCTTGCAGCGGCCGTCGGCCGGCTGCGGCAGCTCGGCGCGGCGCAGCGCCTGCACGCCCTGCGTGGCCAGGTGGCCGCGCGCGGCCAGCAGCACGCGCTCGCCGTTGGGCGCGAACGAGTGGTCGGTCAGGAAGTCCTGCGGCTTCTTGATCCAGCGCTCGCGCATCTGGTCGAAGTCGCCGCCCAGCGTGATGTCCAGCTTCCTCGGCGTGGCGCCGGGCGTGAGGTCCACCGTGTAGAGGTCAGCGCCCAGCGCGTAGACGGCGCGGCCGCCGTCCACGTCGGCGTGGCGGATGTCCCAGCCCTTGTGCGCGGTGTGCTGGCGCAGGTCGCCGCCCTGCGCGTTGACGGACCACAGGTTGACCGAGCCGTCGCGGTCGGACAGGAAGGCGATGCGCGCCTCGCCGCCGGCGGTGCGGTAGGGCAGGGGGCGGCGGTCGTTGTTGCCTTCGGCGACGAAGGGGCGGGCCTCGGCGCTGCCGGCCAGGTCCAGCGTCCACAGCCGCGCGAGGGCGCCGCCGCGGTACTGGCGCGCGTTGTCGCTGCGCAGGCCGCTGCGGGTGAAGTACAGCGTCTTGCCGTCGGCGCTCAGCGCGGCGTCGCTGGCCTGGCCCACGGGCAGCTGGCGGCGCTGGCCGGTCTTCACGTCGATGGCGAACAGCTGCCCGCCGGGGCGGGCGTCCAGGCCGGTGTAGAGCACCTCGCCGCCCGCCGTGAAGCCCCAGGCGCGCATGCCGCCGCCTTCCCACGTCAGTCGCTTCGGCGGGCCGCCGGCCACCGGCATCAGGTAGAGCTCGGTGCCGCCGTCGTACTGGCCCGTGAACGCCAGCCACTGGCCGTCGGGCGACACGACGGGCTGGCTCTCCAGCCCCGGGTGGGTGGTCAGCCGCTGCGCGGTGCCGCCGGCGCTGGCCGTGCGCCAGAGGTCGCCCTCGGCGACGAAGTAGATGCTGTCGCCGTGCAGCGTGGGCTGGCGGTAGAAGCCTGGGGTGCTGGCCGCCCACGCGCTGGTGGCGCAGAGGGCGGCCGCGAGTGCGGCGAGACGGAAGCGGGGCATGGGTTCTCCTCGAAGAGCCGGCATTGTGTGGCGAAGGGGATGGCGGGCGATTCGTCACATCGGGTGAATCCGGAGGCCGGGCATGGGCGTAGACCGCCCAGATGCCAAGCCGGCATCGCCACACAGGATGCCCCCCATGACTGCCCGACTCCACCGCATCGCGCTGGCGGCGCTGCTGCTCGGCCTGGCCGCCGGCGCCCAGGCGTCCAGCCACCGTGAAGCGCCGTTCATCACCACCGCGCCCAAGGTCGACGCGACGGACTTCTACCTGTTCCGCAGCTACGAGGCCGGCCGCGACGGCATGGTCACGCTGATCGCCAACTACCTGCCGCTGCAGGACGGCTACGGCGGCCCCAACTACTTCGCGCTGGACCCCAACGCGCTGTACGAGATCCACATCGACAACACCGGCGACGCCAAGGAAGACCTGACCTTCCAGTTCCGCTTCAAGAACCGGCTGTCCAACGGCGGCGCCGGCACCAGCCTGACGGTGGGCGGCAAGTCGGTGGGCATCCCGCTGATCCAGAGCGGCGCCGTGGCGAACGTGAAGGACGCCAACCTGCAGGTCAACGAGAGCTACACCGTCACCGTGGTGCGCGGCGACCGCCGCAGCGGCACGGCCCAGGCCGTGACCCATGCCACCAGCGGCGCGACGACGTTCGACAAGCCCGTCGACAACATCGGCAAGAAGACCATCGCCGACTACGCGGCCTACGCGGCCAAGCATGTCTACCCCATCACCATCCCCGGCTGCGCGATGCCGGCCAAGGTGTTCGTCGGCCAGCGGCAGGACCCGTTCGCCGTCAACCTCGGCACCATCTTCGACCTGGTGAATGCGCCGGTCTCCGTCATCACCGACCCGTCGCTGATCAACGCCGCGCCCAACACCATAGCCGACAAGAACGTCACCACGCTGGCGCTGGAGGTGCACAAGGACTGCCTGAAGAGCGCCGGCAGCGACGTCATCGGCGGCTGGACGACCGCCAGCCTGCGCCAGGGCCGGCTGCTGGACCCGTCGCCCAAGAGCGGCCACCAGACGGCCGAGAAAGCCGGCGGCGCGTGGGTGCAGGTGTCGCGCCTGGGCATGCCGTTGGTCAACGAGGTCGTCATCGGCCTGAAGGACAAGGACCGGTTCAACGCGTCCAAGCCGAAGGACGACGCCCAGTTCGCCGACTACGTGACCCACCCGACGCTGCCCGCGCTGCTGGAGATTGCGCTGGCGCTGCCCAACACGGCGCCGACGAACTTCCCGCGCACGGATCTCGTCACGACCTTCCTGACCGGCATCAAGGGCGTGAACCAGCTCGCCACGGTGACGCCGTCCGAGATGCTGCGGCTGAACACATCAATAGCGCCCGTGCCGTTCGCGCAGCAGAACCGGCTGGGCATCGTCGGCAACATCCTCGCGAACGGCAGCGACAACGCCGGCTACCCCAATGGCCGCCGGCCCAAGGACGACGTCGTCGACATCTCGCTCGTCGCCGTCATGGGCGGCCTGTGCGTGGCCAACGGCGACACCGACAAGCTCGCGCTCGGCGCGGCCTGCAAGCCGTCGGCCGTGCCGCTGGGCGCCACCGCGTTCAAGCTGCACGACGCGGTGGACCAGGCCGTCGTGCCGCTGCTGCCCGCCTTCCCCTACCTCAACACGCCCACCCCGGGCACCCAGTGACGGAGGCCGCCATGCGCACCCTGATGACCACCGTGGCGGCCGGTGCCGCCAGCCTGGCCCTCGTCGCCTGTGGCGGCGGCGGCGACAGCAGCGGGCCGGCGCCCGGCCCGGCGCCCATGCCGCAGACCGCCGTGCCCGACAGCGCCATCACGTCCAGCGGCGCCTTCGTCGGCTACCTGAACACGCGCCCCACCGGCGACGAGACCAGTGACGCGCTGACGCTGCCGGCCGGCGAGCCGTTCACCAGCGAGACCGAAGAGCCCTACGCGATCTGAGCATGAAGGCGCTGCCGGCCCTGCTGCTGGTGCTGCCGCTCGCGGCGGCGGCCGAGCCCTTCACGCCGAAGGACGACGCCGACATCGTGCAGCGGCTGCCCTACCGCATGGACGCCGCCGAGCGCGCCCGCCGCGCGGCACTGGCGCGCGACCCGGCCCAGCTGCCGCTGGCCGTGGCCGCCGCCCGCGCCGCGCTGGACCGCGCCCGCACGCTGGGCGACCCGCGCGAACTGGGCATCGCCCAGGCCGCGCTGGCGCCCTGGTGGGCGCGCGCCGACGCCCCCGCCGAAGCCCAGCTGCTGCGCGCCCGCGTGCAGCAGGCGCGGCACGAGTTCGATGCGGCACAGGCCGAGCTGCAGCGCCTGCTGGCCCGCGGCGACCTGGCGCCCGCGCTGCGTGCGCAGGCGCTGCTGGACGCCGCGGCCATCCACCAGCTGCGCGCCGAGCTGCCGCAGGCCCGCGCGTTGTGCGAGCAGCTCCAGCCGCTCGCCCCGCTGCCCGCGGCGGCCTGCCTGGCCGAGCTGGACAGCCTGTCCGGCCGGGCGGCCGAGGCGGCCCCCGCGCTGGCCCGCCTTGGCGGCGGCCGCCACGAGCCTGCGTGGCTGACGCTGATGCGCGCCGAGCTGGCCGAGCGCCAGGGCGACGCCGCCGCGCCGGCGCTGTACCGCCAGGCGCTGCGCGGCGCCGACGACGTCTACACCCGCGCCGCGCTGGCCGACTGGCTGCTGGCCCGCGACCGCGCGGCCGACGCGCTGGCGTTGACGCAGCACAGCGACGCCGATGCGCTGCTGCTGCGCCACGTCATCGCGCTGCGCCGGCTGGGCCGCGACGCCGCCGCGCCCACCGCCCGGCTGCGTGACAGCCTGGCCGCCGCCGACCGCCGCGAGCCCGGCAGGCATGCGCGCGAGCAGGCCCGCTTGGCGCTCGACGTGGCTGGCCAGCCGCGCGAGGCGCTGCGGCTGGCGCAGGCCAACTGGGCCTGGCAGCGCGAGCCGGCCGACGCGCTGCTGCTGGCGCGTGCCGCCCAGGCCGCCGGCCGCGACGGCGAGCCCGCGCGCCGCGAGCTGGCCCGCTTCGTGCGCGACACGGGCTGGCAAGATGCGCGCCTCGCTCCGCTGCTGCCACCGTGATCCGCGCCTTCCTCCTGCTGCTGTTCTGCGCGCCCGCCTGGGCCCACCAGGCCAGCGAGGCCTACCTGCGCTACCGCGTGGACGGCGCGCAGGTCGAGCAGCGGCTGGACATCGCGCTGCGCGATCTGGACCGCGACCTGGGCCTGGATGCCGACGGCGACGGCACGCTGAGCTGGGGCGAGGTGCGCACGCGCTGGGCCGACATCACGGCGCTGGCCGACGCCGGCCTGCGCTTCACGGCCGACGGCGCGGCCTGCACGCGCACGCAGCCCGCGCCGCCGCAGCTGGAGGCGCACGGCGACGGCATGCACGCGGTGCTCGTCACGCAGTGGCACTGCCCGGCCGACGTGCGCGAGCTGGTGCTGGACTACCGGCTGTTCGCCACCACCGACGCCGGCCACCGCGGCCTGGCCCGCCTCGTGGGCGCGGCCGGCGAGCCGCGGGTGCTGGTGCCCGGCGCCGGCCCGCAGGTGCTGAGCACGGCCGGCACGGGGCTGGCCGGCTTCATCGCCGAAGGCGCGGCGCACATCGCCAGCGGGCTGGACCATCTGCTGTTCCTCGCCACGCTGCTGCTCGTCGCCGTGTGGCGGCGCGACGGCCGCGGCTGGGTGCCGCGGGCCAGCGCGCGGGCGGCGCTCGCGGAGACGCTCAAGCTCGTCACCGCCTTCACCGCGGCCCACTCCATCACGCTGGGGCTGGCGGCGGCGGGCGTCATCCCGCCGGCGGGCGCGGTCGTCGAATCGCTGATCGCGCTGACCGTGCTGCTGGCCGCGCTGGACAACCTTCGCCCCTTTGTGCCCGGGCCGCGCTGGGCCATGGTGGCCGTGTTCGGCCTGGTGCACGGCGTGGGCTTCGCCGGGCCGCTGACGGACCTGGGCCTGCGCGGCCGCGAGCTGCTGGTGCCGCTGCTGGGCTTCAACCTGGGCGTGGAGCTGGGCCAGCTCGCCGCCGTGGCGCTGCTGCTGCCGCCGGCCCTGTGGCTGCGCGGCCGCCCAGCCTACCGGCGCTGGATCGTGCCGGGCGGGTCGAGCGCCATCGCCGCGCTGGCCGCGCTGTGGCTGGCCGAGCGCAGCCTGGCGCTGCAGCTGCTGCCCTGAGGGCGCCATCAGCGGACGATGTTCGCCGCGTGTCAGCGACAGGTGAATGCACTCCTAGGGATGGGTGGTAGCTACCCGCATGTCTGGCCGGCGGCGGCGGCGGATAGTGCCGGCCTCTGCAACGACCGGGAGCCGGCATGTCGCGTCATCTCATCGCCCTCGTGGTGTCCCTGGGGGCCTCGCTGGCCCAGGCCCATGGCACCGAACCCCAGGCCGTCCAGCTCGCCGGCCTGAGCGCGCCGGCCCAGCTCGTGCGGGACCGCAGCGGCATCCTGCACGTGGAGGCCCGCACCGAGGCCGACCTGTGGTTCATGCAGGGCTATGTGCATGCGCGCGACCGGCTGTTCCAGATGGACGAGTTCCGCCGCACCGCCAGCGGCACGCTGGCCGAGCTGCTGGGCACCGGCGCGCTGGCGTCGGACGTGCAGATGCGCACCCTCGGCCTGCGCCGCGCGGCGCAGCGCTCGCTGGCCGCGCTGTCGCCCGATGCCATCGCCGCGCTGGAGGCCTATGCCCGCGGCGTCAATGCCTACGTCGCCACGCAGCCGCTGCCGGTGCAGTACCGCGCGCTGGAGCTGACGCAGTTCGCGCCGTGGACGCCGCTGGACTCGGTGGTCATCGGCAAGCTGTTCGCCGCGCAGCTGTCGCTGGAGACCGACGTCGACAACACGCTGGCGCTGGCGGCCTACCAGAAGGCCGGCGCGCTGGCCGGCTTCGACGGCCGCGCGCTGTTCTTCGACGACCTGAACCGCGTCGCGCCGCTGGACACGGCCGTCACCGTGCCCGACGCCCAGCAGCGCCGCCCGCGCCCGCATGCCGGCCCGGGGCGGCCGCGCTGGGGCCACGGCGCCGACGTGGACGACGTCGCCGCGCGCCTGGCGCAGCGCTGGCGCGAGCAGCTGCGCGAGGTGCCGGCGCTGCGCGGCATCACGCAGCGCGACCACCGCGCCGGCTCCAACCTGTGGGCCGTCAGCGCCCGCTTCACCGACAGCGGCCGGCCGCTGATCGCCAACGACAAGCACCTGCAGATCACGGCGCCGGGTGTCTGGTACCCGATCGCGCTGGCCGTCACCGGCCCGCGCGCGACGGCGCTGCGCGTCGTCGGCGACAGCTTCGCCGGCGTGCCGGCCGTGCTGGGTGGCTACAACGCCCACCTGGCCTGGGGCAGCACGAACTCGCTGTTCGACGTGACCGACACTTACCAGGAACAGCTGGTGCCCGACGCCACATCGCCCAGCGGCCTGGCCAGCCTGTACATGGGCCAGCGCGAGGCGGTCATCCCCGTGCCCGAGGTCTACCGCGCCAACCGGCCCGGCGACGGCCAGCCCGACAACCTCGTCACCGTGCCGCCCGGCAACGGCATCCCCGCCGCCACGCTGATCGTGCCGCGCCACGGCCCCGTCGTGCAGTTCGACGCCGCCACTGGCAAGGCGCTGTCGCTGCAGTGGGCCGGCGCCGGCCCGACGCGCGAGCTGGAGGCCTTCCTGCGCATCGTGCGTGCCGGCACCGTCGACGAGTTCAAGGCCGCGCTGCAGTTCTTCGACGTGGGCGCGCAGAACTGGGTCGTGGCCGACAGCCGCGGCGACCTGGGCTACTTCACCAGCGGCGAGGTGCCGGTGCGCGAGGACCTGCAGGCCGGCATCGTCAACGGGCTGCCGCCGCACTTCATCCGCAACGGCCAGGGCGGCAACGAGTGGCTGCCGGTGCGCAACCCGCAGCCGCAGCAGGCGCTGCCCTACGAAGTGCTGCCGTTCGCCGAGCTGCCGCAGATCGTCAACCCGCCGGCCGGCTTCTTCGCCAACGGCAACAACGACCCCATCGGCGTCACGCTGGACAACAACCCGTTCAACGAGACGCGGCCCGGCGGCGGCATCTACTACCTGTCGTTCAACTTCAACGACTCCACCGGCCTGCGCGCCGGCCAGATCACGGCGCGCATCAAGGAGGTGCTGTCGCGCCGGCGCATGCGCTTCGAGGACATGCAGTCCATCCAGGCCGACAGCACGCTGCGCGACGCCAAGCTGTTCCTGCCCCACCTGCTGAACGCGTTCGACCGCGCCCGCCGCCCCGGCGCGCTGCCGGCGCTGGCCGCGCTGGCGGCCCAGCCGGGCGTGGCCGAGGCCGCCGGCCGGCTGCGCCGCTGGGATTTCACCAGCCCCACCGGCCTCACCGAGGGCTGGGACGCCGGCAAGCCCGCCGGCGAGCGCCCCGACGGCGACAACGTGCGCGCGTCCATCGCCGCGACGCTCTACAACCTGTGGCGCAGCCGCTTCGCGGCCAACACCATCGACCGCGTCGTCGGCGGCGCCGGCCTGCCGGTGCCCGACTCGGGCAACCTGATGATCGCGCTGGGCCACCTGCTGCAGAGCTTCCCGCAGCAGCAGGGCCGCGGCGCGTCGGGACTGGACTTCTTCCCCGTGCCCGGCGTGGCTGCGGCCGAGGACCGCCGCGACCTGGTGCTGCTGCAGAGCCTGGCCGACGCGCTGGCGCTGGCCGCCAGCGACGCGTTCAAGCCCGCGTTCGGCAACTCGACGAACCAGGCCGACTACCGCTGGGGCAAGCTGCACCGCGTGGAGCTGAAGAGCAACCTGGGCGCGCCGTTCACGATCCCGTCGGTGGGCAACCCCTTCCCGCCGCCGCTGCCGGGGCAGGCCGGCATCCCGATGGACGGCGGCTTCCAGAACGTCGACGTGGCCGGCTTCGACCCGCGCGCCGCCACGCCCGACGCCTTCATCAGCCGGCACGCCGCGTCGCAGCGGCTGGTGGCGCAGGTGGCGCCCTGGGGCACGTCGCGCGTCGAGAACGTCTGGCCCGGCGGCCTCAGCGAGCAGCCGGGCGGCGCCGGCTACTCGCGCTACCTGAAGGCCTGGCTGGCCAATGACGCGGTGCCGCTGCGGCTCGATGCCGACCGCTGGGGCGCCGAGGGCGTGGAGCGCTTCAAGCCCTGACAGGGCGGTGTGCCCCCCCCGGCGCGCTCAGCGAAAGCGCTGGACGTCGGCCGCGCAGGCGAGCGTGACGCCGCGCGCCGCGAAGGCGTCGGCCAGGGCCAGCACGTCGGCGCGGTACTTCTCGACGACGGGCTGCCCCTTCAGCTGGCCGCACCACCAGTCGGCGGCGGTCTCGCCGCGGCGATCCTTCCATGTCACGTCGGCCCCCAGGCGCAGCAAGGTCGCGGCGCTCTTCCACGTCATCTCGGCGATCGAGTGAATCAGCGGCGTCTTGCCGGCCCAGACGATGTTGATGTCAGCCCCCGCCTTCGCCAGCAGGTCCAGTGCCTGGTTGCCCGGGTAGGCGGTGGCCATGTGGATCACGGGCTCCTTGCTGTCGCCTGCCGCACTCGGGTCGGCCTTGGCGGCCAGCAGCACGCTGGTGAAGTCGGGGTTGGGCATGCGCACCGCGAAATGCAGCGGCGTGTTGCCGTTGGACAGGCGCGCGTTCGGGTCCGCGCCGGCCGCCAGCAGCTCACGCAACACGTCGGCCTTCGATGCCACGAACACGAAGTGGATAGGCCGGAACCCGTCGCTGCCCTGGGCGTTGGGCGACACGCCCGAGGCGAGTGCCTTCTTCACGCGGGAGAGGTCACCGCGCTGCACGTCATCAACGAAGGCGGCCACGGCGGGGTCGGAGAAGTAGCGGCTGGATTTGAGTGCGTCCATCGATAGTGCCTCCTGGCACGCGGAAATCTGCAACAGGGTGGTCAGCACGAACAGTCCGGCCCAGAAAGGGCGGGCGACGCGTTGCGACAGGGGGGCAGGCGCTGGGGTCATGGCTGCATCGTGATGGGTCAGTGTGCCGCCAGCACGGCCTGGTCCTCGGTCTTTTCCTTCTCGATGCCGTTGATGGCGCTGAGGATGGAATGCTGCCCGCCCAGGTTGGCTCGCGACACCACTTCGCCCTTGTCGTTGATCGTCTCGACCTCGTGGATGGTGCCGATGGCGGGCGGCATCACATCACCGTTCTGCAGCACGTTGCGCAGGCTGCGCGGCAGAGCCTTGAAGGCCTTGTCGGCGTAGTCGGCGACGTCGGGTGACAGGCCGTCGCCGCCGAAGAACTTGCCGATGGCGTCGCCCGCCTTCATGCCGCCGCCCAAGGCGCCGGCCAGCGGGCCGACCACGCCGACGATGGCCGCCTGCACAGCCGGCGAGTTCTGCGTGCCCGTCAGCGGGTCGCCCGTGGTGCGGTACTGCGTGAACTGGTCGGGGCTGGGCATCCGGCCGTTCACCGTGTCTGGGTGCAGGCCGGCCGAGTTGAACATCATGCCCCGCAGGCCACCGGTGGCACCGGCCGCCTGGGCCTTGCCGCCGCCGAGGGAATGGCCGGTCACCAGAACATCGTTGCCGAAGCCCTTGCGAACGTCCTGGCCCAGGCCGGTGGCAGCGCGGTACTGCCGTGTTTCCAGCGCCATCGCCTGATCATGGTCGACGATGCCGTCCTCCAGGTCCGCCGTGCCGCGGAAGGCGAGCACCGTCTTCTTGCCGCCCGGCCAATCGTCCGGTGTTTCGTACATCACGGCGCGCGCCTTGTCCATCTGGTCGGGGCTGACGCCTTTGGCTTCGAGCGCGTCATTGCTGACGATCGACCATCCCACCGGCGGTGGCGACGGTGGCTTCTTCGGCGGGTACTGAGCGTAGGTGTCGTCGGACAGGCGCGCCAGCTCGACGGCCTCGTTGTTCTGCTTGAAGCGGTCGGCAGCAGCGCGCACGGCAGGGTCAGGGCTGCGCTGGCCGTCGCGGATCATCTGCTGGCGCTTCTCCAGCCGCGCCTTCTTGCCGGCCCAGGTGTCGGGGCAGGGCTCGACCACCGCCTTTGCCGGCGTGGCGGTGGGCGCCAGCAGGTTGCGGGCGGCGCGGTAGGGCGCGGTGGCCACGCTGGTGGCGGCGCGGCCCGCGATGCTGGCCGCGTCGACCACTGCACGGCCGCCGAAGCTGGCAGCGTTGCCGGCCATGCGGGCGCCCTGCACCGCGGCGTCGCGCGTGGCCACGGCAGCTGACGTGACTGCGCGCCCGGTCGCGGTCGCCGCGGCCACGGCAGCGTCTCGCGTGGTCACCGCGGCGCGCGCGGCAGCCTGGGCCGAGGCCCGCGCGGCAGCGGCCACGGCGTCGGCGGCCGACGCGGCGGAGGACATCATTGACGCACCGGCCTGCCTGGCGGCGTCGGTCGCCGCGTTGTAGGCGCTGCTGAGCGCATCCCCCCAGCTCATGTCGGCACCTCGCCACGCAGCGTGGCCAGCAGCGTCTCGGCAATGCGCTCAAGCGCTTCGGCCTTCTGCTGCGGCGTGAGTCGATCGCTGGCCAGCACCTCGGCCATGGCGGGGAAGCGGGTGTCGAAATCGGGGCCCAGCAGCCATGCGGTGATGACGTAGCGGGCGATGTCGAGCTCGGACGTCAGCCCGTGGCGGCGCGCGGCGGCGATCTGCTTGCGCAGGGCCGCTTCACCCTGCGGGCTGCCCAGTTCGGCGCGCGTGGCGGTCGGGTCTGCGGCGCCTTGGAGCAGGATGCCGCGCAGCTTGTTGACGAAACGGCTGTCGCCCAGGTGCTGAAGTTGGTGCGGCTGGACGATCAGGGCCATGGGAGCGACGCGAGCGTGGGGAGGGAGGGGCAGGCACCGGATGTACCGGTTGATGGAGTATCGCCGTGGCCCCGTGGCCGCCGTATCACCAACTCTGATGTCGGCCCGCGCCCGCCGCCTAACGCTGCTTCAGCGGAGCCGGCCGCGCCGCAACCCCCGCCGTCACCTGGCCGGCCGGCACGTGCGCCGCCGCGCTCTCGACATGACCCACCTGGTCGTCGAAGAAGAAGTCCGGCTCGAACTCGCGCAGGAACTCGCCCTTGGCCAGGCCGCCGAGGAACATGGCCTCGTCGACCTCGATGTCCCAGTCCATCAGCGTGCGGATGGCGCGCTCGTGCGCCGGCGCGCTGCGCGCCGTGACCAGTGCCGTGCGCACCGCCATGCCGGGCACCTGCTGCAGCACGTGCAGCGCCTGCAGCACCGGCTTGAACGGGCCGGCCGGCAGCGGGCGGTGGGCGTGCTGGGTCTCGTGGGCCTGGAAGGCCGCCAGGCCGTCGCGCTGGAAGACCTGTTCGGCCTCGTCGGAGAACAGCACCGCGTCGCCGTCGAACGCGATGCGCAGCTCGTGCGGGTGCGCCGCCGACGCACGCGCAGCCTGCGGCATCACGCGCGCCGCGGCCACGCCGGCGGCGAGCGCCTGGCGCACGTCGTCGTCGTTGGCCGACAGGAACAGCTGCGCCGACAGCGGCCGCAGGTAACGCCACGGCGACGCGCCGCGCGTGAACACGCCGCGCTCGATGGGCAGGCCGTAGTGCCGCGCCGAACGGAACACACGCAGGCCCGACATCGGGTCGTTGCGCGACAGCACCACCACCTCCACGCGCGGCGTGCCGCCGGCGTTGAACGCCAGCAGCTTCTTCACCAGCGAGAACGCGACGCCCGGCGCGGCCGGCTCGTCCAGCAGCCGCTGCTGCAGCGCCATGTAGGCATGGTCGTCATGGGCCTCGAACACCTCGTTCTCGGCCTCGAAGTCGAAGAGGGCGCGCGACGAGATCGCGACGACGAGTTGACCGTTCAGCGTGGCAGGCATGCGCCGATTGTCGCGGCAGGGGCGCGGGCCTAGGATGGCGCGGCACAGGGAGAAAGGCGTTGAAACGCAGAGATTGCCTTGCCACCTGCCTGGCCTGGGTCGGGCTGGCCCGGGGGCAGGCCTTGCACGCCCCGCCAGCCGCCATCGCCGCCATCGGCTTCGACGAGGGCAGCCTGCCCACCATGTACCGCGCCGCCGCGTCACCGGCCGCGCGCGGCATCTACCCGGCGCTGGTGGGCGCGGCCTTCGCGGCGATGCGCCGGCCTTGCGAGCTGCGCGCGCTGCCGTTCAAGCGCATGCTGACCGAGGTGGACGCGGGCCAGCTGATCGCCGGCGCCGTCATCCGCACGCCCGAGCGCGAGCAGCGCTGGCTGTTCAGCCAGCCCTATTTCCTGGAGCGGCTGGCGGTGTACTCCACCGGCGCGCCCTACCAGGGGCTGGACAGCCTGCAGGGCAAGCGCGTCGGCGTCATCCGCGGCTGGTCTTACGGTGAGGCGTTCGACACGGCGCGGCGCCAGGGCCGCTTCGTCTGCGAGGACGTGGCCAGCGACGTGCACAACTTCGCCAAGCTGCTGCGCGAACGCATCGACTACGCGGTGGTCACCGAGCTGGGCGGGCGCATGCTGCAGCAGCTGGCGGCCTACGAGGGCCGCGTGATGGCGGGCAATGCGGTGCTGGGCGCCACGGCCATCCACCTGGCCGTGCCGCGCACGCAGGACGGCGGCGCGGCGCTGCTGGCCGCCTTCAACGCCGCGGTGGAGCTGCTGCACCGGGACGGGCTGGTGGAGCCGCTGGTGGCGCGCGAGATTGCGGCCGCGGCCGAGGTGGCGCGCACGCTGCCCGCGGGCTGACGGCGGCCCCCCAAGCTTGGGAGGCAGGGCGGCCGCCGCGCGGCCCTACCATGCGGCCCGCGCGACCGGGCGGGCCGGTCGCTGACGGTCTTGTTCAAGAGTGGGCTGGGGAGGCTTGCGAATGCAGAAGATGGCCCGCGCGACGCTGGCGCGATCGCGCAACCCGGCGCAGCGTTGCGTCGTCGAGCTGGTGGCGCTGGATCTCGCGTCCGACGCCCGCCACGTGGTGACGGTGCGCGATGCCACGCGCGAGTCGACGCTGACGCCCAGCCCCTGCGAGCTGGCCGAGGCCAGGCGCCGCGCGCTGGACTACCTGCGCCGCCGCCTCGCCGCGGGCGACCCGCTGCTGGCGCACGACGGCTTCCCGGAGCTGGCCGATTGGGCGCCACAGCCCGCCGCCGTCGCGCCGTCGCCGGCCGCCCCGGTGGGCGACGTGCCACCGGCGGTCGCCCAGCTTGTCGCCCGCTTCCAGCCGGCGCGCTGGAAGCTGCTGCCCCCGCCGCGCCGCGCGCGGGCCGCGTGGCGTGTGGCCGAGGTCGCCGATGCCGCCGCGCCCGACAGCGCCGTGCAGCAGGCGCTGCGCGGCCTGGTGCCGCGGCTGGTGGAACTGCTGGGCAGCGGCGACGACCTGCTGGACCTGTGCCTGGCCGCCGCCATCGGCCGGCTGGGCGACGCGGGCGCCGCCGAGGCGATGCAGGAGCTGTCCCGCCGTGGCCGCAGCCCGGCCACCTGCCGCATGGCCCGCCAGGCGTGGCTGATGCTGCAGACGCCGGCCGGGCGTGCCGCCCATGCCGAGGCGCTGCTGCCCGGCTGGCGCGAGGAGCTGCACGGCGACGAGCCCGGCGACGCGCTGCTGGCCCGCGTGGAGGCGGCGCTGCCGCAGCGCGGCGCCACCTGGCCCGAGCTGCTGCTGGACTGGTACGACATCGCCTGGGCGCAGCCCGAGCCGCGCGCCGCGCTGCTGCGGCTGCTGCAGGCGCTGCCGCTGCAGGCGCCGCACTTCCAGGGCGTTCGCTACGTCTACAAGGCCGCCGAGCTGCGGCGCGACGCCGAAGTGGTGGGCCTGCTGCATGCGCGCTTCGAGAACGGCACGGCCGCGCTGGGCCAGGCGGGTGGCCGGCAGTACGTGTCGCCCGCCACCGGCGGGTGGATCCAGCGCGCCACGGGCGGTGCGCGTGCGCCGGCCCGCGCGTTTGGCAAGCGCACGCGCGACTACCTGCGCCTGCGCGCCTGGCGCCAGCTGCGCCGGCTGGCCGCGCTGGGGCACGCGCATGCGCCCGAGCTGGCCGTCGAGCTGCTGCTGGGGCTGGTGGACGACCAGCAGCCCGCGCCGCGCGAGGAGCGCCGCTGGGAGGTCGTCAACGGCCGCTACGAGCCGGTGACGCGGCTGTATCCCCGCGGCTCGGGCTGGCTGCTCGTGCAGCGGCTGCTGCTGGCGCGGTGGCCGGGGCTGCACGCCAGCCCGCGGGCGACGCGCTGGTGGACCTTCCAGCCGCTGGACACCAGCCGCCCGTTCGCGCAGCGGCCCGAGGCGCTGCAGGCGATGTGGGACGCCCACCCCGAGGCCTTGCTGCAGCTGTCGCTGCGCAGCCGCAGCGGGCTGGTGCAGGCGGTGGCGGCACGCGCGCTGCAGGACCATGCCGCCTTCGTGCAGCAGCAGCCACCCGGCGTGCTGGCCGCGCTGCTGCGCAGCGACTACGAGGCCGCGGCCGCGCTGGGCTTTGGCGCCGTGCGCGAGCGGCTGGCGGCGCTGACTGACCCGGCGGCCCAGGTGCCGTGGCTGGTGGTGATGGCGGCCAGCCCGCATGCGCCCGCGCGCGACCAGGCGCTGCTGCACCTCGCCGGCGACCCGGCCGTGTTTGCGCAGCACGCCGACCTCGTCGTGGCACTGCTGCTGGCCGCGGACGGCCGCGTGCGCAAGCAGGGCCTGGGCCTGGCGTTGCTGGCGCCGGCCGAGCCGCTGCTGCAGGAACTGCTGGGCGCGCTGCTCGCCGCCGACCCGCAAGACCCCGGCCTCGCGCCGGGCGCCGCGCAGGCCGAGCCGCTGCTGCAGGGGCCGCTCGCGCCGGCCGCGGCGGCCTGGCAGGGGCTGGGTGCGCTGCTGCCGCTGCTGGACCACCCGGTCACGGCCGTCGTCAACCTCGCCGTCAGCTGGTTGCTGCTGCACCCCGCCGGCCTGGCCGTCGTGCCGCCGGCGACGCTGACACGGCTGCTGTCTGCGCCGGACGGCGAGCTGCGGGCCTGCGGCGCGCGGCTGCTGGCCGCCTTCCCGGACGACGTGCTGGGCCGCCAGGTGGACCTGCTCGTCACGCTGGCCACGCAGCCCGCGGCCGGCGTGCGCGCCGCCGTGGGGCCGGCGCTGATGCGGCTGGCCGCGCGCGACGCGCCGCTGGGCCACACGCTGGCCGCGCGGCTGCATGCGGCGCTGTTCCAGGGCGAGGCCGGCGAGGGCCTGCACGACGACCTGCTGCGCTGGCTGACGCAGGACCTCGCCGCCTTCGCGCCGGCGCGCGACCCGTCCGGTGTGTGGCGCGCGCTGCAGGCCCGCAGCGGCGGCGCGCAGCGCTACGGCGCCTGGGCGCTGCCCGCACTCGGCGTCGGCGACTACAGCCTGCGCCAGCTCGCCACGCTGGCCCGCCATGCCGATGTGGCCGTGCGGCAATGGGCCCGGCAGGCGTTGGACGCGCGGCTGCCCGCGCAGCCCACGCCCGAGCAGGTGGCCGAGCTGCTGCCGCTGGCCGACGCGACGTTCGACGACGCGCAGGCCTACACGCGCGAGCTGTTCGGTGAGCGCCTGCCGGACGAGGCGCTGAGCGTGGAGCTGCTGATCGCGTGGGTGGACCACCCGCAGCCGTGGGTGCAGACGCTGGGCCGCAGCCGCCTCGTGCGGCGCATGAGTGCGGCCGACGCGGCGCTGTGCCTCACGCGGCTCAGCCAACACCCCAGCCCGGCGGTGCAGCTGTTCGTCACGCAATGGCTGCTGGCGCTGCCCACCGACGACCCCGCCGCGCTGGCCGGCCAGCTGCGCGCGCTGACGCCCTATCTGCTGACCGTGCTGAGCCAGGTGCACCGCGGCCGCGTTGCCAAGACGCGCGTCACCGAGTTCCTGCGCGCGCAGGTGGCCGCGCCCGAGACAGCGGCGGTGGTGGCCGAGATCTTCGCCCGCCAGGTCGTCACGGCCAGCCTGACCGACCAGCCGCAGTACATCGCCGGCCTGCGCGACATCGCGCGCCGCCACCCGCAGCTGCCGCTGCCTTTCCTGCGCTGGCAGCAGCCCGAGGTGCCGACCTGACCATGCAGTTCCGCTACAAGTACTACCGTGCCACGACGGTGGACGACAGCGCCACCGCGCAGGCCTTCCGCTTCGCGCCCGACACGCTGCGCCCGCCGACGCATTTCCAGGGCGAGCTGCGGCGCGACTCGCACGCCCACCTGGTGTTCCGCGAGGCGCTGTCGGCGCTGCACGCGGTGGTCGTCAGCGACCAGCGCTGGCGCGGCCGCGACCCCGGCGCCTACCAGGCCTGGCTGCAGGCCAACGAGGGCCGGATGCTGGCGACCTTCATGGCCCAGGCGGAGGCGCTGAAGGCCCGGGCCTCGGCGATCACCCGCGAGCTGGCCCAGCTGCGCGAGAAGAAGGCGGCGCTGCTGCAGCCCTTCTACAAGGCCCGCGCGCGCTACTTCGACGGGCTCTACCAGGCCAACCGCGATGCGTGGTTCGTGCTCGACCCGGTCATCACCGTGCACCCCGAGCGTCTGCTGTTCGAGGCCTTCAGCCAGGACGAGTCCAGCTACTGCGCCGTCAGCATCCGGCACGACGTGTTCGACCGCGTCGGCGAGATGGCCTGCGGCACCACCAACATCGACTACTCGGCCGGCCTGTTCGAGGAGTTCCAGAAGATCCGCGACTACAAGGCCACGCGCTTCGACGTGGACCCGACCGGCTTCACCGTCGCGACCGGCGACGACCCGGCCTTCGTCGAGGAAAAGATCGACCTGCCCGACAGCTGGGTGCGCGGCTTCCTGCAGGTGTCCAGCGCGATGACGCTGCCGGCCACGGTGCTGGAGCTGCACCCGATGGACCTGCACAACCTGTGCAGCGCGCTGCGCCAGCGCAAGGAGCGCGCCGGGCCGCGCTCGCTGCGCTTCGAGCTGGCGCCGGGCCAGCCGGCGCGCATGGTGCTGGAGCCCTGGGGCCTGGAGCTGACCGCGCGGCGCAGCGCCGTCGTCGGCACGCCGCTGGCCGAGCCGCGCACGGTGCGGCTGTGGGGCCGGCGCCGCCTGCTGACGCTGGAGCGGCTGATCGCGTTGGCCACCCGCGTGCGCGTGCACCTGCTGGGCTCGGGCATGCCGAGCTTCTGGGTCATCGAGATGGGCGACGTGACCGTCACGCTGGGCCTGTCGGGCTGGACGGCCAATGACTGGTCGGCCGCCGGCCGCTTCGATCTGCTGCAGGCGCGGCACGAGGTCAGCGAGGCCAGCCAGCTCGCGGTGGCGGCGGCACTGCAGTCGACGTGGATGGCGACACCGGCCGACCTGTCGGCACGCACCGGCCTGCCGCAGGCCGACGTGGACGCGGCGATGACCGCCTGGGTGCAGGCCGGCCGCGCGATCTTCGACCTGCCCGCCGGCCGCTACGCGTGGCGCGAGCTGTCGCGCGAGCCGCTGCCGCTGGAGCGCCTGCGCTTTGCCAGCCCCGAGGAGGCGCAGGCGCTGGCGCTGATCCATGCCGGCGGCGTGCGCATCGGCAGCATCCGCCAGGAGGCGTCGCGCATCCTGATCGATGGCACGGTCAAGGCCGGCGAACGCAGCTTCACGCCGCGGCTGACGCTGAACGCCGACCAGCAGCTGCAGGACGGCCACTGCGGCTGCAACTTCTACAGCCAGAACAAGCTGCGGCGCGGGCCCTGCCAGCACCTGCTGGCGCTGCGCCAGCTGGCCCAGCCGCAGCTGGACGACGCGACAGAAACGAGGGGGGCGTGATGCCGACATCCGTGGCTACACTGCGCCCGAGTGCAGTGCGTGGGCTCTTGCAACCCGGGCGGTGTTTCGCCGCCCTTGTGAACTGCCGTTCTACGCACCACGGGGTCCGTCTTCACTGTGCCGGGCTGCCACCCGCCGCGCATTGCCGATGGGGTTCGCTCCGAACGCAATGGCGCGGCGGGTGGCGCCCGGCGTCGAGTGGACAGACCCCGTCCCTCAAGCCCTTCGGGCTCTTCGATGAGAAGCGCACTGCACTCACCTTTTCTGCGCAGACCGCGGAGGCTGCATGACCGAGCGCATGCCCTCGCGCGCGGAGCTGCTGGCCCGCATCGCCCTCAGCAGCAAGGACGCCGTCGTCCTCGCCGAGATGCAGCGCCTGGGCTACTGGCCCCGGGACGCTGGCCAACCCACCATCGAGGCGGCGCTCATCGAGCGTGAAGCCGAGCTGCAGCAGGCGCTCACCGCGCTGCAGGGCGAGCTGCAGGTCAAGGGCGACCCGCAGGCCGCGCTGCTGGCGATGCGCCGTGAACGCATGGCGCAGGCCCGCGAGCAGCGCGAGGCGCGCGCCCAGGCCCGCGAGCGTGAGCGCTACGAGCGTGCGCTGCGCTGGCACGCGGCCCGCCAGACGCAGGCGGGCTACCTGGGCGAAGGGGTGTCGGGCGGCCTGAGCGTCGAGACCGACCCGGAGGCCGCCAAGGCGCGGCTGCTGGCGGCCGGCCTGCCGGCGCTGACGACGCCGCTGGAGCTGGCGCAGGCGATGGGCCTGTCCCTGCCCGAGCTGAAGTTCCTGTGCTTCCACCGCGAGGTGGCGCGCAGCACGCATTACCGGCGCTTCCACCTGCCCAAGAAGACGGGCGGCGTGCGCACCATCTCCGCGCCCATGCCGCGCCTGAAGCGCGCGCAGTACTGGGTGCTGGACAACCTGCTCGCCAAGGTGCCCGTGCATGCCGCGGCGCACGGCTTCCTGCCGGGGCGCAGCATCGTCAGCAACGCCCAGCCGCATTGCGGCCAGGACGTGGTCATCAACCTCGACCTGAAGGACTTCTTCCCCAGCGTGCACCACCCGCGCATCAAGGGCGTGTTCCGCGGCCTGGGCTACGGCGAGGCCGTGGCCAGCCTGCTGGCGCTGCTGTGCAGCGAGAACGCCTGCGACGAGCTGACGGTGGATGGCGAGCGCTTCTTCGTCGGTGGCAAGGGCCACGAGCGCGTGCTGCCGCAGGGCGCGCCCACCAGCCCGATGCTGACCAACATCCTGTGCCGCAAGCTGGACCGGCGCCTGCAAGGCCTGGCGGCCAAGCTGGGCTTTGCGTACACGCGCTATGCCGACGACCTGACGTTCTCTGCCGCCGGCGACGCCGCGCAGCGCGTGGGCCGGCTGCTGCGCCAGGTGCACCACGTGCTGCGCGACGAGGGCTTCACGCCGCACCCCGACAAGCAGCGCGTCATGCGCCGCGGGGCGCGCCAGGAGGTGACCGGCATCGTCGTCAACGGCCAGCCGTCGGTATCGCGCGAGGAGCGCCGCAAGCTGCGCGCCGCGCTGCACCGCGCCGGCCAGCACGGGCTGCAGGCGGCCACCTGGCAGGGCCAGGCCGCCACGCGCGACACGCTGGTGGGCTACGCGCGCTTCGTGCACATGGTCAACGCCCAGCAGGGCCGGGCGCTGCTGCAGCGGGCGCTGGCGCTGCCGGGCGCCGCGGGCGCCGCGCCCCGGGCCGACGCCTTCCGCGCGCAGGCCGCCCGGGGCCAGGCGCCGGCGCGCGGGCAGGGCGACTGGTGGCAGGTGGCCCCGGCGCCCGAGCCGCAGCTGGCGCTGACGGCCGGCCAGATGAAGGCCGCGCGGCAGGCCCGCATCAATGCCGAGCGCGCCGCGCGCACCGAGGCGCGCCGGCCGGCGCCTGCCGGGGCCGCATCGTCACCGCCGCCGGCCCGGGCCGGCATGCCGCCCGCCGCCACTCCGGCGGCCGGGATCGACAAGCCCGTGCCGTGGGGCCGCTATGGCCTGCAGCTGCTGGGCTTCTTGCTGGTGGCGCTGGGCCTGCACAGCGTGGTGTTCTTCTTCCTGGCGATGATCTGGCAGAGCCAGTCGCTGAAGAAGCGCGACCTCGGCTGGGGGCGGTTCGCGGCCGGCGTGTGCCTGCTCGTCATCGCCGTGTCGCTGCTGGACGGCCTGCTGCACCGCTGAGCCGGCCTGCCGGCCCGCCGGCTACTGCATGAAGCCGATGCGGCCCTTCTTCTGGCCGGCGGCGGGCAGGTCCTCGCACAGCACGGTGCCGCGCTGCGCGAGGCGGGCGTTGCCGAACGCGGTCATCCACGCGCGGCGCATCTCGCGCGGGGCGAGTTCGGCCATGCGGTCCAGCACGGCACCGCTGGGCTGCTCGTCGAAGCGGCGGCCCCAGTCGTGGCTGCCGCGCAGCCTGGCGTACAGGCGCAGCGCGATGGTGCGGGCGGCGGCGAAGTCGGGCGCCTGCACCTCGAACACGTTGACGCGGTTCAGGATGGGGTCGGGGATGGCGCGTTCGTCGTTGGCCGTCGCCACCCAGATGACCTGGCTGGCGTCCACCGCCACCTCGGCGAACTCGTCGATGAAAGCGCTGGCGGTGTCGTGCTCCAGCAGGCTGTACAGCGAGCCGAGCGGGTCGTAGGCGGCCTCGCCGCCGGCCTTGTCGATCTCGTCCACCACCATCACCGGGTTGGCGTACTCGCCGTCCACCAGCGCCTCGAAGACCTTGCCCGCCCGCGCGCCGCGCCACTGGCTGGACGCGCCCGACAGCACCCAGCCGGCCGTCAGCGAGCTCATGGACACGAAGCCCATGCCCGTGCCCAGCAACTCGGCGAGCTGGCGGGCGAAATGCGTCTTGCCGACACCCGGCGGCCCGAGCAGCAGCAGCGGCGTGATCTCCAGCGCGTCGCTGCTGTCGTTGCACAGCGCGATCTGGCGGCGCACGTCGTCCAGCACCTCGTGGAAGTTGGGCAGCTCCTCGTAGAGCGCCTCCATCGCGGGCAGGCCCGAGGGCTTGACCTGGAAGCGCTGCTCGCCCTTCTCGAGCATGCGTTCGTAGGTGGCCCGCAGCGACTCGTGCTCCTTGGGGGGCAGCTTGTCCAGCCGTCGGCTGACCTCTTCGAGCCGGTAGATGCTGCGCATGCGCGCCAGCGGGATGCGGGGAGTGACACAGGTGATGGCGGTACTGCTCATGGCGTGCTTCCTTCGATGTCCTCGTGATTCAAGCAAAACATGGGCCGCTTGTGGACTCCGAAGAAGCACCGATTCAGGGCTTTTGCGCCCCGCTTCGCACCACCGCGGCCGGCGCGGCGTGTGACGCAATGCGCGCAAACCTGGGGTTTACCCTTGCAAGAGGCTGGCGGTCGACGCCGAACGCACCGAACATGCGCGGTTTACAGGAGGAATCGCATGTCCATGTTGTCTGCCGTCCGAGGGTCCATCGGGCGCCGCCTGGCCTGGGTGCTGTCGGCCATCCTCGGCCTGTTGCTGCTGAGCAGCGGCCTGGCGGTGTGGGAGCTGCGCAAGCTCGGCACCGAGGTGGAGAGCATGTTCAGCCGCGACCTGAAGGTCGAGCGCGCGGCGGCCGACTGGATGCGCAACACCAGCTCCGGCGTGCAGCGCGCGGCAGCCATCGCCAAGAGCACCGATGCGTCGCTGGTGGAGTACTTCGCGCCGGCGTCGGCCGCGGCCATCCAGGAGACCAGCGAGTTGCAGAAGCTCATCGAGTCGGAGCTGGATTCGCCCGAGGAGCGCGAGCTGTTCAACCGCATCGGCGAGCTGCGCAAGGCCTACTTGGCCGCCCGCGACGCCGTCAGCAAGGCCAAGAAGGCCGGTGACGTCGACGGCGCCAGCAAGATCTTCACGGAGCAGTTCGAGCCGACGTCCAAGCGCTACCTGGAGGGCGTCGTCGAGCTGGCCACGCGCCAGCGCCAGCAGCTGGATGCGTCGGCGTTGCGTGTGGAAGCGCTGCGCGGCCGCACCGTGGCCGTGCTGGTGGGCGCGACGGCGATGGCGCTGGTCATCGGCATCGTGCTGAGCGTGCTGCTGACGCGCAGCATCACCGGCCCGCTGCGCACGGCCGAGCGGGCGGCGCGCCAGATCGCCGACATGGACCTGCGCGGCGAGGCGCAGGCGCACTACGGCACCGACGAGGCCGGCCAGCTGCTGCGCGCGCTGGACGCGATGCGCGACGCGCTGCGGCAGGCGCTGCAGCAGGTGCGCGGCGTCGTCGACAACATCAGCACGGCCAGCAGCGAGATCGCCAGCGGCAATGCCGACCTGAGCGCGCGCACCGAGCAGGCGGCGTCCAACCTGGAGGAGACGGCCAGCGCGATGGAGGAGCTGACGAGCACCGTGCGCCACAGCGCCGACTCGGCCGCGCAGGCCAACCAGCTGACCGGCTCCGCCACCGACGTGGCCCGCCGCGGCGGCAGCGTCGTGTCGCAGGTGGTCAGCACGATGAACGACATCCAGACGTCCAGCCGCAAGATCGGCGACATCATCGGCACCATCGACGGCATCGCGTTCCAGACCAACATCCTGGCGCTGAACGCCGCCGTGGAAGCCGCGCGGGCCGGCGAGCAGGGCCGCGGCTTCGCGGTCGTGGCCGGCGAGGTGCGCACGCTGGCGCAGCGCAGCGCCGAGGCCGCGCGCGAGATCAAGGCGCTGATCGGCGCCAGCGTGGACCGCGTGGAAGCCGGCTCGCGGCTGGTGGCGGATGCCGGCAGCACGATGGAGGAGATCGTCGGCAGCGTGCAGCGCGTGACGGACATCGTCGGCGAGATCAGCACCGCCGCCCGCGAGCAGAGCGAAGGCATCGGCCAGGTCAACCTCGCCGTGGCCGACCTCGACAAGATGACGCAGCAGAACGCCGCGCTCGTCGAGCAGTCCACCGCCGCCGCCGAAAGCCTGAAGGAACAGGCCGCCCGCCTCAGCAGCGTCGTTGCCGCGTTCCGCCTGAACTGAAGCCCCGCGAGACCGAAGCCCCCGGCGAAACCGAGGCCCCCGGGCCAAGGCGTACCTTGGCCCACCCCCCGAGGGGGTGGCGATGCTTGCGGCATCGAGCCGCAAGCACATCGCCCACGCGGGCCGGCTTGGGGCGGCCCGGCGCTCGTCCCGGAACACCAGCCCCCTATAGCCACCCGCCGTGCCCGATGCGCGCGCAGCGCCGCATCCCCTCCAGCAGCCGCCGTGGATCCGGCTCTGCCGGTCCACCAGCGGGCCTTGCAGCCCGCGCCGGGCCAGTGGCCCGGCCCTTCGCCAGGCACATTCGATCCACTGGATCGAATGTGCCCGGGCTCAGCCCCCTTGAGGGGGCCGCAGCTTCGCTGCGGTAGGGGGTGGTCTATTTCACCCAGGTGTTGAGCTGAATGATCGGCAGCAGCACCGCCAGCACGATGACCAGCACGATGGCGCCCATCGCGACGATGAGCAGCGGCTCCAGCAGCGTGGCCGCGGCCATCGAGCGGCGCGTCACTTCCACGCTGAGCTGGCGCGCCGCGCGGCCCAGCATCTCGGGCAGCTGGCCGGTCTGCTCACCCAACCGGGCGAACATGGCCAGGATGCCGGGGAAGCGCTTCTTGCCGGCCAGCGCCGAACCCAGCGGCGCGCCTTCGCGCACCTGCACCAGCGCGTCCAGCGCGTCGGCCTGCATGGCGCGGTTGGACAGCGTCTCGGCCGCCGCCTGCAGCGCCTTCAGGATGGGCACGCCCGCCGCCGCCAGCATGGCCAGCGTGCCGGCGAAGCGCGCCGCGTTGTAGCCGCGCGCCAGCCGGCCGATCAGCGGCACACCCAGCAGGCCGGCGTCGAAGCGCAGCCGGAAGGCCGGCGCCTTCAGCGCCTGGCGCAGCAGCAGCGCGCCCGTCACCAGCGCGGCCAGCATCGCCCAGCCCCAGGTGCGCACGAAGTCGCTGACGGCCAGCATGCCGATCGTCAGCGCCGGCAGCGTGCGCTTGGAGCTGGTGAACACGGTGGCGATCTGCGGCACCACATAGGTGACGAGGAAGATGACGATGAGCACCGAGATCACCGAGATGATGGCCGGGTAGGCCATCGCGCCGACCAGCTTGCCCTTCAGGTCCTCGCGGGCCTCCAGGTCGTCGGCCAGCTTCTCCAGCACCTGGCCCAGCGCGCCGCTCTGCTCGCCGGCCGCGACGACGCCGCGGAAGACGTCGTCGAACTCGCGCGGCGCCGTGGCCAGCGCGCGCGCGAACGCCGAACCGGCATTCACCTCGGCCTTGAGCTGGCTGATGAGCTCGCGCTGGCGCACGTCCTCGCTCTCGTCGGCCAGCGCGGTCAGCGCCCGCTCGATGGGCAGGCCCGAACCGACGAGGCCGGCCAGCTGGCGCGTCCACACGGCCAGCGCGGTGGCGTTGAACACGCGGCGCGTGAAGCGGCTGCCTTCCTGCGCGCCGTGCTGCTGCACCTGCTCGATGGCCAGCGGCGTCAGGCCCAGCGCCCGCACCGCGGCCCGCGCGGCGCGCGGGTTGTCGGCCTCGATCAGGCCGGTGTTGTGGCGACCGGAGTCGGTGAGGGCTTCGTATTTGTAGGCGGGCACTTCAACCCTCTCGGGTCACGCGGAGGACTTCTTCCAGCGACGTGACGCCGGCCTCGATCAGCCGCTCGCCGTCCTCGCGCATCGAGCGCAGTCCGTTCGCGACGGCGGCCGCCTGCAGCTGGCTCTCAGGCGCGCGGTTGTGGATGAGGCCGCGCACGGCGTCGTCGGCCACCATCAGCTCGTAGACGCCCGTGCGGCCCTTGTAGCCGGTGTGGCCGCAGGCGTCGCAGCCGACCGGGTGCCAGCGCTGGTGCTCGTCCTGCGTCTTGCAGACCGGGCACAGCCGGCGCACGAGGCGCTGCGCCAGCACGCCCAGCAGCGAGCTGCTGAGCAGGAAGGGCTCCACGCCCATGTCGGTCAGCCGTGTGACGGCGCTGGGCGCGTCGTTGGTGTGCAGCGTGGCTAGCACCAGGTGGCCGGTCAGCGACGCCTGGATGGCGATCTGCGCGGTCTCGTAGTCGCGGATCTCGCCGATCATGATGACGTCCGGGTCCTGGCGCAGGATGGCGCGCAGCGCCTTGGCGAAGGTCAGGTCGATCTTGGCGTTGACCTGCGTCTGGCCGATGCCGGGCAGCTCGTACTCGATCGGGTCTTCCACCGTCAGCACGTTGGTGGTGCTGGTGTCCACGGTCTGCAGCGACGCGTACAGCGACGTCGTCTTGCCCGAGCCGGTCGGGCCGGTGACGAGCACGATGCCGTGCGGCTGCTGCACCAGCTTCTTGAACGCGGACAGCACCTGGCCGTCCATGCCCAGGCCTTCCAGTGTGAACTTGGATTCGCTCTTGTCCAGCAGGCGCAGCACGGCGCGCTCGCCGTGGGCGGACGGCAGCGTGGACACGCGCACGTCGATGGCGCGCCCGCCGATGCGCAGCGAGATGCGGCCGTCCTGCGGCAGGCGCTTCTCGGCGATGT
>JAYSCT010000047.1:0-32391 GCA_041914785.1 Roseateles sp.
TGGCGCGCACCGAGATGTTCATGCCGATGAAGCCGCAGATGCCCGAGAGCACCGCGCCGACGACGAAGCCGACCGCCGTCGTCATGCCGAGGCCCGACGCCGCGATGGCGATGGCCAGCACGACGCCGACGATGGCAATGGTGCGGTACTGCCGGCCCAGGTAGGCGGCGGCACCTTGCTGGATCGCGGTCGCGATCTCCTGCATGCGGGCATTGCCCGCGTCCTGGCTCAGGATCCAGCTGCGCTGGATGAACCCGTAAAGAACGGCCGCGAGGCCACAAGCCAGCGCGAAATACAGCGCCATCTCCGTCGACATGTATTCGTCTCCTCAGGTGCGTGTGATCTGGTGGGCCCACGCGGGCTGCGAGGGGCCTGCGCGGCGGAGCTTAAGGGCGGGTCTTCGCGTGTAAGGGGAGCGTTTACCAGCAAAACTAGAATGCGGGTTTTCCAGCCCCTAAGAACGACGACCATGAGCCTGCACAACGTGTCCCCCGGCGCCAAGGCGCCCGACGAGTTCAACGTCATCATCGAGATCCCGATGAATGCCGACCCGATCAAGTACGAGGTCGACAAGGAAACCGGCGCGCTGTTCGTTGACCGTTTCCTGACCACGCCGATGTACTACCCGTGCAACTACGGCTACATCCCGCGCACGCTGGCCGATGACGGCGACCCGGTGGACGTGCTGGTCATCACCCCGTTCGCGCTGACGCCTGGCGTCGTCGTGACCTGCCGCCCGCTGGGCGTGCTGATGATGGACGACGAGGCGGGTGGCGATGCCAAGCTGCTGGCCGTGCCCACCAACAAGATCCTGCCCATGTACAGCCACTGGGAAAAGATCGAGGACGTGAACCCGATGCGCCTGTCGGCCATCCAGCACTTCTTCGAGCACTACAAGGACCTGGAGAAGGGCAAGTGGGTCAAGGTCAAGGGCTGGGAAGGCCCGGAGAAGGCCAAGTCGGAAATCACCGACGGCATGGCCAACTACGCCAAGGCCGAGCAGAAGTAATCAGGCCCGCGCCCGATCATGAAGACGCCGCATCCGCGGCGTCTTTTGCTTTGTAGGGCGCATGCTCGCCGAGTTCGCTCAGATAGCTCGTCATGGCCTCGCCCTCGCGTGCCAGGAAGTCGTTGACCGCATCGGCGAACGCGGGATGCGCCAGCCAGTGGCTGGACGCGGTCGGCGTGGGCATCAGGCCGCGGGCCATCTTGTGCTCGCCCTGTGCGCCGCCCTCGAAGCGCTGGTAGCCGTTCGCGATGCACCAGGCCAGCGGCTGGTAATAGCAGGCATCGAAGTGCAGGTTGGGGATGTGCTCGGTGGCGCCCCAGTAGCGGCCGAAGGCGGCGCGGTGCGCCGGGTCCAGCGCGATCAGCGACGTGGCGACGCGCTCGCCCTCGCGATATGCGACAAACATCAACCAGTGCTCGGGCATGTCGCTCGCCATGCGGGCGAAGAAGTCGCGGCTCAGGTAGGGCGTGCTGTGGTGCTCGCGGTAGGTCTGCTGGTAGCAGCGGTAGAAGTAGTCCCAGTCCTCGGCCGAGATGGCCGCGCCCTCGCGGGCCTGGAACTCGACGCCGGCCTCGCGCACGCGGCGTTGCTCCTGCTGGATCTTCTTGCGCTTGTCGCGTTGCAGCCGGGCGAGGAAGGCGGTGAAGTCGGTGTCGCCCTCGGCCGTCCAGTGGAACTGCACGCCGTGGCGCGCGGTGCAACCGGCGGCGGCCAACGCGGCCTGGTCCGCCGCGTCGCCGAACAGCACGTGCAACGACGACGCATCCGTCTCCTTCGCCAGCGCGCGCAGGGCCTGCGCCAGCAGCGTACGGGCGTCGTCATCCACCGCCAGCAGCCGGCTGCCCGGCACCGGCGTGAACGGCACGGCCACGAGCAGCTTGGGGTAGTAGGCGAGGCCGTGGCGGCGGTAGGCATCGGCCCAGGCCCAGTCGAACACGTACTCCCCGTACGAATGGCCCTTCAGCCAGGCCGGGCAGGCGGCCAGCAGCTCGTCGCCCTGCCACAGCGACAGGAACTGCGGCTGCCAGCCGGTGTCGGCCGTGGCCGAGCCGGAGTCGTGCAGCGCCTGCAGGTACTCGTGGCGCATGAGCGGCGTGGGCCGGGGCGATGCCGCCAGCAGGCGGTTCCAGGCCTCGCGAGGCAGGGCAGCGGGCGAGTCGTCGACGCGGAGGGTGGGCATGGCGCCGTATTGGAACGGCAGTTGGCATTCACGCCCGCGGGGCGGGGCTTCTCGCGCGCCCCGCCGGCTGCCGGCGGGCCCGCTTGATGGCAGGATGCAGCCCATGCGTTTCGACAACCTCTACAGCCATGATTTCGCCCGCCTCGCCGTGGGCGTACCCCTGTGCCGCGTGGCCGACCCGGCGTTCAACGCCGAACAGACGATTGCGCTGCTGAGGCAGGCCGCGGGCGAGGGCACCGCCGTCGTGGCCTTCCCCGAGCTGGGCCTGTCGGCCTACAGCTGCGACGACCTCTTCCACCAGCGCGCGCTGCTCGACGGCTGCGAGGCGGCGCTGGCCGCCGTGCTGGCTGCCAGCGTGGATCTGCCCACCGTCGCCATCGTCGGCCTGCCGTTGCGCGTCGAGCAGCGCCTGTTCAACTGCGCCGTCGTGCTGCTGCGCGGCCGCATCCTCGGCGTCGTGCCCAAGACCTATTTGCCGAACTACGGCGAGTTCTACGAGGCGCGCCAGTTCGCGTCGGGCGAGGAGGCGACGGTCGACGCCGTCACGCTGCTGGGCCAGCGCGTGCCGTTTGGCAGCCGCCAGATCTTCACGGCCGACGACCTGCCGCTGCTGCGCCTGCACGTGGAGATCTGCGAGGACGTGTGGACGCCCATCCCGCCGTCGTCGTTCGCGGCGCTGGCCGGCGCAACGGTGCTGGTCAACCTGTCGGCGTCCAACGTCGTCATCGGCAAGGCCGGCTACCGGCGCCAGCTGGTGTCACAGCAGTCGGCACGCTGCCTGGCGGCCTACGTCTATTCATCGGCCGGTGCGGGCGAGTCGACGACCGATCTCGCGTGGGACGGCCAGGCGCTCATCAGCGAGAACGGTGAGTTGCTGGTCGAGTCCGAGCGCTTCCAGCGCCGCTCGCAGCTGGTGACGGCCGACGTGGACCTGGAGCGCCTGGCCCGCGAGCGCATGCGGCAGACGAGCTTCGGCCAGTCCGTGCGCGTGCATGCCGCGCAGGTGAGCGCCTTCCGGCAGGTGGCTTTCACGCTGGGCCTGGGCCGTGACCAGCCGCTGGGCTTGCGTCGTCGTGTCGAACGCTTCCCCTACGTGCCCGCAGACCCCGGCCGCCGCGACGAGCGCTGCGAGGAGGTCTACAACATCCAGGTGCAGGGCCTGACGCAGCGCCTGGCCTCCAGTGGCATCCACAAGCTTGTCGTCGGCATCTCGGGCGGGCTGGACTCCACGCATGCGCTGCTCGTGGCCGCCCGTGCGATGGACGCGCTGGGCCTGCCGCGCACGAACATCATCGGCGTGACGATGCCTGGCTTCGCCACCGGCGAGCGCACCCGCGCCCAGGCGTTGCGGCTGATGGCTGCCGTCGGCTGCGAGGCCCGCGAGATCGACATCCGCCCCAGCTGCACGCAGATGCTGCAGGACATCGGCCACCCGCACCGCGACGAGCGGCCGGTCTACGACGTCACCTTCGAGAACGTGCAGGCCGGCGAGCGCACCAGCCATCTGTTCCGCCTGGCCAACCTGTCGGGCGGCCTGGTGCTGGGCACGGGCGACCTGTCCGAGCTGGCGCTGGGCTGGTGCACCTACGGCGTGGGCGACCACATGTCGCACTACAACGTGAATGCCAGCGTGCCCAAGACGCTGATCCAGCACCTGGTGCGCTGGGTGGCCGAGACCGGCCAGCTGGGCGCCGGCACGGACACCCAGGTGCTGCTGGACATCCTCGACACCGAGATCAGCCCCGAGCTGATCCCGGGCAGCCTGCAGAGCACGGAGGGCACCGTGGGAGCCTACGCGCTGCAGGACTTCAACCTGTTCTACACGCTGCGCCACGGCTACGCGCCGGCCAAGATCGCCTTCCTGGCGCGCCACGCCTGGCAGGAGGCCTACACGCTCGCCGAGATCAAGCGCGTGTTGCGCATCTTCGTGCAGCGCTTCTTCAAGGGCAGCCAGTTCAAGCGCAGCTGCGTGCCCAACGCGCCCAAGGTCGGCAGCGGCGGCTCGCTGTCGCCGCGGGGCGACTGGCGCATGCCCAGCGATTCTGAAGCGGCCGTCTGGCTGGCCGATCTGGATCGCGTGCCGGATGAACATGCTTAAATCGACGCCAGACGAAACCAGGAGCCTCGCCCCATGAAGCAGATCACCGCCATCATCAAACCCTTCAAGCTCGACGAAGTCCGCGAGGCGCTGGCCGAGGTGGGCGCCTCGGGCCTGACGGTCACCGAGGTCAAGGGCTTCGGCCGCCAGAAAGGCCACACCGAGCTGTACCGTGGCGCCGAGTACGTCGTCGACTTCCTGCCCAAGGTCAAGGTCGAGGTCGTCGTGAAGGACGACGAGGTCGACCGCTGCATCGACGCCATCCTGAAGGCCGCCAAGACCGGCAAGATCGGCGACGGCAAGATCTTCGTGCAGACCGTCGAGCAAGTGGTGCGCATCCGCACCGGCGAGACGGACGAAGCGGCTGTTTAAGGTGCCCCTCGCCCAGATGCGCGGGCTGAACGCCGCGCATCTGGGCGGTCCCCCGAGGGGACGGCGATTGCCCGGGCATTGAGCCCGGGCAACATCGCCAGACGGGCCGGCTTGGGAGCGGCCCGGCGCTCGGCCCGAAATACTCCGGATCGCCTTAGCGCGACGTCAACGCCAGCTTCGCCCCCAGCGCCACGAACGTGGCCGCGAAGCTGCGGCGCAGCCAGGCCATGACCGTCGCGCTGCCCAGCACGTGCTCGCGCATGCGCGCCGCGAAGGCGCCGTACAGCGCGAACACGGCGAACGTCATCGCCATGAAGACGGCCGACAGCTGCAGCATCGCCAGCGTTGGTGTCGCGTCGTCCTTGGCGATGAACTGCGGCAGGAAGGCCAGGAAGAACATCGACAGCTTCGGGTTGAGCAGGTTCACGAGCACGGCGTGCCGGATGACCTGCCAGTCGGAGCGCTCGGTGCCGTCCGGCTCGATCGCCAGCACGCCCCGTTCGCGCCACGTCATCCACGCCAGGTAGAGCAAATAGGCCACGCCAGCGAACTTGACGGCTTCGAAGGCGAGAGCGCTGGCGTGCAGCAGCGCGGCCAGGCCCGTCACCGCCGCCAGCATGTGCGGCACGATGCCCAGCGTGCAGCCCAGCGCCGAGACGGCCGCTATGCGTGCGCCACGCGACAGGCCGGCGGCGATGGTGACGGCCGCGCCCGTGCCGGGTGAGGCGATCACCAGCAGTGAGACGGTCAGGAATTCGAGGTTCATGCAGGCACTCCGTTGTGGGAGGGTCATGCTGCGGCGCCATCGCCGCGCGGTCTTGAACGAAATTTCAGCGCGGCGCGAACGCGCCGGGCGTCAGGCCGAAGCTGCGCACGAAGCAGCGCGTCATGTGGGGCTGGTCCGCGAAGCCGCTGGCGGCCGCGGCGTCGGCCAGCGCCCAGCCGTCGCCGACGAGCTGGCGGGCGCGCTGCAGCAGGTAGGCATGCGGTGGCAGGCCCGTCAGCCGCGTGAAGGCGCGCAGGAACTGGTAGCGGCTCAGCCCCGCCTCGGCGGCGAGGGCGGCCAGCGTCGGTGCGCAGGCCGGGTCATCGTCCATGCGCTCGCGCGCCGCGGCCACGCCCGCGCCGACGGCGGCCCGGCCGGTTGCCGGCCTCAGCAGCCCGGCCACCATCGCTAGCAGCGCGGCCTCCGCGTGAAGCGCATCGCCGCTAGACGTGACGGCGCCGAATAGCGCGCCGAACCGCGTCACCAGCGGGGCGTCGCGCAGCACGGGTGCGGTGAATTCAAAGGATGTCGCCGGGGCCACGTCGGCGGCGGCGTCCAGCAGCAGCGGCGGGTCGAGGTACAGCATGCGCCAGCGCCGGCCGCTGGCGTCGAAGGGCTTGCCGTCGTGCACCTCGCCGGGGTTGACCGTTATCAGGTCGCCGGCCGTCGCCTCGACGACGCCGCGCCCGCTGGCCGACTTCTGCGCGCCGCGCTCGATGAGGCCGATGCCGAACTGGTCGTGTGTGTGGCGCCCGAAGGTGTGCGCCGAGTCGGCCGCCACCGCCTGCACGCCGGCCATGCCGGATGGCAGCAGCTGGAAGCCCCGGGCCGACGTCATGGCCCGCGTGTCACACCGTCAGCGCAGGTGCTGCCAGAGGGCCGCGCCCCAGATGCCGGCGGCCAGCACCAGCGCCATCAGCACGGCGGCGCTGGCGATGTCCTTGGCGCGCTTGGACAGCTCGTGCCGCTCGAACGACACGCGGTCCACGACCGCCTCGACGGCCGAATTGAGCAGCTCGACGATGAGGATGAGCAGCAGCGATCCCAGCAGCAGCGCGGCCTGCTCCCAGCTCTGCGCGAGCCAGAACGCGAACGGTGCGGCGATGACGCACAGCCAGGTCTCCTGGCGGAAGGCGCTCTCGCCGGTGTAGGCGGCCTTCAGGCCGGCCCAGGAATAGCCGGCGGCGTGGATGATGCGGTCCAGGCCGGTGCGGCCCTTGTGCGGGTTGGTCATGGGCGCACGGGAAGTTGGGTGATGACACGCGACCCGCAGATCGCGTCGTGCAGGAATTGTCGCTGCGGGTGCAGGCGCGCGATGAGCAGGTAGCCGGCGATGCCGGCCAGCAGGCTGCCGATGATGGCAGCACCCCCATGCAGGCCCAGCGCCCACACGCTGACCAGCGCCGGCATGAACCACAGCCAGCTGAACAGGTAGCGCAGCAGCGCGCGGCCCCATCCCAGCGGGCGGCCTGCCGTGTCGGTGACGCGCAGGTGCCAGGTCTTCATCGCCAGCGTCTGACCGGAGCGCGTCCAGAAACCGACGAAGTACAGCCCCAGCACGACGAACAGGAACAGCCCCAGGCCGACGCGGCCCTCCAGTGCATGCTGCTGGCGCGTCAGGACGGCATAGAGGAAGCCGGCGAAGAACACCACGCCGAACAGCAGCACGCCCTCGTAGAGGAAGGCCGCGAATCGCCGCGCCAGGCCGGGGGGCGTGGCGCTCGGGTCGGCAGCCGCGGTCATCGGCCGGGCGCTGACGCGGCAGGCGTCTTCAACGAGCGCGGCAGCAGTGTCTGCGGGTCCACCAGCGCGGGGTCGGCGATGACCTTGGTCTCACCGGCCGCCAGGTGGCGCGGCGGCGTCGGCCGGCGCGAGATCAGCACCGTCGTCGCACCGGGCTTGGCCTGCACCAGCCCTGCCGTGACGGGCACGGACGGTTGCAGCTTGGGCGCCGCCGGCACGATGTTGGACTTGGGCTTGGCCTCCATCGACTTGGGCGCGCTGCGCGGCGCGGCAGCCTGTGCCTCGCGGCGCGCGCGGGCCTTGTCGGCCAGCGCCTGGCGTTCCTCGGGGGGCAGGGCCTGGTACGCCTCCCAGCGCGCCTGGCGCTGCTCGGCGGTCAGCTGGCGCGCGACCTGGAAGCCGATGCGCGCGTTGAGCCGATCGGTGGTGCTCAGCTGCGCCCAGTCGCGCATGCGGTCGTGCACGCGCTTGATCTCCTCGCCCGACATCGTCGCCAGCGTCGGCGTGGCGCTCAGCCACTTGCTGCGCTGCGAGTCGGAGATGCCGGGCCAGTCGCGCTCCAGCGGTGCGAGCAGCGCCTGCTGCTTGGGCGTCAGGCCGCTCCAGTTCGCCGGCGGCGCGCCGAGCGAGGTGGGCGACACCGACTTGGGCAGTGGCTTCGGTCTGGCGGCCGGCGCCGCGGTGCTGGCCGCCGCCTGGGGCGCCGACGCGGCGTCTGTCGACTGCGCAAAAGCAGAAAGCCCCGCTGCGCTGAGCAGCAGGGCCATCAGCAGGCGGGGTGGTTGGACGGGCGGCGGGGTCGCGGCTCGGCTCATGAACATCCGGTCATTCTTCACCATCTCTCAGGAATTCCGCGAAGCCGGGATCGCTGAAGGCGGCAGGGGGCAGGTTGTCGCTGAGCAGCGCGGTGTCGACCTCGGCCTGCGCGGCAATCTGCTGGTTGAAATGGCTTTGCTGCATGAGCAGCAGGCCCGCCAGCAGCAGCAGCAGGGGCAGCGTCGAGACCAGCTTGGCCCACAGGCCGCCATCACCGCCGCGCGGGCCGCCGTTCAGCGCCAGCGTGTGGCTGCCGGCCTGCACCACCTGGGGGCTGGCCGGGGCCGTGGCGGTGCTGGCGGCGCGCGCAGCAGCGGCACGCGCAAGCGCCTGTTCACGCGCGAATCGCAGGCGTTCCGACACGTCGTGCGGCAGCGCGGCGTTGCGTTCGGTCAGGCCGGCGGCGACGCGCAGGCCGAAGCGCGTGACGCTGGCCTCCAGGCGGGCGTCCCGTTCGGCAGACGACGGAGCGGAAAAATTCGGCGACTTCATAGCGTGATCCCCTTGGCCTTGAGCGCCTTGGCCAATGCATGAACGGCTCGGGAGCAATGCGTTTTCACGCTGCCCTCCGAGCAGCCCATCACGGCGGCGGTCTCGGCAACATCCAGTTCCTCCCAGTAACGCAGCAGGAAGGCTTCCCGTTGACGCGTCGGGAGTTCCTCGACCTCGGCTTCGATTCCTTGCAAGATCTGCGCCCGGCTGACCTCGTCGGCCGCGCTCAGTGCGCCCAGGGCGCCGTCCTGGGACTCCAGGATCTCCAGCAGGTCGAAATCGTCGTCGGAGGAGGCGCCTTCGAACTCCGACATGTTGGTCATGACGGCGTTGCGCGTCTTCTGGCGACGGAAATAGTCCATCGTCGCGTTCGACAGGATGCGCTGGAACAGCAGTGGCAGCTCCGCCGCCGGGCGGTCGAAGTAGTTTTCGGCCAGCTTGATCATGGCGTCCTGCACGATGTCCAGGGCGGCATCGTCATCGCGGACGAGGTAGGCCGTGCGCTTGAAGGCGCGGCGGTCCACGGTACGCAGGAAATCGTTGAGTTCTTTGTCGGTGGCCAAGGCGTGGGCGGGTCCGGACAGCAGCGCGGGATTATGGCATTCGTCTTATACGAAGGCTCGGGCGTTTTAGCCCGGCATAATACGGCTTCGCAATAGCGTTACTGGGTCTTTCGGTGGCTGCCCGACTCGGGCCCCACTTGCTGATCGCGCAGGTTCCGAATCCACCTCACGAGGGTGCGAAGAGGAGCACCAATGGTTTTTCGTTAGAGAAATTCGCAAAGGTTCTAAAAATGGACATGTCTGCCGCGGAAATGAAGCGCGCCGCCCCGGCGCAGCAAAATTCCTCCTCCCCCAATTCTTCCGTCGCGGAGCTCAACGGCTCCGAGATCCTCGTTCGCTGCCTGCAGGCCGAAGGGGTGCGCCATCTGTGGGGTTACCCCGGTGGCGCGGTGCTCTACATCTACGACGCGCTCTACAAGCAGGACAGCATCCAGCACGTGCTGGTGCGTCACGAACAGGCCGCCGTGCATGCCGCCGACGGCTTCGCGCGTGCAACCGGCGAGGTGGGCGTGGCGCTGGTCACGTCGGGCCCGGGCGTGACGAATGCCGTGACCGGCATCGCGACCGCCTACATGGACTCGATCCCGATGGTCATCATCACGGGTCAGGTCCCCACGCCGGCGATCGGCCTGGATGCGTTCCAGGAGTGCGACACGGTTGGCATCACGCGTCCCATCGTCAAGCACAACTTCCTGGTCAAGGACGTGCGCGACCTCGCGATGACGCTGAAGAAGGCGTTCCACATCGCCCGCACCGGCCGGCCCGGTCCGGTGGTGGTCGACATCCCCAAGGATGTGTCGCTCGCGAAGACGACGTTCAGCTACCCGGACCGCATCGAGATGCGGTCCTACAACCCGGCCAAGAAGGGCCACAGCGGCCAGATCCGCAAGGCGGTTCAGCTGCTGCTGCAGGCCAAGCGTCCCTACATCTACACCGGTGGCGGCGTCATCCTCGGTGAGGCGACGGCGGAGCTGCGCCAGCTGGTCGACCTGCTGGGCTTCCCCTGCACGAACACGCTGATGGGCCTGGGCGCGATGCCCGGCACCGACCCGCGCTTCCTCGGCATGCTGGGCATGCACGGCACGTACGAAGCCAACATGACCATGCAGCATTGCGACGTGCTGCTGGCCGTGGGCGCGCGCTTCGACGACCGCGTCATCGGCAACCCCAAGCACTTCGGCTCGGTCGAGCGCAAGATCATCCACGTGGACATCGACCCGTCGTCGATCTCCAAGCGCGTGCGCGTCGACATCCCGATCGTCGGCGACGTGAAGGACGTGCTGCAGGAGCTGATCGCGCAACTGAAGGAAGCGCAGGCCAAGCCGGATGCGAACAGCGTCAACGCCTGGTGGAGCCAGATCAACGAGTGGCGCCGCCGCGACTGCCTGGCCTACAAGGGCTCGGACGAGGTGATCAAGCCGCAGATGGTGGTCGACACGCTGTGGAAGCTGACCCGCGACCGCGACACCTACATCACGTCGGACGTCGGCCAGCACCAGATGTGGGCCGCGCAGTTCTACAAGTTCGACGAGCCGCGCCGCTGGATCAACTCCGGCGGCCTGGGCACGATGGGCGTGGGCCTGCCGTATGCGATGGGCATCAAGCTGGCGAAGCCGGAGTCGGACGTGTTCTGCATCACCGGCGAGGGCAGCATCCAGATGTGCATCCAGGAGCTGTCGACCTGCTTCCAGTACAAGACGCCGATCAAGATCGTCTCGCTGAACAACCGCTACCTGGGCATGGTGCGCCAGTGGCAGCAGCTCGACTACGAAGGCCGCTACTCGCACAGCTACATGGATGCGCTGCCCAACTTCGTGAAGCTGGCCGAGGCCTACGGCCACGTGGGCATCCTGGTCGAGAAGCCGTCGGACGTGGAGGGCGCGCTGAAGGAAGCGATGCGCCTGAAGGACCGCACGGTGTTCCTGGACATCCGCACCGACCCGACCGAGAACGTCTGGCCCATGGTCAAGGCGGGCAAGGGTATTTCCGAAATGCTGCTGGGGTCGGAAGACCTGTGACCGGCTGAAGCCGCAGGTGATGGCGAGGGTTGCCGCCCTCGCTGACGCCGGCGGTGGATGGCGGGCACAGCCGACGAAGGCAGGCCTCCCTTTTTGCATCGAACCCGCTGCCAAGGCTCGCCGGTTACCGCCGGCGGCGCTGAAGAGCGCGAAGGACGAGATCCCCATGAAACACATCATTGCCTTGCTCCTCGAGAACGAGCCCGGCGCGCTGTCGCGCGTGGTCGGCCTGTTCTCCGCCCGTGGCTACAACATCGAGAGCCTCACCGTGGCGCCGACGGAGGATGCGTCGCTGTCGCGCATGACCATCGTCACGACCGGCAGCGACGAGATCATCGAGCAGATCACCAAGCACCTGAACCGCCTCATCGAGGTCGTCAAGGTCGTCGACCTGACCGAGGGCAACTACACCGAGCGTGAGCTGATGCTCATCAAGGTGCGCGCCGTCGGCAAGGAGCGCGAGGAGATCAAGCGCACCGCCGACATCTTCCGCGGCCGCATCATCGATGTGACCGAGAAGACCTACACCATCGAGCTGACCGGCGACGCCGGCAAGCTCGACGCCTTCATCGACGCGATCGACCGCGCGGCGATCCTGGAAACCGTCCGCACCGGCGCCAGCGGCATCGGCCGCGGCGAGCGCATCCTGAGGGTATGACCCACCCCCTACACGCTTCGCGTGCCCCCTCAAGGGGGCGCCACGGGCAGCCCGGCAAAGCCGGTTCTGCGGTGGCCGCTTGACCAGACACGACTCATCAATCTTTTTGCCCAACCGGCCATCAGCCGCTGAACCTGGAGAAATCACCATGAACGTCTACTACGACAAGGACGCCGATCTCAGCCTCATCAAGGGCAAGAACGTCACCATCATCGGCTACGGCTCACAAGGCCACGCCCACGCGCAGAACCTGAACGACAGCGGCTGCAAGGTCACCGTGGCGCTGCGCCGCGGCGGCGCGTCCTGGGCCAAGGCGGAAGGCGCCGGCCTGAAGGTCGCCGAGATCGCCGAGGCCGTGAAGTCGGCCGACGTCGTCATGATCCTGCTGCCCGACGAGCAGATCGCCGACGTCTACAACAAGGAAGTCGCCCCCAACCTGAAGGCCGGCGCCTCGCTGGCTTTTGCCCACGGCTTCAATGTGCACTACGGCCAGGTGCAGCCGCGCGCCGACATCGACGTCTGGATGGTCGCCCCCAAGGCCCCCGGCCACACCGTGCGCGGCACCTACCGCCAGGGTGGCGGCGTGCCCCACCTGATCGCCGTCTACCAGGACACCACCGGCAAGGCGCGTGACCTGGCCCTGAGCTACGCCGCGGCCAACGGCGGCGGCAAGGCCGGCATCATCGAGACCTCGTTCCGCGAAGAGACCGAGACCGACCTGTTCGGCGAGCAGGCCGTGCTGTGCGGCGGCGCCGTCGAGCTGATCAAGGCCGGCTTCGAGACGCTGATGGAAGCCGGCTACGCGCCCGAGATGGCCTATTTCGAGTGCCTGCACGAGCTCAAGCTCATCGTGGACCTGATCTACGAAGGCGGCATCGCGAACATGAACTACTCGATCTCGAACAACGCCGAGTACGGCGAGTACGTGACCGGCCCGCGCGTCGTCACCGAGGACACCAAGAACGCGATGCGCCAGTGCCTGAAGGACATCCAGACCGGCGAGTACGCCAAGTCCTTCATCCTGGAGAACAAGGCCGGCGCCCCGACGCTGATCAGCCGCCGTCGCCTGACCGCCGAGCACCCGATCGAGCAGGTCGGTGCCAAGCTGCGCGACATGATGCCCTGGATCAAGGCCAACAAGCTGGTCGACAAGTCCAAGAACTGATTGCCGCCTCGGCGTGAGTGACAAAAGGCCGGTGCCGCAGGGCGCCGGCCTTTTTCACTCAGGCGCCGCTGCGGATGAACCGCATGCGCCAGTTGGTCTCCCAGTGGGTGCCGCCGTCGGGCGAGAACGCCTGCTCCCATCGCGGCTGCCCATGGCCATCGATGTGCCAGGTGAAGCGCACGCGGATGGGGCGACCGTCCAGCTGGTCGTCTGAAAGAAGTGACCCACGCCGTTCTCGAAACTGCCGAGCACGGGCTGGTCAAGCGAATGCGGTGATCTGCCGTCCAGCCACCAGATGGCCCAGGTGCGGGAGATGCGGTCAAACGACCGCACCGCCGCGGCGCGGTAGTCGCCGCTGGGCAGGTGCAGCAGGTTGTCCTCCACATTGCCCCAGCCGCCCAGTGTCTTGCGCGTGGACGACCGCCCCTCGAAGCAAGACCACGTCGTGCAACCCGCCAGGCGCGCATCGAGCCGTTCGTGCAGCACGAGCCAGTCACCGAGGATGAAATCGAAGTCCGTGGGCGCGGCGGGGTCGAGGTCTTGCAGCATGGGAGCTCCTGTGTGGCGCTGCATGCTAGTTTTGGTGTGCGCCGGCCCGTGTCAGCAGGCCCCTGCGCTATCCTGCCGCCCATGACCCCTGATCCCATCGAGGATGACGAGCCCAGCCTCGCCGTCCGCCCGCGCCGCAAAGGCATCTACGCACTGCCCAACGCCATCACGCTGGGCGCCCTGTTCAGCGCCTTTTACGCCATCGTCATGGCCATGAATGGCCGGTTCGAGGTCGCCTGCGTGGCCATCTTCGCTGCCGCCATCCTGGACAGCCTGGACGGCCGCGTCGCGCGCATGACCAACACGCAGTCCGCCTTCGGCGAGCAGATGGACAGCCTGTCCGACATGGTCGCCTTCGGCGCCGCGCCGGCGCTGATCGTCTACATGTGGGCGCTCAAGGACATGGGCAAGCCGGGCTGGATCCCGGCCTTCGTCTACATCGCCGGTGCGGCGCTGCGCCTGGCGCGCTTCAACGTCAACATCGGCGTCGTCGACAAGCGCTACTTCCAGGGCCTGCCCAGCCCCGCCGCGGCGGCACTGGTCATCGGGCTGATCTGGGCGGTCGTCGACCAGGCCAGCTACACCGGCGTGCAGCCGGGCAGCTGGGTCGCGTGGGCGGCCTACGGCATCACGCTGTTTGCCGGGCTTTCGATGGTGACGAATGCTCCCTTCTACAGCTTCAAAGTGTTCGACAGAAGGCGCTCCGTGCCCTTCTTCGTGCTGGTCGTGATCATGCTCGGCATCGGTCTCGCCGCACTCGATCCATCGCGCGTTCTCTTCGGTGTCTTCTGTGTTTACGGGCTGTCGGGCTATGTCATCTACGCCTGGCGCAAGGCCAAGGGCAAGCCCGTCAGCGTCATCTCCACGAGCACCGACGAGCCCGATGAGCGCGGCTTGCACCAGTAGGCTTTCGTGCTAGATTCCAGCCCCATGAGCTGCGCCACGCGAATTGAACTGCTACTAGCCCTAGAGGAACCACGGGTTCGCTAGTCAGTCGCGCGCGTTCGCTCACCCCTGACCCCAACGGCCCGTTTGCAACCGCAGCGGGCCGTTCGAGTTTCTGACAGCTGCAGGTTGCGCCCACCCCCTCGGATGGACCCACCATGTTGAAGCAACCGCAGCTCAAGTACCGCCCCTTCGCACCCGTCGCACTGCCGGACCGCACCTGGCCCGATGCCGTGCTGACCCGTGCGCCGATCTGGCTGAGCACCGACCTGCGGGACGGCAACCAGGCGCTCATCGAGCCCATGGACATCGCGCGCAAGCTGCGCATGTTCCAGCAGCTGGTGAAGATCGGCTTCAAGGAGATCGAGGTCGGCTTCCCGTCTGCGTCGCAGACCGAGTTCGATTTCGTGCGTCTGCTGATCGACGGCGGCCACATCCCCGACGACGTGAGCATCCAGGTGCTGACGCAGGCGCGGTCCCACCTCATCGAGCGCACCTTCGAGGCGCTGGACGGCGCCAGGCGCGTCATCGTGCATGTCTACAACGCGGTGGCGCCCATCATGCGCCGCGTCGTGCTGGGGCAGGACGAGGACGGCATCGTCGAGCTGGCCGCCTCGCACGCCCGCCAGATCAAGGACCTGGCCGCCGCGCGGCCGGGCACGGACTGGCGCTTCGAGTACTCGCCCGAGATGTTCTCGGGCACCGAGCTGGCCTTCAGCAAGCGCGTCGTCGATGCCGTCACCGCCGTGTGGGCGCCGACGCCCGAACGCAAGTGCATCATCAACCTGCCGTCCACGGTCGAGCACAGCACGCCCAACATCTTCGCGGACATGATCGAGTGGATGCACCGCCACCTCGAGCGGCGCGACAGCATCGTGCTGTCCGTCCATCCGCACAACGACCGCGGCACGGGCACGGCGGCCGGCGAGCTGGCGCTGATGGCCGGCGCCGACCGCGTCGAGGGTTGCCTGTTCGGCAACGGCGAGCGCACCGGCAATGTCGACCTCGTCAACATCGCACTGAATCTCTACACCCAGGGTGTGGACCCGCAGCTGGACTTCTCGGACATCGACGAGGTGCGCCGCTGCGTTGAGCACTGCACGCAGATCCCGGTCCACCCACGCCATCCGTACGTGGGCGATCTCGTGTACACCTCCTTCTCCGGCTCCCACCAGGACGCCATCAAGAAGGCCTTCGCCGCGCGCCAGCCCGGCGACATCTGGGACATGCCCTACCTGCCCATCGACCCCAAGGACCTGGGCCGCAGCTACGACGCCGTCATCCGCGTGAACAGCCAGTCCGGCAAGGGCGGCATCGCCTACCTGCTGGAGACCGAGTACGGCCTGGAGCTGCCGCGCCGGCTGCAGATCGAGTTCAGCCAGGTCGTGCAGCGCGTCATGGACGACGCCGGCAAGGAGCTCACGGCCGCGGACATCCACGCGATCTTCGAGCGTGAGTACGGCATTGGCAGCGCCGCCGCTGCCGTCGTGCAGCCGCAGATGACCGAGGTGGCGGGCGGCGCGATGCGTCTGTCGGCCGAGGTCGTGCTGGGCGGCTGGATGGGCCACGTGCAGGGTGAGGGCAACGGGCCCATCGACGCCTTCGTCAACGCGTTGTCCGCGCGGCTCGGCCAGGAAGTGCGCGTGCTGGACTACCACGAGCACGCCATCGGCAGCGGCGCCGATGCGCGCGCGGTGGCCTACCTGGAGCTGCGCGTTGGCGACGTGACGCGCCACGGTGTCGGCATTGATGGCAGCATCGTGCGTGCATCCATGCAGGCCATCCTGTCCGGCCTGTCCCGCGCACCCGTCACGGTGCCCCAGATTCGAGAGGAAAACGTGCGATGACCGACAAGCTCATCATCTTCGACACCACGCTGCGCGACGGCGAGCAGTCGCCCGGCGCGTCCATGACGCGCGAGGAAAAGCTGCGCATCGCACGCCAGCTGGAGCGCATGAAGGTCGACGTCATCGAGGCCGGCTTCGCGGCGTCCAGCAACGGCGACTTCGAGGCCGTGAAGGCCATCGCCGCGGCCATCAAGGACAGCACCGTCTGCTCGCTGGCCCGCGCCAACGACCGCGACATCTCGCGCGCCGCCGAGGCGCTGGCCGGCGCCAGCAGCGCGCGCATCCACACCTTCATCGCCACCAGCGAACTCCACATGGAGAAGAAGCTGCGCATGACGCGCGAGCAGGTGCTGGACCAGGCGACGCTGGCGGTGCGCTTCGCGCGCAACCTGTGCGGCGACATCGAGTTCTCCCCCGAGGACGGCTACCGCTCCGACATCGACTTCCTGGCCCGCGTCTGCGAGGCGGTGATCCGCGAGGGCGCCGGCACCATCAACATCCCCGACACGGTGGGCTATGCCATCCCCGAGCTGTACGGCGACTTCATCCGCCGCCTGCGCGAGAAGGTGCCCAACAGCGACCAGGCCATCTGGAGCGTGCACTGCCACAACGACTTGGGGCTGGCTGTCGCGAACTCGCTGGCCGGCGTGAAGCTGGGCGGCGCGCGGCAGATCGAGTGCACGATCAACGGCCTGGGCGAGCGCGCCGGCAACTGCTCGCTCGAAGAGGTCGTCATGGCCGTGCGCACGCGGCGCGACTACTTCGGCCTGGACGTCGGCATCGAGACGGCGCAGATCGTGCCCGCCTCCAAGCTGGTGTCGCAGACCACCGGCTTCGTCGTGCAGCCCAACAAGGCGGTCGTCGGCGCCAACGCGTTCGCACATGCCAGCGGCATCCACCAGGACGGCGTGCTGAAGGCGCGCGACACCTACGAGATCATGCGTGCCGAGGACGTGGGCTGGGCGGCCAACAAGATCGTGCTGGGCAAGCTGTCGGGCCGCAACGCCTTCAAGCAGCGGCTGCAGGAACTGGGTGTCGAGCTGGAGAGCGAGGCCGAGGTCAACGCCGCCTTTGTGCGCTTCAAGGACCTGGCCGACCGCAAGAACGAGATCTTCGACGAGGACATCATCGCCCTCGTCATGGACGAGTCGGTGACGGCCGAGCAGGAGCACTTCCGGCTGCTGTCGCTGTCGCAGCGCAGCGAGACCGGCGAGCGCCCGCATGCGGCCATCGTCTTTGCGGTGGGCGCGCAGGAGCACCGTGCCGAGAGCGACGGCAACGGCCCGGTGGACGCGACGCTGCAGGCCATCGAGTCGGTCGTGCAGTCGGGCGCCGAGATGCTGCTGTACTCCGTCAACGCCATCACCGGCGGCAGCACCGAGTCGCAGGGCGAGGTGACGGTGCGGCTGCAGCATGCCGGCCGCGTCGTCAACGGCGTGGGCGCCGACCCGGACATCGTCGTGGCCTCGGCCAAGGCCTATCTGTCGGCGCTGAACAAGCTGCAGAGCAAGGCCGAGCGGGTCGCCGCGCAGGGGTAGCCGCCGCCCGGGCGCTGTAACCGGCGTGACCCGCGTCACGCCGGCTGCAATCGTTACCCGCTGGTGTGGAATCTGGCGCGAATTCGCCCCCCAGCTGGCGCTTCCCGCACCGGGCGCCGGCCACAGAATCGCGCCAAGGTCACCCGCGTGCAGCGTGCGGGAAGGCCGGTGGGCCATCTGGGGCTGATCCTGATACACGTCGTCTGTCAGCCCAGGCCTACTTGCGAACGTTGGACCCGCTGCAACGCGATGGGACCGGCACGAGACCTCACTTGAGGTATCTGGCCTAAGTTCTTATCTTGTCAGTGATTTTGGCGTCACGTACACTGCCGCCCTGCTGTTGGGGACCCCGTTGAAGATTCCATTTGCCGCCGTATTCCTGAGCCTCAGCCTGCTGGCCGTGACCGGCACGGCCGAGGCCGTCGCCAGCAAATCCACCAAGGCCAAGGCGTCCGCCACGCAGACGCGCAAGGTCAAGTCCGTCGTGCTGCGCAAGCAGGCCGCGCCGGTGGTGCGCGCCGTGCCCACGTTCGGCCAGGTGGCCGGCCTGCATGACGCGGACGACCCGCTGTCATTGAAGTCCAGCGTCGCCTACGTGCTGGACCAGAACACCAACGAGGTGCTGTTCTCCAAGAACCCGCAGGCCGTGCTGCCCATCGCGTCCATCACCAAGCTGATGACGGCGCTGGTGGTCGTCGAGTCCGGGTTGCCGATGGACGAGAAGCTGACCGTCACCGACGAGGACAAGGACACCGAGAAGAACACCGGCTCGCGCCTGGCCTTCGGCACGACGCTGACGCGCGGCGAGATGCTGCACCTGGCGCTGATGTCGAGCGAGAACCGCGCCGCGCACGCGCTGGGCCGCAACTACCCCGGTGGCCTGTCGGCGTTCGTCGCCGCGATGAATGCCAAGGCCGCGGCGCTGGGCATGACGGACACGCACTACGTGGAGCCCACCGGCCTGTCCAGCCGCAACCAGAGCAGCGCGGCCGACCTGGCCAAGCTCGTCAACGTGACCAGCCAGGTGCCCATCCTGCGTGAGCTGTCGACGTCGCGCGAGGCGCGCGTGTCGCTGGGCAAGCGCCTGGTGCAGTTCCGCTCCACCAACGGCCTGCTGTCCAACCCGCTGTGGGACATCGGCCTGCAGAAGACCGGCTTCATCAACGAGGCCGGCAAGTGCCTGGTCATGCAGGCCAGCATGGCCGGCCGCAAACTCATCATGGTGTTCCTGGACTCCAGCGGCAAGGCCTCGCGGATTGCGGACGCCGAGCGCATGCGCAAGTGGCTGGCGTCCCAGCCGGGCGAACACGCGGCGACGGTCTCGACCAAGCTCTGACGGGTGATCCGCCCATGAAAACGGCGCCTCACGGCGCCGTTCTTGTTTCAGGCCCGGTAGCCCAACGCCGTGGAGATCTGCGCGGCGGTCTCTTTCAACCGCACCACCCAGCTCTCCTCCAGCCGGTCGGCCGGGGCCGAGATGGACAGGCCGGCCACCAGCTTGGCCTGGTCGTCATAGATGCCGGCGGCCATGCAGCGCACGCCCAGCTCCAGCTCCTCGTCGTCGCGCGCGATGCCGCGCTGGCGCACCATGGCCAGTTCGCGCTCCAGCGCGCCGATGTCGGTGAGGCTGTTGCGCGTGTGCCCGGCCAGGCCGGTGCGGGTGGCGTAGGCGCGCACACGCGGGCTGTCGTCGCTGGCCAGGAACAGCTTGCCCACGGACGTGAGGTGCAGCGGCGCACGGCCGCCGACGGCGCGCACGACCTGCATGCCCGAGCGCTCGGAGTAGGTGCGCTCGATGTAGACGATTTCGTCGCCCTGGCGCACCGACAGGTTGACCGGCTGGTGGGTGAACTTGTGCAGCTCGCGCATCGCGGGCAGCGCGGCGTCGCGCACGTCCAGCCGTGCCTTCACCAGGTTGCCCAGCTCCAGCATGCGCATGCCCAGGCGGTAGCTGCCGGCTTCGGGCCGGTCCACGAAACGACCCAGCGTCAGGTCATTGAGAATGCGGTGGGCCGTCGACGGGTGCAGGCCGGTGGCCTCGGACAGCGCCTTCAGGGACACGGGGTCCTGGTGCTGGGCCAGCACGTCCAGCAGCGCGAACATGCGCTCCAGCACCTGGATCGCCGGCGTCTGCGCTTCTTTGGATTTCATGCCGTCATTGTGGAGGAGATTGCGGGTGTTTTGTATGGCGAAAGCGGGCTTCAGAACGTGGCAAGCCCTCGGCGCGTTGCTGTTGTGGGCGGGTGCGGGCCTGGCCCAGGCGGCCGACGCGCCGGCAGCGTGGCTGCGCATGCCCAAGCTGTACGGCCGCATCACGGCGGCGGAACTGGGCCTGGTCATCAACACGGCCGACCCGTACTCGGTGGCCGTCGGCGAGTACTACGCCCGGCGCCGCGGCATCCCGGACGCCAACATCGTGCGCGTGCAGCTGCCGCAGCGCGCCAGCCTGACGCGTGACGAGTTCACCGCGCTGAACGACGCCCTCCGCAGCCAGTTGCCCGAGACCGTCAACGGCTTGGCGCTGGCCTGGGTGCAGCCCTATGCGGTGGACTGCAACTCGCTGACCGGCGCGCTGGGCCAGGGGCTGCAGCCCGACGTCTGCGCCAACAGCTGTGCGCCCACGCGCCCCAGCGCCTATGTCAACTACTTCGGCGCCCGGCCGTGGATCGTGCTGGGCCTGCGGCCCGCCATGCAGCTGGCGGCGCGCTCGGTGCCGGCGGCGATGGCGATGATCGAGCGCGGCATCGCGTCCGATCATTCGCTGGCCGGCGGCACGTCTCAGCCCGTGATGGCCTACCTCGCCGCCACGCCCGACGCCAACCGCAACGTCCGCGAGCGGCTGTTTCCGCCGGCGGGCCCGGTGCCCGGCGTGGCCGGCTTCGAGGTCGCGCGAGTCAGGAGCGACGCGCTGCCGGCCATGCGCCGCACGCTGGTCTACCAGACCGGCCTGGCGCGCGTGCCCACGCCGCTGGGCGGCGAGTGGCTGCCCGGCGCGCTGGCCGACCACCTGACGTCGTTCGGCGGACAGCTGGACCGCCCGGTGGGCGAGGGCCAGACGAACATCCTCGACTGGATCGACGCTGGCGCCACGGCGACCTACGGCACGGCCAGCGAGCCCTGCAACCACCTGCAGAAGTTCCCGCACCCGCAGGTGCTGATCCAGGCCTACGCGCAGGGCGTCAGCGCGCTGGAGGCCTACTGGCACAGCGTCGCCTGGCCGGCTCAGGGCGTGTTCGTCGGCGAGCCGCTGGCCGCGCCGTTCGCGCCAGTGCCGGCGACGCCTTGAGCCGCGTCGCGCCCCGCGCGCACGGCGCCTTCCAGCGTGGCCGGGTAGGGGCCGTCGACGTAGTCCCCGGCCGCCCACAGGCCCGGTGCGATGAGGGCCGGCGGCCGCGCGAGGCCGGGCGTGCAGGCGAAGGTGGCGCGCTTCTCGTTCAGCACCTTGTCGATGACGGGCGGCGTGGCCCAGCGCAGCTCGCGCGCCGCCTGCGCCAGCACGGCCTCGGCGCAGCCGCCGCGCGCCACCCACGGCGCGGCACCGCTGACGACGAAGGCGAAGCGGCCCGGCGCGCTGCCTAAAGCGCCATGGTCGAAGACGAACTGGGCCGGTGAATCCGGCCCCTCGCGCAGCGCCAGCATCGGTGAGGGCAGGGCGCTGCCGGGGCTGTGCAGGTAGACGGTGATGATGGGCTCGAAGCCCAGGCCCTGGGCGGTGGCCGACCACGCGGGCGCGATGCCTGCCGTCAGCCGCGCGGCCTCCACGCTGGTGCAGGCCAGCACGACGGCGTCAAAGGCCTCGCCGTCCACGCGCCAGCCGGGTTCGAGGGCGTGCACGCGCGCGCCCAGCCGCAGCCGCTCGCCCAGCCAGGCCGTCGCCGGGCCGGCCAGCAGCTCGGACAGCGGCCGCCGCGGCAGCAGCAGGTCGGCGCTGCCGGCGCCGCTGAACAGCGCGTCCTTCAGCACGCGCAGGAAGACGCGCGCGCTGGCCTGGGATGCCGGCGTGTTCAGCGCCGCCACGCACAGCGGATCGATCAGGTCGCGCTTGACGGGCCCGGGCAGGCCTGCGCACAGCTGGGCGACGCTCAAGGCCGCGTCGCAGCGGAAGCCTCGCGCGAGCCAGCCGCCGGCCGCCAGCAGCAGCCCCAGCCGCGCGCCCAGCGGCCAGCCGCGGTGCGCCAGCACGCCGCGCGTGAAGGCGACGAGCGGCGGGCCCGGCGGCAGCCGCAGGCCCGGCTCGCCGGGGTAGGGCAGGGCCAGCGGCAGGCGCTTGAGCACCGCGTCGGGGTCCACGCCCAGCCGGCGCATCAGCGCGAGGCTGTCGCGGTAGGCGCCGATGAGGATGTGCTGGCCGTTGTCGTAGTCAGGCGCCCCGGCCACGCTGCGCGCACGGCCGCCGAGCTGCGGCGCCATCTCGAAGACGGTGATGTCATGGCCGGCATCGGCCAGCGTGACCGCGGCCGAGATGCCGGCCCAGCCCCCCCCGACGACGGCGACCTTCAACGTCCGCGCCAGTTGGTTTTCATCGCGATCCAGAGCTTGCGCACCGGCGTCAGCGAGATGCGCTGGTGCAGCACCTGGAAGTTCTCGCGCTCGATCTCGACGAGCAGCGCGCGGTAGATGTTGGCCATCATCAGCCCGGGCTTCTGTGCGGCGCGGTCGGCAGCGGGCAGCAGCGCCAGCGCCTCGTCGTAGAGCTGGTGCGCGCGCCGGGCCTGGAACTGCATCAGCGCAGTGAAGCGCTCGCTGTAGCCCCAGGGCTTGCTGCGCAACAGGATCTCGTTGGCCTTGACGCCGAACTGCTGCAGCTCGTTCACCGGCAGGTAGATGCGGCCGCGGCGCGCGTCGTCGCCGACGTCGCGGATGATGTTGGTCAGCTGCATGGCCAGGCCCAGCTTGTGGGCGTAGTCCACCGTCTGCGGCTGCGTGCGGCCGAAGATGCCGCTGGCCACCTCGCCGACGACGCCGGCCACCAGGTGGCAGTAGCGGGCCAGGCCGGCGTAGTCCAGGTAGCGGGTCTGCTGCAGGTCCATCTCGCAGCCTTCGATGACGGCGTTCAGGTGCTCCAGCCGGATGTCGTAAGCCGCCACGTGCGGCATCAGCGCCTTCATGGCCGGGTGGCTGGGCTGGCCGGCGAAGGCCGCGGCGACTTCCTTGCGCCACCAGGCCAGCTTGGTCGCGGCGACGCCGGCGTCCTGCGTCTCGTCGACGACGTCGTCGACCTCGCGGCAGAACGCGTAGAAGGCCGTGATGGCCGCGCGCCGCGGCGGCGGCAGGAACAGGAAGGCGTAATAGAAGCTGGAGCCGCTGGCCGCGGCTTTCTCCTGGACGTATTGCTCGGGACTCATGATGTGGCGCGCATTGTCAGCGCACGCCAGAGGAGGCGCGGCAAATCCCCCTTGCCGACGGCGGGGCGGCGCAGCAGGCTGTCGTGGCGGCCGGCGGCGATCTTGTCGAGGATGAGCAGGCCGCCCTGCACGACCAGGCGCAGCTCCCAGCCGGCGCGGCCGGGCAGCGTGCGCGCCAGCGGCGCACCGTCGCGCATCAGTGCGCGGGCCCAGCCGCAGAGGTCGGCGATCAGCGCGCGTGCGGCCGGGCTGTCCCGGCAGGCCAGCACGTCGTCGGCGCTCACGCCGTGGCGTGCCAGGTCGTCCTGCGGCACGTAGAGCCGGCCGTTGGGCCCGTCGCGGGTGAAGTCCTGCCAGAAGTTGATGAGCTGCAGCGCCGAGCAGATGGCGTCCGAGCGGCGCAGCGACGCCGCGTCGGCCACGCCGTACAGCCCCAGCAGCAGGCGGCCGACCGGGTTGGCCGAGCGGCGGCAGTAGTCCAGCAGGTGCGCGCGGTCGCGGTAGCGGGGCGGTGCCAGGTCCTGCTCGAAGGCGTCCAGCAGGTCCAGCAGCAGGGCGGGCTGCAGCCGGTGCATCTCGCGCGCCAGCGGCGCGAAGACGCGCGGCCAGCGCGGCGACGGCGGCCGGCCGGCAACGGTGGCGGCCAGGTCGGCGCGGTAGTCGCGCAGCGCCTGGCGGCGCTCGGCGGGGCCGGCGTCCCCCTCGTCGGCCAGGTCGTCGGCGGTGCGGGCGAAGTGGTAGAGGGCCACGACGGCCGGTCGCAACGCGGGCGGGCACAGCACGGAGGCAACGGGGAAGTTCTCGTAGTGGTCGACGCTCAAGCTGTTTCTCAACTTCCGCTTGCAAATGCCCGCCGTTCCAGCGAACCTCTTCGAGGTTTGACAGCCGTCACAGGGTCTGAATACATTACTGACCCGCCGGTCATTAAATTTCGAGGCTGGCGCCCATCTCTGCCGAGGTCTGCATGCCCCATCTTCTGCGTCTCGCGCCGCCCCTGCTGTTGGCGGCCCTGCTTTCGGCCTGCGGTAAGCAAGCTGCCGCGCCCGAGCCCGAGCGCGCGGTGCGCACCCAGGTCGTCAGCGCCGGTGCGGCGAGCGCCAGCCATGAGTATGCGGCCGAGGCGCGGGCGCGGGTCGAATCACGGCTGTCGTTCCGTGTCAGCGGCAAGCTGCTGGAGCGCACCGTGAACCTGGGTGACACCGTGAAGGCCGGCCAGGTGCTGGCCCGCATCGATGGCCAGGACCTGAAGCTCGCCGAAGCCGCCGCCGCCGCCGGCGTGGCCGCCGCGCGCACCAACCGCGACCAGCTGGGTGCCGACTACAAGCGATTTGTCGACCTGCAGCGCCAGGGCTTCATCAGCGCCGCCGAGCTGGAGCGGCGCGACGCCGCCTTCAAGGCCGCCCAGGCGCAGCTAGAGCAGGCCAAGGCGCAGGCCGATGTGCAGGGCAACCAGGCGGCGTATGCCCAGCTGGTGGCCGACGGCGCGGGCGTCGTCACCGGCGTCAATGCCGAGCCGGGCCAGGTGCTGGCCGCCGGCACGCCGGTGGTCAGCGTCGCGCTGGACGGCCCGCGCGACATCGTCTTCTCGGTGCCCGAGGACCAGATCGCCCGCGTGAAGGCCGCGGCCAGCCAGCCCGGCGCCTTGAAGGTGAGGCTGTGGGGCAGCGACAAGACCGCGCCGCTGACGCTGCGCGAGGTGGCCGCGGCGGCCGATCCGGTCACGCGCACCTTCCTCATCAAGGCCGACGCCGGCAAGCTGGACGTGAAGCTGGGCCAGAGCGCCACCGTCGTGCTGGAGCTGCCGCAACTGGCGGGCGTCATCAAGCTGCCGCTGGCGGCCGTGTTGCAGCAGGGCGGCAAGAGCTCGGTCTGGCTGCTGGACCCGGCGTCCATGACCGTCAAGGCCCAGCCGGTGCAGGTGGGCGGCGCCGAGGGCAACGACGTGGTCATCGCGGGCGGTCTGACGGCCGGCCAGGAGGTGGTGGTGGCCGGCGTGCATGTGCTGTCGCCGGGGCAGAAGGTCAAGCGCTACGTGCCGCCGCGCACGACCGCCGCGGCGCCCGCGGCCGCCACAGCCTCTCGCTGAGCCGGGAGCGCGCATGAACATCCCTCCCGACAAGGCCGCGGTGAGCGACCGCTTCAATGTCTCGCGCTGGGCGCTGGAGCACCCGGCGCTGACGCGCTACCTGATGGTGGTGCTGATGCTGATGGGCTTCGCGGCCTACTTCCAGCTGGGCCAGGACGAAGACCCGCCGTTCACCTTCCGCGCGATGGTCATCCAGGCCTTCTGGCCTGGCGCCACGGCGCAGCAGATGGCCGACCAGGTGACGGACAAGATCGAGAAGACGCTGCAGGAGGTGAACCATGCGGACAAGATCCGCTCGTACACCAAGCCGGGCGAGTCGCTGACCATCTTCCAGGTCAAGGACAACACGCCGCCCAAGGAGGTGGCCGACCTCTGGTACCAGACGCGCAAGAAGATCAACGACATGCGCGCCACGCTGCCGCAGGGCGTGCTGGGGCCGGTCTTCAACGACGAGTTCGGTGACGTCTACGGCTCCATCTACGCGCTGTCGGCCGACGGCTTCAGCCGCGAGGAGCTGCGCGAGCATGCCGACCGCGTGCGCCAGGCGCTGCTGCAGGTCAAGGACGTGGCCAAGGTGGAGATCTTCGGTGTGCAGCCGGAGAAGCTGTTCATCGAGGTGTCGCAGAAGCGCCTCGCCCAGTTGGGCCTGGACTTCAGCCAGGTCATCGCGCAGATCGGCGCGCAGAACGCCGTCGAAGGCGCGGGCGTGCTCAACGCCGGCAGCGCCAACTTCCAGATCCGCGTGCAGGGCCAGTTCACGTCGGCGCAGGCGCTGGCCGAGGTGCCCATCCGCGGCGTCAACCCGCAGACCGGCGTGGCCAGCCAGCTGCGGCTGGGCGACATCGCCGAGATCAAGCGTGCCTACGTGGACCCGCCGGCCACCATGGTGCGCCACCAGGGCAAGGAAGTGCTGGCGCTGGGCGTCTCCATGGCCAAGGGCGGCGACATCATCGCCATGGGCAAGGCGCTGTCCGTGGCGCTGAAGGGCATCGAGCGCGAGCTGCCGGCCGGCATCCAGCTGGAGCAGGTGCAGGACCAGCCCAAGGCCGTCACCACGTCGGTGGGCGAGTTCGTGCACGTGCTCATCGAGGCCGTCGTCATCGTGCTGGCCGTCAGCTTCATCGCGCTGGGCCTGCACACGCGGCCGCTGCGCATCGACGTCTGGCCCGGCCTCGTCGTCGCCATCACCATCCCGCTGGTGCTGGCCATCACGTTCACGACCATGTTCTATTGGGGCGTGGGGCTGCACAAGATCTCGCTGGGCTCGCTGATCATCGCGCTCGGGCTCTTGGTGGACGATGCCATCATTGCCGTCGAGATGATGGTGCGCAAGCTCGAAGAGGGCTACGACAAGATGCACGCCGCCACCTACGCCTACGACGTGACGGCCATGCCCATGCTGACCGGCACGCTGATCACGGCGGTGGGCTTCCTGCCCATCGGCCTGGCCAAGTCGACGGTGGGCGAATACACCTTCGCGATCTTTGCCGTGACGGCCGCGTCGCTGGTCATCTCCTGGGTGGTGTCGGTGTACTTCGTGCCCTACCTGGGCGCGCTGTTGCTGAAGGCCAAGCCGGCGCCCGAGGGTGAGGTGCACGAGCTGTTCGACACGCCGTTCTACAACCGCTTCCGCGCCGTCGTGCGCTGGTGCGTGGAGAACCGCTGGAAGACCATCGGCATCACGCTGCTGGTGTTCGCCTTGGGCATCGTCGGCATGGGCCGCGTGCAGCAGCAGTTCTTCCCGGACTCCAGCCGCCCCGAGGTGCTGGTGGACCTGTGGCTGCCGGAGGGATCCACCATCCAGGAGACCGAGGCGCTGGCCAAGCGCTTCGAGGCGCGCATGCTGAAGGAAACCAGCATCTCGACCGTGACCGCCTGGGTGGGCTCGGGCCTGCCGCGCTTCTACCTGCCGCTGGACCAGATCTTCCCGCAGGCCAATGTGACGCAGTTCATCCTGCTGCCCAAGGACCTGACGGCGCGCGAGGAGCTGCGCAAGCGCCTGCCGGCCGTGCTGGCCGAGGAGTTCCCGGAGGCGCGCGGCCGGGTGAAGCTGCTGCCCAACGGCCCGCCGGTGCCGTACCCGGTGCAGTTTCGCGTGACGGGCGCCGACCCCAAGATCGTGCGCGACTGGGCCGACAAGGCCAAGGACATCCTGCGCGCCAACGCCAACATGCGCGGCGTCAACGACAACTGGAACGAGAACGTCAAGACGCTGCGCCTGACCGTGGATCAGGACAAGGCGCGTGCGCTGGGCGTGTCCAGCCAGAGCCTCGCGCAGTCGGCGCGCACGCTGCTGTCGGGCACCGTCATCGGCCAGTACCGCGAGGCCGACAAGCTCATCGACATCGTGCTGCGCCAGCCGGCCGATGAGCGCGCCGTCATCACCGACATCGGCAACGCTTACGTGCCCACGGCCACGGGCCGCGCCATCCCGCTGACGCAGATCGCCAAGGTCGAGTTCGACTGGGAGCCCGGCGTCATGTGGCGCGAAGGCCGGCTCTATGCCGTCACCGTGCAGGGCGACGTGGCCGAGGGCCTGCAGGGCGCCACGGTCACGAAGGAAGTCTGGCCGAAGCTGGACGAGCTGCAGAAGCAGATGCCCGTGGGTTACCGCATCGACATCGCCGGCGCCGTGGAGGAAAGCAGCAAGGGCCAGGGCTCCATCGCCGCTGGCGTGCCGGTGATGCTGTTCATCACCTTCACGCTGCTGATGCTGCAGCTGCACAGCTTCAGCCGGGCGATGCTGGTGTTCCTGACCGGCCCGCTGGGCATCGCCGGCGTCGCGATGGCGCTGCTGCTGCTGAACCGGCCCTTCGGCTTCGTCGCGCTGCTGGGCGTCATCGCACTGATGGGCATGATCATGCGCAACTCGGTCATCCTGATCGACCAGATCGAGCAGGATCGCGCCCGTGGCGTGCCGGACTGGTCGGCCATCGTCGAGTCCGCCGTGCGGCGCTTCCGGCCCATCGTGCTGACGGCCGCGGCGGCCGTGCTGGCCATGATCCCGCTGTCGCGCAGCGTGTTCTGGGGGCCGATGGCCGTTGCCATCATGGGGGGCCTCATCGTCGCCACGGTGCTGACGCTGCTGGCGCTGCCGGCCATGTACGCGGCCTGGTTCCGCGTGATGCGGCCGCGCGAGGAAGAGCAGAGCCGCCTGCACAGCCAGATGCACAGCGAATTGCACGAGCCGAACTGAGCTTCGCGATCAGGGTTTTGCCGCCCCGCGCACCAGGGGCGGCAGGCAAGCCGTGCGGGGTCGCTACAATCGCCGGTTTGCCGAATCGCCCGAATCGTGTCTAAAGGGTTGCCGGCGTCTGAAAAGACGGGCAGCCCATCCAGAACCAACCCGTTGCGCGGGTGGCGAAATTGGTAGACGCACCAGGTTTAGGTCCTGACGCCTTCACGGGCGTGCCGGTTCGAGTCCGGCCCCGCGCACCACTGTCCTTCAACTGTTCCCGAGTCCATCATGGCCGTCACCGTCGAAACCCTTGAAAAGCTGGAACGCCGCATCACCCTGCACGTGGCGGCCGCTGAGATCAACAGCGAAGTCGAAGCCCGCCTCAAGAAGCTGGCCCGCACCGTCAAGGCCGACGGCTTCCGCCCCGGCAAGGTGCCGATGAACGTCGTCGCCCAGCGCTACGGCTACTCGGTGCAGTACGAGGTCGTCAACGACAAGCTCGGCGCCGCCTTCAACAACGCCGCCAACGAGGCGCAGCTGCGCGTCGCCGGCATGCCCCGCATCGAGCAGAAGGACCAGGCCCCCGAGGGCCAGATGGCCTTCGACGCCACGTTCGAGGTCTACCCCGAAGTGAAGATCGGCGACCTGGCCTCCGCTGAAGTCGAGCGCGTCACCAGCGAAGTCACCGAAGAAGCCATCGACAAGACCGTCGAGATCCTGCGCAAGCAGCGCCGCAGCTTCGCCCAGCGCGCCGCGGCCGACGTCGCCCAGGTCGGCGATCGCGTCACGATCGACTTCGAAGGCAAGATCGACGGCGAGCCCTTCCAGGGCGGCAAGGCCGAAGGCTTCCAGTTCCTGATCGGCGAAGGCCAGATGCTGGAGCAGTTCGACGCCGCCGTGCGTGGCATGAAGGCCGGCGAGAGCAAGACCTTCCCGCTGCAGTTCCCCGAGGATTACCACGGCAAGGATGTCGCCGGCAAGGAAGCCGACTTCCTCGTCACCGTCAAGAAGATCGAGGCCCAGCACCTGCCCGAAGTGAACGAGGCGTTCGCCAAGTCGCTGGGCATCAAGGATGCGACGGTCGAAGCGCTGCGCGCCGACATCAAGAAGAACCTCGAGCGCGAGGTGAAGTTCCGCGTGCTGGCCCGCAACAAGGGCGCCGTCATGGACGCGCTGGTGGCCGTGTCCGAGCTGGACGTGCCCAACGCGCTGGTGCAGGGCGAGGCCGAGCGCATGGTCGGCCAGGCCCGCGAGGACCTGAAGAAGCGTGGTGTGAAGGACGCCGACAAGGCCGAGATCCCCGCCGACATCTTCAAGCCGCAAGCCGAGCGCCGCGTGCGCCTGGGCCTGGTGGTGGCCGAACTGGTGCGCGCCAACAACCTGCAGGCCAAGCCGGCCCAGCTGCAGGCGCACATCGAAGAGCTGTCGCAGAGCTACGAGAAGCCCGCCGAAGTCATGCGCTGGTACCTGAGCGACCGTGAGCGCATGGCCGAAGTCGAGGCCGTCGTCGTCGAGAACAACGTCACGGACTTCGTGCTGGCGACCGCCAAGGTCACCGACAAGGCCCTGCCGTTCGACGAGCTGATGGCCCAGGGCAACTGAAAGCCCTTCGCATGACGAAGGCGCCGCGCCGCAAGGCCCGGCGCCTTTTTACTTGCGTGGCCATAATCCGCCCCCATAACGGTTGCAGTTGAATCTGATTTCAAGGATCTGAATGAGCGCTCTGGACACCAGCAATCTCGGCCTCGTGCCCATGGTCATCGAACAGTCGGGCCGTGGCGAGCGCGCCTACGACATCTACTCGCGCCTGCTGCGCGAGCGCATCGTCTTCCTGGTCGGCCCGGTGAATGACGCCGTCGCCAACCTGGTCGTCGCCCAGTTGCTGTTCCTGGAGAGCGAGAACCCCGACAAGGAAATCTCGCTCTACATCAACAGCCCCGGTGGCAGCGTTTCGGCCGGCATGTCCATCTTCGACACGATGAACTTCATCAAGCCCGATGTGTCGACGCTGTGCATGGGCATGGCGGCCAGCATGGGCGCGTTCCTGCTGGCGGCTGGCGCCAAGGGCAAGCGTTTCTCGCTGCCCAATGCCAAGGTCATGATCCACCAGCCGCTGGGCGGCGCGCAGGGCCAGGCAACGGACATCGAGATCCATGCGCGTGAAATCCTGAAGACTCGCGAGGCGCTGAACCGCATCCTGGCCGAGCGCACGGGCCAGACGCTGGAGAAAATCCAGTCCGACACCGAACGCGACTACTTCATGTCCGCCGCCGAGGCGCAGACCTACGGCCTGATCGACCAGGTGCTGGAACATCGCCCCTGAGTCCTGAAGGGCCGTTGCCGGCCTCCGGAATCACAGCGAAATCGGGACCCTTATCCCCACAAGGGTCCCGAGATCGTTTGGACTATCATCATTCGAGGCATCCCGCCCCGACCTCTTAGTTTTTATCGAGCAGTTCTGATGGCCGAGAAAAAAGGCACCTCCAGCGAGAAAGTTCTGTACTGCTCCTTCTGCGGCAAGAGCCAGCACGAGGTCAAGAAGCTCATCGCCGGTCCGTCCGTCTTCATCTGCGATGAGTGCATCGAGCTGTGCAACGACATCGTCCGTGACGAGATCCCCGCGCCGGCTCCCGCAGCGCGCGCCGGCAAGTCCGACCTGCCCGTGCCCAGCGAGATCAAGGCCAGCCTGGATCAGTACGTCATCGGCCAGGACGTGGCCAAGCGCACGCTGGCCGTGGCCGTCTACAACCATTACAAGCGCCTGCGCCACATGGCGACGGCCAAGGAATCGGTCGAGCTGTCCAAGAGCAACATCCTCTTGATCGGCCCCACCGGCTCCGGCAAGACGCTGCTGGCGCAGACGTTGGCACGCCTGCTGAACGTGCCGTTCGTGATCGCCGACGCGACGACGCTGACCGAAGCCGGCTACGTCGGCGAGGATGTCGAGAACATCATCCAGAAGCTGCTGCAGAACTGCAATTACGACGTCGAGCGTGCGCAGCGCGGCATCGTCTACATCGACGAGATCGACAAGATCTCGCGCAAGGCCGACAACCCGTCCATCACGCGCGACGTGTCCGGCGAAGGCGTGCAGCAGGCGCTGCTCAAGCTCGTCGAAGGCACGATGGCCTCGGTGCCGCCGCAGGGCGGCCGCAAGCACCCCAACCAAGACTTCCTGCAGATCGACACGACCAACATCCTGTTCATCTGCGGCGGTGCATTCGACGGCCTCGAGAAGGTCATCCAGAACCGCAGCGAGAAGTCCGGCATAGGCTTCGGCGCGACCGTGAAGAGCAAGTCCGACAAGAAGGTCGGCGACGTTTTCCGCGAGTGCGAGCCGGAGGACATCATCAAGTTCGGCCTCATCCCCGAACTGGTGGGGCGCCTGCCCGTCGTCGCGACGCTGGGGGAACTGACGGAAGACGCGCTGATCCAGATCCTGACCGAGCCCAAGAACGCACTGGTCAAGCAGTACCAGCAACTGTTCGAGATGGACGGCGTCGAGCTCGAAATCCGCAAGCCGGCGCTGGCCGCCATCGCCCGCAAGGCGCTGGCGCGCAAGACCGGCGCGCGCGGCCTGCGCTCCATCATGGAGCAGTCGCTCATCGACACCATGTTCGACCTGCCGGCGCTGGAAGGCGTCGAGAAGGTCGTGCTCGACGAGCACAACATCGAGGACGCCACGGCACGTCCCTTGCTGGTCTATCGCGAACAAAAGGCCAGCGCGTAAACCGCCACCAAGCCCTCAACTTGCAATCGCCCCCTCAGGCCGCACATCGGTCTGAGAAAGAGAGGTCTTCATGTCCGGACACCCCATCCTCCCCGCCGATCCGATCACGCTGCCGCTGCTGCCGCTGCGTGACGTGGTCGTGTTCCCGCACATGGTCATCCCGCTGTTCGTCGGGCGCCCCAAGTCCATCAAGGCGCTGGAAGCCGCGATGGAAGCCGGCCGCCAGATCATGCTGGTCGCCCAGAAGGCCGCCGGCAAGGACGAGCCCAAGCCCGAAGACATGTTCGAGGTCG
>JAYSCT010000048.1:0-32189 GCA_041914785.1 Roseateles sp.
TTCAAAACCGCCTGTGATGCTTGAATCCCAAGGCGCGTGCGCAGCACGCTTCAAGCACTGACTCGCGACGACTGTCCGAGCAGAGCGTAGCGACGCGAGTTCGGCGCGGCCTTGGGATTCAAGCAGCGCAGGGAACCCCGCAGGGGCGGTTTTGCAGGGGCGGTTTCTTTGCCTACTTTCTTGTCCGCACAAGAAAGTAGGTCGCCCGCCGGGGCGAACTCCCGGCATGGGCGGTGGCGTCAAGCCGAAGTCACGAAGCATGCAACCCATCAGCATCCAGTCGCAAACGACGATCCGCCGCCTGCGCCGCCACCTCCGAGTGCGTCACCAGCAGGCACGCCGCGCCAACGTCATGCGTGCAGCGCCGCAGCAGTTCCAGCACTTCCGCCGCATGCCGCGCATCGAGGTTGCCGGTCGGCTCATCCGCCAGCACCAGCCGCGGCCGGTGCACCAAGGCGCGAGCAATGGCCACCCGCTGCAACTGCCCGCCCGACAACTGCCGCGGCATGCGCGCCGCCAGCGAACCAAGGTTCACTGCCTCCAGCATCGCCGCCACCCGCCCGTCGTCCCGCTGCCCGAGCAGCCGCAACGGCAACGCGACGTTGTCCGCCACGCTCAGGTGCGGCAGCAGGTGGAAGGCCTGGAAGATGAAGCCCAGCGACTGCCGCCGCAGCGCCGAGCGCGCCTCGTCGCCCAGCGGCCGCAGGTCCTGCCCGGCCAGCGTGATCGAGCCGGCATCGGCCTCGTCCAGCCCGGCCAGGCAGTTCAGCAGCGTGGACTTGCCGCTGCCCGATTCGCCCAGCAGCGCGACGATCTCGCCCGCGGCCAGGTCCAGGTCGATGCCGGTGAACACCGGCGTGTCGGCGTAGCTCTTCGCGAGCCCGCGGGCGGAAAGCACCGTCATGCGTTCATCAACCTCTGCAATCCAGCCAGCAGTTCGGGGATGGGCTGCGCGCCATCGCAGGCGATGACGCGCCGCTTGGGCATGCTGCGCAACCAGGTGACCTGGCGCTTGGCGAGCTGCCGAGTCGCCGCGATGCCGCGTTCGCGCAAATCATCGAACTCATCGGCGTCCAGCGCCTCCCACACCTGCCGGTAGCCCACGCAGCGCATGGACGGCAGCGCCAGCGACAGGTCGCCGCGCGCGCGCAGCGCCTTCACCTCGTCGATCAACCCATGCGCCAGCATCTGGTCGAAGCGCTGCGCCAGCCGCTCGTGCAGCCAAGCGCGGTCGGTGGGCTCCAGCGAGAACAGCGGCCAGTCGACCCCCTCGTCACGCGACGCGGCATGCAGCGCACTCAGCGGCTGGCCGGTCAGGCGGATGACTTCCAGCGCGCGTTGGATGCGCTGGCTGTCGTTGGGGGCCAGGCGTGCGCCGGTCTCGGGGTCCAGGCGGGTCAGCTCCGCATGCATCGCCGGCCAGCCGCGCTCGGCCGCTTCGGCGTCGATGGCCGCGCGCAGATCGGCGTCGGCCTGCGGCAGCGTCGACAGGCCGTCGAACAGCGCCTTGAAATACAGCATGGTGCCGCCCACCAGCAGCGGCAGCTTGCCGCGCGCGGCGATCTCAACGGCCAAGCGCTTGGCGTCGCGCACGAACTCGGCAGCGGAGTAGCTGTCCGTTGGGTCGAGGATGTCGATCAGGTGATGCGGCACCGCGGCCTGCTCGGCCGCCGTGGGCTTGGCGGTGCCGATGTCCATGCCGCGGTACACCAGCGCCGAGTCGACGCTGATGATCTCGACCGGAAGTACCTCGGCGATGGCCAGCGCGGCGGCCGTCTTGCCGCAGCCGGTGGGGCCCGCGACGCAGATCGGGGTCAGAAGCGCTCCCACGGCGCCAGGTAACGCCATTGCCCGACGGGCAGGTGCCCCAGCGGAATGCGGCCGATGCGCACGCGCTTCAGGCCCACGACCTTGAGCCCCACCAGCTCGCACATGCGGCGGATCTGGCGCTTCTTGCCCTCGCGCAACACGAAGCGCAGCTGCTGCTCGTTCTGCCAGCTGACCTTGGCGGGCTTGAGCTCTTCACCGTCCAGCGACAAGCCGTGGTTCAGCAGTGCGAGCTTGTTGTTGGACAGCGCCGCGTTGGGCAGCGTGCCCTCGGGCACGGGATCGGCGCCGGGCAGGCCAACGTATTCGACGCGCACGAGGTACTCCTTCTCGATGTCCGAGTCGTCGCCGATCAGCGCCTTGGCGATGCGGCCGTCCTGCGTCAGCACCAGCAGGCCGGTGGAGTCGATGTCCAGCCGGCCGGCAGGGGCCAGGTGGCGGTGGTGGTTGGGATGGGGCTTGATGCCCGACGGATCGTCCTTCCAGCGGTTCTCGGGCTGGAACAGCACGACGGCGGGCTCGTAGCCGTCCTCGGCCTGGCCGGACACGTAGCCGATGGGCTTGTGCAGCAGCACGGTGACGAGTTGTGCCTGCGCCTGGCGGGCGGCGGGGTCGATGTCGATCTGCACGTCGCCGATGACGCGCTGGCCCAGCACGGCCACCTTGCCGTTCACGCGCACCCAGCCGGCGGCAATCCATTCGTCCGCCTCGCGGCGCGACGCGAGCTTCAGCTCGCTCATGCGCTTGGACAGGCGGTCGCCGTCCTCGGCCTCGACCTCCCGCACGGGGGGGCGGCGCGGCTGCGGCGGTTCGAAGCCCGGGCCGCGGTGGGCCACGCGGCGCTGGTCGACGCGGGGCGGACGGTCGTCGCGCGGGCGGTCGGCGGGGCGTTCGTCGCGGTGCTCGTTGCGGCGCACCGGCTCGCCGCGTTGCGCGCGCTGCGGGCCGTCGGCGTGGAAGCCGCCGGGCCGCGGGCCGGGGCGGCCCGGGCGGTCGTCGCGCGGCCAGTCGCCGCGGTCGCCACGATCACCGCGGTCATCGCGGCGGAAGGGCTCGCCGCGCTGCGGCGGGTATTCGGGCCGGAAACCCTCGGGCTTCGCCCGGGCCGGGCGCTCGTCGCGCCGCGGCGCGGGGCGTTCGTTGCGCTGCACCTGCGCCTTCTGGAACTGCTCCTCGCGCTCGGCGCGGTCGGCCTGTGCCTTGGCCAGCGTCGGGCGGGGTTTGGAGACGCCCTTGCCGCGCAAGGGGCCGCGCTTCTCGCCGTCGGCCGTTCGAGATTTGGGGGTCTTGGCGGCGGGTTTCTTGTTCTTGAGGGTCAGCGTGGCCATGGTTCAACGTCCGCGGAGGAAAAGGGCGTCCAGCTCTTTCATGTCGAGCTGGCGCCAGGTGGGGCGGCCGTGGTTGCACTGGTCGGCGCGTTCGGTGGCTTCCATGTCGCGCAGCAGCGCGTTCATCTCGTCCAGCGTCAGCTGCCGGTTGGCCCGCACGGCGCCGTGGCAGGCCATCGTCGCCAGGATCTCGTGCTGCGCGCGCTCCAGCACCGAGCTGGCATCGAACTGGGCCATCTCAGCCAGCAGCTCGCGCGTCAGCGCGACGAGGTCGCTGGCCGCCAGCAGCGCCGGGCGCGAGCGCACGGCCAGCGTGCGCGTGGACAGCGGCGACACGTCCAGCCCTAGCTGGCTCAGTGTGTCGGCATGCTGCTCGGCGGCGGCCACTTCCTCGGCCGTTGCCGCGAAGCTGACCGGGATCAGCAGCGGCTGGCTCTCGATGGTCGTCGAGCCCAGCTTGGCCTTGAGGCGCTCGTAGACGACGCGCTCGTGCGCGGCGTGCATGTCGACGATGACCAGGCCCTGCTTGTTCTCGGCCAGGATGTAGACGCCCTGGATCTGCGCGATGGCGCGGCCCAGCGGCCAGTCGTCCTGCTTGGACAGCGCGGGCAGGTCGATCAGCGGCGCGGGGCGGCTGTCGGGCAGCGACGTGGGCACGACCGGCTTGGCCGGCTGCCACAGCGCCTCGGCCTGCACCAGCGACAGCCGCACCTGCTCGGCCGTGGGCGGCACGGGCGGCGTGAAGGCGGGGGCGGTGTAGCTCTGGCGCGGCTCCGACACGTACAGCGTGGCTGGCATCGTGGCCTCGAAGGCCAGCGGCGCCATGGCCGACTCGATGGGCTCGGCGGCCGCCTCGGCGCTGCGCGACTGGGCCAGCGCGTCGATGAAGGCGCGGCGCACGGCCTGGTGGATGGCGCGGCCGTCGCGGAAGCGCACCTCGATCTTGGTGGGGTGCACGTTGACGTCCACCAGCTCCGGCGCGATCTCGATGAACAGCACGTAGCTGGGCTGGCGCTGGCCGTGCAGCACGTCTTCGTAGGCCGAGCGGATGGCGTGGCTGATGAGCTTGTCGCGCACGTAGCGGCCGTTGACCCAGACGTACTGCTGGTCGGCCCGCGAGCGGGCGGCCTCGGGCAGGCCGGCGCGGCCGGTCAGCGCGAGGGGCCCGGCGCTGTGCTCGAAGGCGCGGCTGTCTTCGACGAAATCCTGGCCCAGCACGTCCGCGATGCGCTGCTCCACCGACGCGGCGCGCCACTGGTCCACCAGCTTGCCCTCGTGCCAGATCGCGAAGCCCACATCCGGCCGCGCCAGCGCATGGCGGCGCACGGCCTCCACGCAGTGCGCCAGCTCGGTGGCGTCGGTCTTCAGGAACTTGCGGCGCGCGGGCGTCGCGAAGAACAGCTCGCGCACCTCCACGCTGGTGCCACGCGAGCGGGCGGCGGCGTTGAGCTCGCCGCTGCGCGCGTCAAGCCTATGGGCGTGGGCGGCGTCGGCGGTGCGGCTGGCGATGGCCATCTCGGACACCGACGCGATGGCGGCCAGCGCCTCGCCGCGGAAGCCCATCGTGGCGACGGACTCCAGCTCATGCAGCGACGCGATCTTGCTGGTGGCATGGCGTTTGAGCGCCAGCGGCAGCTGCGCGACCGGGATGCCGCAGCCGTCGTCCTCGACGACGATGGCCCGCACGCCTCCAGCCATCAGCTTGACCAGCACGTTCTTCGCGCCGGCGTCCAGCGCGTTGTCCACCAGCTCGCGCACCACGGAGGCGGGCCGCTCGACGACCTCGCCGGCGGCGATCTGGCTGATCAGCTCATCGGGCAGTTCGCGGATCACGCGAGGCGGGGCAAGGTCGGGCAGGGGCAAATCCATCCGGCGGATTATCGTTTCCCCCGAGGCGTCACGAAGTCGTCCTGATAATGCCGCGCCATGGACCTGCTTCACTTCCTCCTCGACTTCATCCTTCACGTCGACCAGCACCTGGCCAGCTTCGTCGCTACCTATGGCGCCTGGGTCTACGCGCTGCTGTTCCTGATTATCTTCGTGGAGACCGGCGTCGTCGTGATGCCGTTCCTGCCGGGCGACTCGCTGCTGTTCGTCGTCGGCGCCATGTGCGGCGTGGGGCTGATGGACCTGTGGCTGTCCATGGGGCTGCTGACGGCGGCGGCCATCCTGGGCAACCAGTGCAACTACACCATCGGCCGGCATTTCGGGCCGCGCGTGTTCCAGTGGGAGAACTCGAAGTTCTTCAACAAGGACGCGTTCGAGAAGGCGCATGCCTTCTATGAGAAGTACGGCGGCTTCACGTTGATCGCGGCGCGCTTCATGCCGTTCCTGCGCACCTTCGCGCCGTTCGTGGCCGGCGTGGCGCAGATGACGCGGCGCAAGTTCACGTTCTACGACGTGACCGGCGGCGTGCTGTGGGTGTGCGGCATCACGGTCATCGGCTACATCTTCGGCAACGTGCCCTGGGTGAAGACGAATCTGGACAAGATCATCTGGGCCATGATCCTGATCCCCGGCGTGGTGGTCATCGCCGGCGGCATCAAGAGCAAGCTCAAGCGCCAGCCGGGCTGACTTTCAGGCCGGGTGGGCTTCCGGTCTAGAGTCGCCGGTTTTGCGACTTCAGTCGGAGACCCCGATGACCCTGACCCGTCTTGCCCTGGCCCTGGCGTGGATGACCTCCAGCCTGGCGACCCAGGCGGCCGAGCCGACGCTGATGCTGCGCCAGCCCGCCGTCTCCAAGGACCACCTGGCCTTCGTCTACGCGGGCGACCTGTGGCTGGCCGACCGCAGCGGCGGCAACGCCCGCCGGCTCACCAGCCACGCCGCCAGCGAGTTCGCGCCGCGCTTCTCGCCGGACGGCCGGCAGATCGCGTTCTCGGCCAGCTACGACGGCAACACGGACGTGTACGTCATCGGCCTGGACGGCGGCCAGCCGAAGCGCCTGACCTGGCACCCGACGCCGGACGTCGTCAGCGGCTGGAGCCCCGACGGCAAGCGCGTGCTGTTCGCGTCGCCGCGCGAGGTGCTGAACAACCGCAGCAACCAGCTCTATGAAGTGAGCGTGGAGGGCGGCTACGAGAAGCAGGTCATGAAGGCGGTGGCCTACGAGGGCGCCTGGTCGGCGGACGGGAAGCGGCTGGCCTACCGGCCCTACCGCGCGGCCTACGTGGCCGAGTCCGGCTGGCGCCAGAGCCGCGGCGGCACGACGCCGCCGGTCTGGATCATGGACATCGCCAGCCAGACCTGGGAGCAGATCCCGCACGTCAACGCGACGGACTCCGCGCCGGTGTGGGCGGGCGGCGAGGTGGTGTTCATCTCCGACCGGGCCGACGGTGCGGCCAACCTGTTCGCCTTCAACCCGGGCACCAAGGCGCTGCGCCAGCTGACGCGCGAGACGCAGTGGGACGTGCGCAGCGTGGACGCCGTCGGCACGACGCTGGTCTATGAGACCGGTGGACGGATCAAGCAGATCGAGCTCGCTGGCGGCGAGCCCAAAGTGCTGGACATCCAGCTCGCCGGCGCTGCGCCGCTAGCCCGCACGCAGTGGAAGGACGCCGGCAAGGCCATCACGTCGGCCCAGTTGTCCAGCACCGGCAAGCGCGTGCTGGTGAGCGCGCGCGGCGAGGTGTTCACGGTGCCGGTCAAGGACGGCACGCTGCGCAACCTGACCGAGACCGCCGGCGTGCGCGAGAAGGATGCGCTGTGGAGCGCCGACGGCCAGCGCGTGGCCTACCTGTCCGACGCGCCCGGCATGCGCCATGAGCTGGTGCTGCAGGCGCAGACCGGGCTGGGTGCGAAGGAGCGCATCGCGCTGCCCAAGGCCGGCTACTTCACGCTGATGGACTGGTCGGCCGACGGCCAGTGGCTGGTGCTGCAGGACAACCACCTGAGCCTCTACAAGCTCAGCCTGGTGAGTGTTCCGAATGGCCCGCAGCGCGGCCAGCTCGCCAAGGTGGCCACCGACGTGCGCCGGCTGGGCGGCGTCGGCTTCGACGTGGCGTTCTCGCCGGACAGCCGCTGGCTGGCCTACACGACGTCGGGCGACAACTATTTCGGCCGCATCTGGCTGCACGACCTGTCCACGGGCCGCAACCATGCGGTGACCGACGGGCTGTCGCAGGCCGGCGCGCCGGCCTTCTCGCCCAAGGGCGACTACCTCTACTTCCTGGCGTCCATCAACTCCGGGCCCAGCCAGGTGGGGCTGGACCTGTCCACGCAGGAGCGCCCGCGCCGCGCCGGCCTCTATGCCGCCGTGCTGGCCGCCGACGGCAAGTCGCCGCTGGCGCCGAAGGCGGGCGACGAGGAGGGCAAGAAGGACGACAAGAAGGAAGAGAAGAAGGACGACGCCAAGAAGCCGGACGCCAAGAAGGACGAGCCCAAGAAGGACGAGAAGGTCAAGCCGGTGCGCATCGACCTCGACGGCCTGGCCGATCGCATCGTGGCGCTGCCGGTGGCCGAGCGCAACTACGACGCGCTGGCCGTGGCGGCCGATGGTGCGCTGTACTACCTGCAGCGCCCGCAGCCCGGCGCCAGCAACGAGCCGCCGCAGGCCGAGCGCCGCGCGACGGCCGAGCTGTGGCGTTTCGACTTCGAGGAGCGCAAGCCCAAGATGCTGCGCAGCGGCGTCGCTGAGTACTCGCTGAGCGAGGACCGCAAGAAGCTGCTGCTGACCGTGGCCGGCGGCAAGCTGGAGGTGGGCGACGCGAACGACAAGGCGGACAGCAAGCCGCTGGACCTGTCCGGCCTGCGCACGCGCGTGGACCTGCGCGCCGAGTGGAAGCAGATCTTCGACGAGACCTGGTGGATGCAGAAGGAGTTCTTCTACGACCCCGCCATGCACGGGCTGGACTGGCAGGCCGTCTATGACCGCTACCTGCCGCAATTGGCCCACGTGCAACGCCGCGAGGACCTGAACGACCTGCTGGTGCAGATGATTGGCGAACTTCAGGTGGGCCACAACCGCGCCGGCGGCGGGGACGTGCACCAGGAAGCCCCCGTGGCCGTCGGCTTGCTGGGCGCGGACTTCACGGTCGAGCAGGGCCGCTACCGTGTCGCCAGGATCTACGCCGGCGACCGCCTGAACCCCAGCCTGCGCGCGCCGCTGGCCGTGCCGGGCCTGGGCGTGAAGGAGGGGGACTTCCTCCTCGCCGTGGGCGGCCATGAGCTGGATGGCAAGACCAACCTGTACGCGTTGCTGGAGAACACGGTCGGCAAGCAGGTGGTGCTGAGCGTCGCGCAGGACGCCGCGGGCAAGGCGCGGCGTGACATCACCGTCGAGCCCATCGCCAGCGAGGGCCTGCTGCGCCGCTGGGCGTGGATCGAGGGCAACCGCCAGAAGGTGCAGCAGAAGACCGGCGGCAAGGTGGCCTATGTCTACATGCCCGACACGGCCGGCCAGGGCTTCGAGCACTTCAACCGCATGTTCTTTGCACAGGTGGACAAGCAGGCGCTCATCGTCGACGACCGCCGCAACGGCGGTGGCCAGGCGGCCAACTACGTGACGGAGCTGCTGGCCCGGCCCTACCTCGGCAGCTGGAAGGACCGCGACGGGCTGGTCTTCGACACGCCGGGCGGTGCCATCTACGGCCCCAAGGCCATGCTCATCGACCAGGATGCCGGCTCGGGCGGCGACTTCATGCCCTACGCGTTCAAGCGCGTGGGCCTGGGGCCGCTGATCGGCAAGCGCACCTGGGGCGGGCTGATCGGCATTTCGGTGAACCCGCCGCTGATCGACGGCGGTTTCGTGACGGTGCCGTACTTCCGCTTCTACACGCCGGAGGGCGAGTGGCGCATCGAGAACGAGGGCGTGGCGCCGGACATCGACGTCGAGCTGGACCCCGCCGCCGTCAACCGCGGCGAGGACACCCAGCTGGATGCGGCCATCGCGGACGTGATGAAGCGGCTGGAGACCTGGAAGCCCATCCAGCGCAAGACGGCGCCGGCGCCGGCGACGCTGGGCAAGTGATGAAGGCCTGGGCGTCCCTGTCCCTGCGGGGGCGCCTTTTCCTGCTCGCGCTGTTGCCGCTGCTGGCGTCGCTGGCACTGATCGCTTTTGCCGTGCGCCAGCAGGAACGCTCGCTCGCCGAGCGCGAGCATGCCCTCGTGCGCGCCAGCTACATGGACGCACGGCGCACGGAGCTGAAGCACTACGTGGACCTGGCCGTCAGCACCGTCAAGCCGCTGCTGGGCCAGCCGGGCGGGCAGGAGCGGGCGCTGGCCATCCTGCGCTCGCTGGACTACGGGCCCGACGGCTACTTCTTCGTCTACGCGCTGGACGGCCGCGTGCTGATGCACTCGCGCCAGCCCGATCTGATCGGCCAGAACCTGTGGGAGCTGCGTGACCCCAAAGGCCGACCCACCATCCAGCAGCTCATCGGCCAGGCCAAGGCCGGTGGCGGCTATGTGGAGTACCTGTGGCGCAAGCCGTCCAGCAGCCTGCTGGCGCCCAAGCTGGGCTATGTGGTGGCCGTGCCCGAGTGGGGCTGGATGCTGGGCACGGGGCTGTACCTGGACGGCATCGAGGCGACGATGGCCGAGCTGGAGCACGGCGCGCGCCAGAACATCACGGCGACCATGCTGTGGGTGGGCGCGGTGGCGGTGTTCGGCATCGCGCTGATCAGCGCCGGCGCGCTGGCGCTGAACCTCAGCGAGCACCGCAGCGCCGAGGCCAAGCTGCGCGCGCTGGCCCGCGAGGTGGTGCAGAGCCAGGAGGACGAGCGCGCCAGGCTGGCGCGCGAGCTGCACGACGGCGTCAGCCAGGCGCTGGTGGCCACCAAGCTGCTCATCGAGTCGGCCCAGCACGAGCCGACCGCCGCGGCGCGGCTGCAGGACCTGGCCTTGAAGCGCCTGAACAGCACGCTGGCCGAGGTGCGCCACCTGTCGCACGCGCTGCGGCCCGCGCTGCTGGACACGCTGGGCCTGGCCGCCGCGCTGCAGCACCTGGCCGGCGAGTTCGATGCGGCGGGCGGCACGCATTTCTCGGCCGTCGTCGATGGCGACGAGGTCGACCCGCCCGAGGCGGTGAAGACCGCGCTGTTCCGCATCGCGCAGGAGGCGCTGAACAACGCGGCCCGCCATGCGCACGCGACGGCGGTGACCGTGACGCTGCGCTTCCAGCGCGACGGCGGCCTGGCGCTGGAGGTGGCGGACGACGGCCAGGGCTTCGACGCCGACGCCGCGCAGGCCGTGGCCGACCGCGGGCTGGGGCTGCGCAGCATGCGCGAGCGGGCCGATGCGCTGGGCGCGCGGCTCAGCCTGATGACCTCGCCGGGCATCGGTGCGCGGCTTGCGGTGACACTGTCGGCTGCCGACCTTGCCCGCGCCGCCGCATGAACGCTCCCATCCGCATCCTGCTCGTTGACGACCACCCGATGGTGCGCGAGGGCCTGGTGGCGCGGCTGGCGGCAGTGCCGCGTTTCGACGTCGTCGGCGAGGCCGGCACCCGCGACGAGGCGCTGGCACAGCTGGCGGCGACGGCGCCCGATGTGGTGCTGATGGATGTGGGCCTGAAGGACGTCAACGGCATCACGCTGGGCGCCGAGATGCTGGCCGCGCGGCCCCGCATCAAGCTGCTGATGTTCAGCATGTACGACAACCCGGAGTACGTGCAGCGGGCGCTGCAGGCCGGCGCGCGTGGCTATGTGCTGAAGGATGCGCCGGCCACCGAGATCGTGTCGGCCATCGACGCGGTGGCGGCGGGCGGCACCTTCCTGAGCGCGGCTGTGTCGGGCCGGCTGTTCCGCGGCCAGGCGCCGAAGCCGGTGCTGACGCCGCGCGAGAGCGAGATTCTTGCCAAGCTGGGGCAGGGCGCGTCCAGCAAGCAGATCGCGCGGGATCTGGACCTGTCCGTGCGCACCGTGGAGGCGCACCGGCAGAGCATCAAGCGCAAGCTGGCGCTGGACGGGCAGGCGGAGTTGATCCGCTATGCGGTGGAGCACGCCCGGGGCGGCGACGCGCCCTGACGGCGCTCAGCGCCCGCGACGCGGGCCGTAGTCGTCGCGCCGGTCGTCCCAGCGGTGCTCGTGCCGCTCGTGGTGCCAGCGGTCGCGGCGGTCGTCCCAACGGCGGTCATCCCAGCGGCGCTCGTAGACAACCCGCGGCGGCGGCACGTAGATCACCTCGCGCTCCACGTAGCGCGGTGCCGGCACGTAGCGCACCGGCGGCGGCGCGTAGTAGACCGGTGCGGGTTCGGCGTAGTAGCGCGGGCCGTCGCTGACCACCACCGCCGCGGGCGGCAGGTTGATGCCGATGGACCAGCTCGTGCCGGCGTGCGCGGCGGTGGCGCCCAGCAGGGCGGCGGTGGCGACGAGACCGGCGGTCAGGGTGCGAAGCATGGCGAACCTCCTCGGACGATGTGCTTGGCGATGGCTGAACAACGCCACCGGCCCGCCGCCGTTGACGCCGGCCGCGTGAGCAGGCGTAAGCGTGTGTGAGACCAGGCGCCAGGGTTGACCCTTAGGTGATGCCGCGTGCCCGGCCCGCGTGGCTTGACCGATGCCCAGGTGGCGGGGTTTTTCGAAACTGATGTCACGGTAGCGCCGCCCATTCCGACGTGCGCGCCGCGAACGGAGACAAGCCCTCATGAATCTGCGCCGCCACCTCGCCTGGGCGGGCGTTGCCATCCTCGGCGCTGCATCCCTTGCCACCGTGGCCCTGAGCCGCGGCGAGACGATCAGCGCGCTGTGGGTCGTGGCCGCCGCGCTGTGCACCTACCTCATCGCCTACCGCTACTACAGCCTGTTCATCGCCGACAAGGTGCTGGGGCTGGACGCCAAGCGCCAGACGCCTGCCTGGAAGTACAACGACGGGCTGGACTACGTGCCCACCAACAAGCACGTGCTGTACGGCCACCACTTCGCTGCCATCGCCGGCGCCGGCCCGCTGGTGGGCCCGGTGCTCGCGGCGCAGATGGGCTACCTGCCCGGGCTGCTGTGGATCCTGGCCGGCGTCGTGTTTGCCGGTGCGGTGCAGGACTTCATCGTGCTGTTCATCTCCACGCGCCGTGACGGCCGGTCGCTGGGCGACCTCGTCAAGCAGGAGATGGGCACGGTGCCGGGCCTGATCGCGCTGTTCGGCGCGTTCATGATCATGATCATCATCCTCGCGGTGCTGTCGCTCATCGTCGTGAAGGCGCTGGCGGATTCGCCCTGGGGCCTGTTCACGGTGGCGGCGACGATTCCCGTCGCGCTGTTCATGGGCGTGTACCTGCGCTTCATCCGCCCGGGCCGCATCGGCGAGGTGTCGGCCATCGGCTTCGTGCTGCTGATGGCGGCGATCTTCGGCGGCCAGTGGGTCAGCGAGCACCCGACGCTCGCCGCGCTGTTCACGGTGGCGCCGACCACGCTGGTGTGGATGCTGATCGGCTACGGCTTCGTCGCCGCGTGCATTCCCGTGTGGCTGCTGCTGGCGCCGCGCGACTACCTCAGCACCTTCTTGAAGATCGGCACCATCGTCGCGCTGGCCATCGGCATCATCATCGTCGCGCCGCCGCTGAAGATGCCGGCGCTGACGCAGTTCGCCACCGGGGGTGGCCCGGTGTGGGCGGGCAACCTGTTCCCGTTCCTGTTCATCACCATCGCCTGCGGCGCGGTGTCGGGCTTCCACGCGCTGATCTCGTCGGGCACCACGCCCAAGCTGCTGGAGAACGAGACCCACGCCCGCTACATCGGCTACGGCGGCATGCTGGCCGAGAGCTTCGTGGCCGTGATGGCGCTGGTGGCCGCCTCGTGCATCGAGCCGGGCGTCTACTTCGCGATGAACAGCCCGGCCGCGGTGGTCGGCAAGGACGCGGCAACGGTCGCGCAGACGCTGTCGACCTGGGGCTTCGTCGTCACGCCCGAGATGCTGACGCAGGCCGCGGCGGATGTGGGTGAGAAGACCATCCTGGCCCGCGCCGGCGGCGCACCCACGCTGGCCGTGGGCATGGCCGAGATCCTGCACCAGGTGATCGGCGGCAAGGCCATGATGGCCTTCTGGTACCACTTCGCCATCCTGTTCGAGGCGCTGTTCATCCTGACGGCCGTGGACGCCGGCACGCGCGCCGGCCGCTTCATGCTGCAGGATCTGTTGGGCAGCTTCGTGCCGTCCATGAAGCGCACCGAATCGTGGGTGGCCAACTTCATCGCCACCGGCCTGTGCGTGGCGACCTGGGGCTACTTCCTCTATCAGGGCGTCGTCGACCCGCTGGGCGGTATCAACACCTTGTGGCCGCTGTTCGGCATCGGCAACCAGATGCTGGCCGCGGTGGCGCTGATGCTGGGCACCGTCGTCATCTTCAAGATGAAGAAGGACCGCTACGCCTGGGTCACGGCCGTGCCGGCCGCCTGGCTGCTGGTCTGCACGATGACCGCCGGCTGGCTGAAGATCTTCTCGGCCGACCCCAAGCTGGGCTTCCTGGCCCATGCCGACAAGTACGCCACCGCCATCGCCGAAGGCAAGGTGCTGGCGCCGGCCAAGACGCTGGATGCGATGTCGCGCGTGGTGTTCAACGACCGACTGGACGCCGCGCTGTGCGCGCTGTTCATGGGTGTCGTCATCAGCGTGCTGATCTACAGCGTGAAGACCATCCTGGCCGCGCGTGCCACCCACAAGGTCACGGCGCAGGAAACGGCCTTCGTGCCGCTGCCGGCGGGCCAACGTGCGTGAGCTGGGCCGAGAGCTGGCGCAGGCCGGCCGTTACCTCACGCAGAGCCTGCGCCTGATGGTGGGTGTGCCGGACTACGGCAGCTACCTGGCCCACCACCAGGCCACGCATCCGGAGCGCGCGCCGATGACGTACGAAGAGTTCTTCCGGGAGCGCCAGGCGGCGCGCTACGCGTCGCGCACCGGCAAGTGCTGTTGAGGGCTACGACCAGCTGACGGCGTCCGCCGCCGCCAGCGCGCGGAACGCCGGGCGGCCGAACAGGTAGCCCTGCATCAGCGTGACGCCCTCGCCGAGGAAGAAGTCGCGCTCGCTCGCCGTCTCCACGCCCTCGGCGATGACCTGGATGCCCAGTTCGGCGCAGATGCGCACCATGCCGCGCGTGATCGCCTGGCGCGACTTGCTGCTGTCCACACCGCGCACCAGCGCCATGTCCAGCTTGATGATGTCGGGTCGGAAGTCGGCCAGCAGCGTCAGGCCCGCGTAGCCGGCGCCGAAGTCGTCGATGGCCGTCAGGAAGCCGCAGCGGCGGTATTCGCGCAGGATGGACGCCAGCCACGGCCCGTCCTCCACGCGCTCGCCCTCGGTCACCTCGAAGATGATGCGCTCGGTCGGGAAGCCATGCGTGCGGGCCGCCTCCAGCGTCGTGCGGATGCAGACCTCGGGCTTGTAGACCGCGTTGGGCAGGAAGTTGATGGACACGCGCTCCGCCAGGCCCAGCTGCGCGGCGGTCTTGATGGCCTTGACGCGGCAGGCCTGGTCGAAGCGGTAGCGGTTGGCGTCGTTGACCTGGGCCAGCACCGACATCGCTCCCTCGCCCTGCGGCCCGCGCACCAGCGCCTCATGCGCGTACACGCTGCGGTTGGCCACGTCGACGATGGGCTGGTAGGCGTAGTCGAACTGGAAACCCAGGCGGTCCGGGTTGCCGCAGCCGCCGCAGTCGTCCGGCAGCTCGCTGGCCAGCGGGATGAAGTCGGACGGTTGCGGCGGGCTGGAGTTCATGTCGGGTGCCTGCGGAAGGCGTCATTCGGTCGTCACTATTCTCGGGCTGGCGCCGCCGTTTCAGCGCGGCAGCAGCAGGCCTTCGTGATGGGCGACATGCGCCAGCGCGGCTTCGAAGCTGGTGCGGCAACCCGCCGCGACGCGCACCAGGTGGGCGTGCAGCGCCGCATCGTCCGCGTTGCGGTGCTGGCAGTCGGCGCTGTACGCCTCGAAGTGCGACAGCTGCACCAGCAGCTCGGCCAGGTGACGGGGGCATTCGCAGGCGATGGTGGACGACAGGCGGGCGAAGTCGGCCAGCGCGGCGTCGCTCCAGCGCCGCGGCGGCGTGGCGGCGGGCAGCAACGGGGCGGCCGGCGGCGCGGCAAAGCGGGCCGCGGCCAGGTCTTGCAGCCACTGGGCCAGCACGGCGTCGGGCTGAGGCTCGCGCAGCAGCCGGATGCCGGCATCGGCCAGTTCGTCGCAGACCGCGTCGGCGGCGAAGCGGTACAGCACCGCCCTGGGCGTGGCGGCGAGCGCCGGAGCCGCCGCGTCGAAGGCGGCCAGCCAGCCGGGGTGCAGCTGCGGCTGCTGCACGAGCACGGCGTCCACGGGCGTGCCCACCAGCGCCGCGGCGGCCTGGGCGGCGTCGTCGAACGGGCCGAGCAGGTCCAGCGCCGAGCCCAGCCGCTGCAGCAGCGCGGGGCGGCGCAGGCGTTCGCCCAGGTCGCGGCCGATGACGGCCAGGCGCAGCACCGGCGTTGGCGCCGCCCAGTCGGCGGCGGGCCGACCGGCGGGTTGCGTGGCGGCCAGCGTGCTTGCATGCGTGGCCGCCACCTGCTGCAGCTGTGCCATGTCCAGCGCCGCCAGCTGGCTGATGGCATGGCCCAGGTCGTTCAGCTGCTTGACGAGCGTGAGCCGGCGCACGTCGTCTGCCGAATAGAGGCGCTGGCCGCTGGGCGACGTGGCGGCCTGCGTCAGCGCATAGCGCCGCTCCCAGTTGCGCAGCGTCGCCACGGGGATGCCCAGCATGCGCGCGACGGCGCCGCTGCGGTGCTGGCTGACGGGAGGGTTGGAGCGGGCCATGCGATGTCTGTATGAAGCGGGTTTGAATCGGATTATGTGGAATTTAGATCTGAGATAGTTTGTTTGAATCTGAATTGAAGACGAACGGCTTACGATGCCGGCATGTTGACGAACCCAATCAGGCGAGTGGCAGTCATCGGCGCCGGCATGGCGGGCGCGGCCTGTGCGCAGGCGCTGGCCCTTGCCGGGCAGGCGGTGCAGGTGTTCGACAAGGCGCGCGGTGCCGGCGGTCGGCTGGCGACGCGGCGCATGGCCTGGGTGGACGGCATGGGCCAGCCCGCCGAGACGCGGCTGGATCACGGCACGCCGGGCCTCACCGCCCACGCCGAGCCGTTCGGCGCGTTTGTCGACCACGGGCTGCAGGCCGGCTGGCTCGCCGAGTGGCACCCGGTGCTGGCCGACGGCAGCCTGCCGGCCACGGAGGGGCCCGTGTTCCACGTGCCGGTGCCCGACAACCCCGAGGTGTGCCGCCGTCTGCTGGCGGGCGTGAGCACCAGCTGGTCCTGCGCGATCGATCAGCTGCGCTGGACGCCCGCCGGCTGGCAGCTGGCCGCGGCCGGCCAGCCGCAGGGCGAGCCCGCCGATGCCGTCGTGCTGGCGCTGCCGCCGGCGCAGGCCGCGCCGCTGCTGGGCCCGCACCGCAGCGACTGGGCGCGGCACGCCGCGCTGGCACCCATGCAGCCCTGCTGGACGCTGATGGGCGTGGCCGACGACCATGGCTTGCCCGCCTGGACGCTGGCCCGGCCCGCCGCCGGCCCGCTGGCCTGGGTGATGCGCAACGATGCACGGCCGGGCCGGCAGCGCGTGCCGGGGCAGGCGCACTGGGTGGCGCATGCCCGCGCCGGCTGGAGCCGCCAGCACCTGGAGCAGTCGCCCGAGTGGGTGCAGCAGCAGCTGCAGGCGGCGCTGGCCGAGCTGTTGGGCCAGCCGGTGCACTGGCGGCATGCCACCGTGCACCGCTGGCGCTACGCCACGCCGCAGCCGCGCCTCACGGCGCCGGGCGAGTCCTTCTGGTGGGATGGCGCGCAAGGCCTGGGCGTGTGCGGCGACTTCCTGGGCGGTGCGGGCGTGGAGGGCGCCTGGCTGTCGGGGCACTCGCTGGCGGCCGCGGTGCGGGGCTGGGCGCGCGGCGCGGCGGAGGCCGCATGAGCCCGCGCGAACGCCAGGGCTTTCGCGGCAACAAGGCCGCGCTGCCAGCCAAGCCCTGCGTGGCCTGCGGTCTGCCCATGACCTGGCGGCGCCGCTGGGCCAAGACCTGGGCCGAGGTGAAGTACTGCAGCGACGCCTGCCGCCGCCGCGGAGACGCGCGTGGCTGAGCTGCGCCACCTCGTCATCGTGCTGGGCGACCAGCTGGACCTGGATGCGTCGGGCTTCGACGGCTTCAGCGCCGCGACCGACGCCGTCTGGATGGCCGAGGTGGCGGAGGAGTCCACCCACGTCTGGAGCAGCCAGCCGCGCACGGCGGTGTTCCTCACCGCGATGCGCCATTTCGCGCTGGCGCTGCAGGCGGCGGGCCGGCCGCTGCACTACACGCGGTTGGACGACGCGGGCAATGCCGGCTCGCTGGCCGCGCAGCTGGCAGCCGACATCGCGCGGCTGCGGCCCGCCGGCCTGGTGATGACCGCGCCGGGCGACTGGCGCGTGCTGCAGGCAGTCAAGGCGGTGGCCGCGGCGGCGGGCCTGCCGCTGGACATCCGCGAGGACCGCCACTTCTTCGTCACCGTGCGCGAGTTCGCGGCCCATGCCAAGGGCCGCAAGTCGCTGCGCATGGAGTACTTCTACCGCGAGCAGCGCCAACGGCACGGCGTGCTGATGCAGGACGGCCAGCCCGAGGGCGGCCAGTGGAACTTCGATGCCGACAACCGCGAGGCCTTCGGCGCCCAGGGGCCCGGCCTGCTGCCGCCGCGCGCGGGTTTCGAACCCGATGCGGTCACGCGCGACGTCATCGCGCTGGTGCAGCGCCGTTTCGCCGACCATCCCGGCCGGCTGGACAGCTTTGCCTGGCCGGTCACGCGCGAGCAGGCGCTGCAGTCGCTGCAGGACTTCATCACGCACCGCCTGCCGCTGTTCGGCCGCTACCAGGACGCGATGTGGCCGGGCGACCCGTGGCTGTACCACTCGCACCTGTCCGCTGCGCTCAACCTCAAGCTGCTGAACCCGCGCGAGGTGGTGGCCGCCGCCGAGGCCGCCTGGCGCGCCGGCCACGCGCCGCTGGCCAGCGTGGAGGGCTTCATCCGCCAGATCCTCGGTTGGCGCGAGTACGTGCGCGGCATCTACTGGACGCGCATGCCGGCCTATGCCGACGGCAACGCGCTGGACGCGCACGAGGACCTGCCCGCCTGGTACTGGACCGGCGACACCGACATGGCCTGCCTGCGCGACGCGCTGGCGCAGACGCTGGCGCATGGCTACGCCAACCACATCCAGCGCCTGATGGTGACGGGCCTGTTCGCGCTGATGCTGGGCGTGGAACCGCAGCAGGTGCATGCCTGGTATCTGGCCGTGTACGTGGACGCGGTCGAATGGGTGGAGCTGCCCAACACGCTGGGCATGAGCCAGTACGCCGACGGCGGGCTGATGGGCAGCAAGCCGTACGTGGCCACCGGCAAGTACATCCAGCGCATGAGCCCGCATTGCCAGGGCTGCCGCTACGACCCCGCGCAGCGCGCCGGCGACCGCGCCTGCCCGTTCACGACGCTGTACTGGGACTTCCTGATGCGCCACGAGCAGGCACTGGCACGCAACCCGCGCATGGCGCTGCAGGTGAAGAACGTGGCCCGGCTCAGCGATGGGGACCGGCAGGCCGTGCTGGCGCGCGCCGGCGCCATCCGCTGCGGCGAGGTGGGCTGTGGCTGACGCGTTCGCCCCCACGCCGGACGCCGCGCGGGCGCGCATCGCCGCCGTGCGGCCGTCGGCCTACGCCCGCACGCGCAACGCGCTGGACGGCGCGGTCACCGGCCTGTCGCCCTACCTGACGCACGGGCTGGTCACGCTGCCCGAGGTGCTGGCCGGCGTGGCGGCACGCCACCCGATGGACGTGCAGCACAAGTTCGTCTACGAGCTGGGCTGGCGGGCCTACTTCCGCCACGTGTGGCAGCAGCGCGGCGACGGCATCCTGGCCTCGCTGCACGCGGGCCCGCTGCCCGATGATGCCTACGCCCGCGTGCTGCCCGAGGACATCCGCCAAGCCTGCACCGGCGTGCCCGTGGTGGACCAGGCCGTGCGCACGCTCTACGCCACTGGCATGCTCCACAACCATGCGCGCATGTGGCTGGCCAGCTACGTGGTGCATGTGCGGCAGGTGCACTGGCGGGCCGGCGCCGACTGGCTGTATGCCCACCTGCTGGACGGCGACCTGGCCAGCAACCACCTCAGCTGGCAGTGGGTGGCGGGCACCGGCAGCAGCAAGCCCTACCTGTTCAATGCCGAGAACGTGGCGCGCTACGCGCCTGCCGGGTGGCACAGCCCGGGTAGCGTCATCGACACGAGCTACGAGGCGCTGGACCGGATGGCGCGTCAGCGGCGGCCAGGAGCTGCGCAGGGGCGCCCCGTGATGGTTGCCGTCGAGCCCGGTCTGAGCAGCGCGCCGCCGGCCGACCTGGGTGCCGTCGACCCCGACCCGGCCCGCATGGCCGGCGCCGACGTCTGGCTGGTCCACCCCTGGAGCCTGGGCGATCTGCCGGCGGCGCTGCCGGCCGGCACGCGGGTCATCGGCCTGTATGTGGCCGACTTCCACCGCGCCTGGCCGTGGAGCGAGCGCCGCTGGCGCTTCGTCGGCCCGCGGCTGGCCGGGCTGGTCGACGAAGTCTGGCACGGCGACGCGGCGGCCATCGCAGCCGCGCTGCAAGGGGCGGCCAGCGTGCGCAGCGTGGCCGTGCCGCACCTGGCGCCGTGGCTCGCCCGCTGGGCCGACTGCCTGCCCGCACCGGCGTTGTTCCCGCCGGTCGAGCGCCGCTGCGATTCCTTCTCGCAGTGGTGGACGCGCGCGACCCGCGGGCTGACGTCGGCTAACGACCTGCTGGCGGTCAACGAGGTGCCCGGCTGGTGAGGTACAAGCGCGGGCCATGCCGCTCCCGCACGACGATGCCCTGCCCGAAGGCTTTCGCCTCCTGCCCGGCCTGCTGACGCCCGATCAGCGCCAGGCGCTGATCGCCGAACTGGCCGCGCTGCCGCCCGGAGCGGCCGGGCAGCGTGAGCTGCTGGCGCAGCCCTGGTGCCAGGCGTTGGCGCGCTGGCTGCAGGCGCTGCCGCCGTTGCAGCCCTTCCTGCCGGCCGACGGCGTGGCCGTCCAGTGCACGCTGTTCGAGAAGTCACCCGACCGCAACTGGCTGGTGGCGCCGCACCAGGACCTGGCCGTGCCGGTGGCCGAGCGTGTCGAGCACGCCGCGCTGAGCGGCTGGTCCGTCAAGGGCGGGCGCCATTTCGTGCTGGCACCGGCCGCGCTGCTGGCGCAGATGGTGGCGCTGCGGCTGCATCTGGACGATGCGACCGAAGCCGATGGCGGCCTGCGCATCGTGCCGGGTTCGCACCGGGCGGGCGTGCTGGACGACGCCGGCGTGCGGGCCTCGCGCGAGCGGCACGGCGAGGTGGCCGTCGATGCGCGCGCCGGTGACGCGCTGTTGATGCGGCCGCTGGTGCTGCACGCGTCGTCCAAGGCGACCGCGCCGGCCGGGCGGCGGCGCGTGCTGCACCTGCTGTTCGGGCCGCGCGAGCTGCCGCTGGGGCTGCGCTGGCATTCGCCGACCTAGGCTGCAGGGTTCACTCGCGGTTGCTGCACACCCAGTGCTCGCACACCCGCGCCAGCGCCGGCGTGTCGACCACGATCACGACCGTGTTCAAAGGCTCGCTCAACTCGCCGGGCTGCAGCGCGTTGTAGAACGCGAACCACAGTGCCTCTTCCAGTGGATGGTGGGCATGCGACGTCGTCATCAGCGTGAAACCCAGCGGCGGGCCGAGATCGTCCATGAAGCTGGCGTAGTCGAACGCCTCCTCGGTGTCATCGGCTGACCTGCCCCAGGCGCAGAGGTAGGACGCACCGGCGTCGATCCAGCGTCGCGCGGTCTGGTGGCTGGGTGCTTTCGTCCGCTCGCTGCCGGCGAACAATGCATAGCGCTCGCCCGCCAGTGTGACCGGCTCGCCATCGAGCCAGTCGGGTGTGCAAACCAGCAGGGCTACACGGCCCGAGCCCGGGTGCCGCAGGCGTGTGATCTGCTCGGCGCCCTTCGTCACAGCGTCGTGCTGCGCTTTCTCGCCATCGGCGGGTTCTTCGCAAAATACTTCGCGATGCCGGAAGCCAGCGCGTCCACGAGCTGGTCCTGGTAGTCGGGGTCGCGCAGCTTCTTCTCCTCCTCGGGGTTGGAGATGAAGGCCGTCTCGACCAGGATGCTGGGGATGTCGGGCGCCTTCAGCACGGCAAAGCCCGCCTGCTCCACGCGGGGCTTGTGCAGGCGGCCAACCTTGCCGATCTGCCCGAGCACCTCGCCGCCGAGCTTGAGGCTGTCCTTGATCTGCGCCGTGGTGCTCATGTCCAGCAGCGCGCGCAGTACGTTGGCATCCTTGGTGGCGGCGCCGACGTTGACGCCGCCCACCATGTCGGCCGCGTTCTCCTTGTTGGCCATCCAGCGCGCGGCAGCACTCGTGGCCGCGCCGTCCGACAGGACGAACACCGACGCGCCGCGCGCCTGCGGCGTGATGAAGGCATCGGCGTGGATGGAGACGAACAGGTCGGCCTGCACGCGCCGGGCCTTGCGCACGCGGTCCTGCAGCGGCACGAAGAAGTCGGCGTCGCGCGTCATCAGCACGCGGATGTTGGGGTTGCTCTGGAGCCGCTCGCGCAGCTTCAGGCCCACGGCCAGCACGACGTCCTTCTCCTTCAGGCCAGACGGGCCGACGGCGCCCGGGTCCTCGCCGCCATGGCCGGGGTCCAGCGCGATGACGATGAGGCTGTCCACCGCGGCGGTGGCCGGCGGCTTGGGCTCGGGGGCCGGCGCCGGGGCGGGCCTGGACGCCGCGGCGACGACCGGTGGCGGCGGCGCCTTGGGCGGCGGCGGTGCCGGGCGCTCGATCTTCTGGATCAGCTCCTCCAGCGCGTCGTTGACGGCGCTGGCCGCCGCCTCGGCGCGACGCGCGGCGGCGGGCGGCTGGTCGTGCGCCTGCACGAGCGCGGCCAGCGGATCGGCCTCCACGGTGGGGCGCAGGTCCAGCACCAGCCGGTGCTTGTAGGCGGCCACCGGCGCCAGCGTGAAGACCTGCGGCGCAACGGGCTGCTTCAGGTCCAGCACCAGGCGCACGACGGTGGGCGTGTTCTGGCCCACGCGCACGCCGGCGATGTAGGGGTCGTCGGCCTTGACCTTGCCGATCAGCTCGCGCAACCCCGGGCTCAGCGTCAGGCCGTCCACGTCGATGACGAGGCGGTGCGGCGCCTCGACGAGGAAGTGCTTGGCGGCCAGCGGGCGGTCGGACTCGATGGTGACCCGCGTGTAGTCGGCCGCCGGCCACACGCGCACGGCGACGATGCTGGCCTGGCTGTCTGCCGCCAGCGTGTGCGGCGCCTGCAGCAGCAGCGCCAGCAGTCCCAGCGACTCGCGGCGCTTCACGACAAGGCCTCCACCAGCCGGCGCGCACCCACCGCGCGCACGCGGCGGCTGTCGTCGGGCAGCAGCTCGATGAACAGCTGCAGGTCGGGCGGCGGCAACTGGCCGGCGGCCTTCTCGGGCCACTCGCAGACCTTCAGGCCCGGCGCGGCGAACACGTCGCGAAAGCCGGCGTCCTCCCACTCGCGCGGGTCGCCGAAGCGGTAGAAGTCGAAGTGGCTGGCCACGCCACCGCCGGGCAGCTCGTAGCTCTCCATGACGGCGTAGCTGGGGCTCTTGATGCGGCCCTGCACGCCCAGCGCGCGGAGCAGCAGCCGCGTGAACGTCGTCTTGCCGGCGCCCAGCGGCCCATGCAGTTCGATGAGGGCGTTGGGGGAGGGGAGCAGCGCCGCCGCGAGTTTCTCGGCGGAAGACTGGGCCGCAGCCTCGTCGGGCCAGGGCAGTTCGGTTTCTAGAATCGCAGCCAAATGCAAGAGGTCCCGTCCACTGTCGATGCCGCCGCGCTGCTGGAGCGTTTGCGCGGCTGGGCGCGTGAGCTGGGATTCTCACAGATCGCCGTGGCCGATGTAGACCTCCGCAGCGCCGAGCCGGGCCTGCAGGCCTGGCTGGACGCGGGCCACCATGGTCGCATGCACTACATGGCCGCGCACGGCATGAAGCGCGCGCGGCCGGCGGAGCTGGTGCCGGGCACGCTGCGCGTCGTCGCCGCGCGCATGGACTACCTGCCGCGCGGCACCGAGCCCGGTTGGCAGGCCGTCGAATGGGCGGGCCTGGGGCGGCCGGCGCAGGCGCATATCTCGCTGTATGCCCGTGGCCGGGACTATCACAAGGTGCTGCGCGCGCGCCTGCAGAAGCTGGCCGACAAGCTGCAGGCCGAGGTCGGCGCGCTGGGCTACCGCGTGTTCACCGACTCCGCCCCCGTGCTGGAAGTTGAGCTGGCCACGCGCTCGGGCCTGGGGTGGCGCGGCAAGCATACGTTGACGCTGCACCGCGACGCGGGCTCGATGTTCTTCCTCGGCGAGCTGTTCATCGACCTGGCGCTGCCGCTGACCGACGCCGTCAGCGCGCACTGCGGCGAGTGCCGCGCCTGCCTGGACGTCTGCCCCACGGCGGCCATCACCGCGCCGTACCGCGTCGACGCGCGGCGCTGCATTTCCTACCTGACCATCGAGCACGACGGCGCCATCCCGGTCGAACTGCGGCCGGCACTGGGCAACCGCGTCTATGGCTGCGACGACTGCCAGCTGGCCTGCCCGTGGAACAAGTTCGCGCAGCCCGCCGTGCTGGCCGACTTCGATGCGCGCCCGGGCCTGGCGGGCACGTCGATTGCCCAGCTGCTGGCGTGGGACGAGGCCGAGTTCCTGCGCCGCACCGAGGGCTCGGCCATCCGCCGCATCGGCTTCCAGCGCTGGCGGCGCAACCTGGCCGTCGCGGCCGGGAATGCGCTGCGTCAGCGCGACGACCCCGCGCTGCGTGACGCACTGGCGCGTGCGGGGCAGGGCGCCGATGCGCTGGTGGCCGAGCACGTCGGCTGGGCCTTGTCCGCGCCGGTGGCTTCGGCCACGTTATCTTCCGCACCGCCTTTCGTTGGAGCCCCTGCATGAGTTTGTCGATCCGTCGCTGCGCCGCCGTCTTCGCCCTGGCTGCGTCGGCCTCCCTGCCTGCCCAGGCCGTGCGCTACGAGGGCCAGGACTTCGCCGACACCGTGCAGCTCGGCGGCAGCACGCTGCAGCTCAACGGCGTGGGCGCCAAGGTGTTCGTCATGCGTTACTCGGCCTACCTCGCGGCGCTGTACCTGCCGCACAAGGCCGGCACGCCGGAAGCGGTCTACGCGCAAACGGGGCCCAAGCGGCTGGAGCTGCGCATCGTCATCCCGCTGGTGAAGGACGTGTCCACGCAGGAGTTCGTGAAGGCCATCAACAAGGGCGTCAGCCGCAATTCCACCGAGGCCGAGAAGGCCGCGCTGGACGAGCGGGTGAAGCAGTTCAACGCCACGATCTCGGAAGTGGGCCGCGTGAAGAAGGGCGACCTGCTGGTCATCGACTACCTGCCCGCGCAGGGCGGCACGGTGCTGACCGTCAACGGCAAGGTGTGGGGCAAGCCCATCGAGGGGCAGGACTTCTACACCGCGTTCCTGAAGGTCTTCATCGGCGAGCACAACAGCGACGGGAAGTTGCGCGCCGGCCTGCTGGGCCAGCCGGGCTAGCATCGCGCCACCCCAACCCGAGGAGACACCATGCAACGTCGCGCCATCCTGCAAGCCGCCGCCATCACCGGACTGGGCCCGCTGGCCCCGCTGGCCTGGGCGCAGGGCTATCCGGCCAAGCCGGTCCGCCTCGTCGTGCCGTTCGCGCCGGGCGGCACGACGGACATCATCGCCCGCATCATCTCCGAGCGCATGCCGCAGCTGCTGGGCCAGACCATGGTGGTGGACAACAAGGCTGGCGGTGGCGGCACGATCGGCGCCACCGAGATCGTGCGCGCCGCGCCCGACGGCTACACGCTGGGCGTGGCCACGGTCTCCACGACGGCCGCCAACCCGGCCATCAACAAGAAGATCGCGTACAACCCGCTGACCGACTTCACGCCCATCATCAACATCGCGGCGACGCCCAACGTCATCGCGGTGCACCCCAGCTTCCCGGCCAAGGACTACAAGTCCTTCATCGCCGAGCTCAAGAAGAACCCCGGCAAGCACAGCTTCGCGACGTCCGGCACCGGCGGCATCGGCCACCTGCAGATGGAGCTGTACAAGACGCTGACCGGCACCTTCGTGCTGCACATCCCGTACCGCGGCGCCGGCCCGGCGCTGAACGACACGGTGGCGGGCCAGGTGCCCATGATCTTCGACAACCTGCCGTCGGCGCTGCCCTTCATCAAGGACGGCCGGCTCATCCCCATCGTCGTCGCCGCGCCGCAGCGCGTGGCCTCGCTGCCCAATGTGCCGACGTTCAAGGAAGTCGGCCTGGACGGCGTCAACCGCATGGCCTACTACGGCATCCACGGCCCCAAGGGGCTGCCCAAGGACGTCGTCGACAAGATCAGCGCCGCCGTCAAGAAGGCGGTCGAGATCCCGGACGTGCGAAAGCGCATCGAGGACACCGGCTCGCTGATCGTGGCGAACTCGCCGGCCGAGTTCGCGGCGCAGATCGCGGCGGAGTTCGAGGTCTACAAGAAGGTCGTGGCGCAGCAGAAGTTGACGCTTGATTGAGATGGCGCGCCTCGTCCGGTCTCGCGCCGCTGAGCGCGGGCGAGCCCAGCCGGTCCCCCTGGGGGACGGCGATGCTTGCGGCATTGAGCCGCAAGCACATCGCCACGACGGGCCGGCTTGGGAGCGGCCCGGCGCTCGGCCCGAATACGGCATCGCTCGTGGCGACTAAGGCTGCAGATCCGGCCATCGAGTCCTTCATCGAGGCGCTCTGGCTGGAAGACGGCCTGAGCGCCAACACGCAGGCGGCGTACCGGCGCGACCTGGCTGCACTCGCCAATTGGCTGGCGCCCGCGCCGCTGGACGCGTGCTCCGAGGCCCAGCTGTTTGCCTACGCGGTCGAGAAGCCCGCGGGCAAGGCGACCAGCGCGAACCGGCGGCTGTCGGTGTTCAAGCGCTACTTCCGCTGGGCGCTGCGCGAGGGCCGCATCACGGCTGACCCGACGCTGAAGCTCACGGCTGCCAAGCAGCCGCTGCGCGTGCCCAAGCTGCTCAGCGAGGCGCAGGTCAGCGCGCTGCTGGCCGCGCCCGACGTGAGCACGCCGCTGGGCCTGCGTGACCGAGCGATGCTGGAGCTGATGTATGCCAGCGGCCTGCGCGTGTCCGAGCTGGTCACGCTGAAGAGCGCGCATGTCGCCTTCAAGGACGCCGTGCTGCACGTGACCGGCAAAGGCAGCAAGAGCCGGCTCGTGCCGTTCGGCGAGCATGCGCGCGACTGGATGGCGCGCTACCTGCGCGAGGCGCGCGCCGAGATCCTGGCAGGCCAGAGCAGCGACGACCTGTTCGTCACCGCCCGCGGCGCGGGCATGACGCGCCAGATGTTCTGGACGCTGATCAAGCGCCACGCGCTGAACGCGGGTATCACCGTGCCGCTGTCCCCGCATACCTTGCGCCACGCCTTCGCCACGCACCTGCTCAACCATGGTGCGGACCTGCGTGCGGTGCAACTCCTTTTGGGGCATGCCGACCTGTCCACGACGCAGATCTACACCCATGTGGCGCGGGAACGGCTGAAAGCGCTGCACGCGGAGCACCATCCGAGGGGATGAGCCGGGGAGGTGATGGCAAACCCGCAGGGGTTTTTCCGACCCTTCCCAGGCACAGTTCTCGCTGAGCGGGTTGCACCGCGGCTTCGTTCGTTTCGTTGGTTTCAATCCCGTCGGCGGGCCGCAACAGGTGGCCCCACGCCGGTCTTGCCGCGAGCAAACTGCGCCGCCATCACATACCACTTGATGGAGTTCCCCATGCACGCCCCCCGCCTGCTGCCGACAGCGTTGGCCGCACTGAGCCTGTTTGCCTCCACCGCCGCCGTGGCGCAGGACACCACCAGCCTGGAGCGCATCACCGTCGTCGGCTCGCGCAAGACGCTGCCCGCCGCGTCCAGCACCGACACGCTGGTGCCCGTGGACATCTACGCGATGGGCAAGATCGTCGAAGGGGGCGGCCAGTTCGACCTGGCGCAGAGCCTGCAGTACCTGTCGCCGTCGTTCAACTCGACGCGCCAGACCGGCGCGGACGGCGCCGACCTGATCGACTCCGCCGCGCTGCGCGGCCTGGGGTCGGACCAGACGCTGGTGCTCGTCAACGGCAAGCGCCGTCACACGGTGGCGCTGGTCAACCTGTTCGGCGCCCGCAACCGCGGCGCGACGGGCACGGACATGAATTCGCTGCCGCTGCTGGCCATCGACAACGTGCAGGTGCTGCGTGACGGCGCCGCGGCGCAATACGGCTCCGACGCCATCGCCGGCGTGCTGAACATCCAGCTGAAGAAGAAGGCCGGCTGCGAAGCCGTGGCGGGCTTCGGCCAGTACTCGGCGGGTGACGGCAAGAACTACCTCGCGTCGGCCTATTGCGGCGTGAAGCTGGGCGGCGGCCTGCTTGCCATCACCGGCGAATGGCAGGACCGCGGCCGCTCCAACCGCAACGACCCCAACGACGAGAACGTCGGCCCCCGCACCATCGGCGACACCGCGGTCAAGAACAAGACCGTCTACCTGAACGGCGAGTTCCCGCTGGCGGGCGACAACAAGCTCTACCTGACGGCTGGCGCGCAGGATCGCGACGCGTCATCAGGCGCCTGGGCGCGCGGCGGCGTGGGCTCCGACGACGTCCCCAGCCGCAACTCCGCCGCGATGTACCCAGACGGGTTCGTGCCCTTCATCAACGGCGACGTGCAGGACCGCTATGTCATCGTGGGCTGGAAGTCGAGCTTCGCCGGCTGGGACACCGACCTGTCGCAGACCTACGGTTCCAACCGCATGCGCTACAACATCAGCAACACGCTGAACGCGTCCATTGCCAACAAGGATCTGCTGGCGGGCGGCAAGGGGATCAGCCCGACGAGCTTCGATGCCGGCGGCTTCGGCTTCAGCCAGGCGACGACCAACCTCGACGTCAGCCGCTACTTCCCCGATCTGCTGGGCGGCAGCAACATCGCTTTCGGCGCCGAGTACCGCCGCGAGAAGTACGACATCGTGGCCGGCGAGCCGGGCTCCTACATCGACGCCGACGGCCTGAACTTCGGCGGCATCGCCGGCAGCCAGGGCTTCCCCGGTTTCCAGCCGGTCGACGTGACCAACCGCAGCCGCAAGAGCCAAGCCCTCTACGCCGACTGGGAAGCCAGCTTCACGCCGGCGCTGACCGTCGATGCCGCCATTCGCACCGAGCACTACAGTGACTTCGGTTCCGCTACGACGGCCAAGCTGGCCGGCAGCTACAAGCTTGGCAAGGCTTGGCTGCTGCGCGCTGCCGCCAGCACCGGCTTCCGGGCGCCCAGCCTGCAGCAGCTGTACTTCTCGTCCACGTTTACCGACTTCATCAGCGGCGAGCCCGTGCAGGTGAAGCTGGCTCCCAACGGCAGCGCCATCCCGCAGGCGGCTGGCATCCCGGCGCTGAAGCAGGAGAAGTCCAAGAACTTCACGCTAGGCACGACCTTCAAGCCCAGCGCGGACACCGCGCTGACGGTCGACCTCTACCAGATCAGGATCCGTGATCGCATCGTGTTGTCCGGCCGCTTCACCGCCGACAACTACCCCGCGCTGGCGCCGCTGCTGAGCAGTCTCGGCGTTGAGCAGACGGCGTTCTTCGTCAACTCGGTGAACACCAAGACGCAGGGCCTGGACCTGACCGCCTCCACGCGCGCCAAGCTTGGTGCAGGTCAGCTGAGCACCTTCCTGGCACTGAATATCAGCCGCACGACCGTGACGGGCATCAATGCGCCGACCTCGCTGAAGGGCTATGAAGACGTGCTGCTGTCCACGCGCGAGAAGCTGTTCCTCGAAGAGGCCGGCCCGCGCGCCAAGGGCACGCTGGGCTTCGAGTACGCCCAGGGCGCCTGGACGGGTGAGGCCAAGCTCATCCATTTCGGCAAGCAGACCCAGGGCGGGTTCAGCGACGGCGTGCTGCTGAAGTACAAGCCCAAGACCTCCATGGACCTGGGCGCATCCTGGCAGGCCACGCCGGCCTTGAAGCTCAGCGTCGGCGGCAACAATGTGTTCAACGTCAAGCCGACCAGGCAGGACCCGTTCGAGACCGACAACGGCTTCTACTACGACAGTGTGCAGTTCGGCCTGAACGGCGCGTCGTACTACGCACGAGCCCACTACCGGTTCTGAGGCCGACGACTGCGTGCCCCCCGGCACGCAGTCTCCTGGACAATCCGGGCGGATGGACCACAGTTTTCTCTCCGCCCTGATCCTGCTGCTGCTGGTGCTGGACCCGCTCGGCAGCCTGCCCGTCTTCATCCCCATCATGCGGTCGGTGCCGAAGGAGCGCCGCACGCGCGTGGCGCTGCGCGAGGTGGGCATCGCGTTCTGCGTGCTGTTCGCCTTCATGTTCCTGGGCGAAGGCTTCCTGCGCGTCATGCACCTGTCGGAGCGCTCGCTGGAGGTGGCCGGCGGCGTCATCCTGATGATCATCGCGATCCGCATGATCTTCGGCGGCTCGGGCGAATCGGCCTACGGGCTGGAGCCGGGCAAGGAGCCGCTGATCTTCCCGCTGGCCGTGCCGCTGCTGGCCGGACCGTCGGCCATGGCCACGGTGCTGCTGCTGGCCTCGCGCCAGCCGGACCGCATCTATGAATGGATAGGCGCGCTCAGCGCGGCGCTGCTGGTGTCGGGCATCGTGCTGGTGCTGGCTGACCGCATCCGCAAGCTGCTGGGCGACTCGGTCGTGTCGGCGCTGGAGAAGCTGATGGGCCTGGTGCTGACGGCCATCGCCGTCGAGATGGTGCTGGCCGGCCTGAAGCGCTACTTCGTCGGCGGGCTCTGAGCCGCGTCGTCAGGGCCGGGGATGACGGCCGTGGCCCACGGTGAGCGCAGCCGCCAGCCCAGCGATTCGTACAGCTGGCGCCCCTCGGGCGTGGCCACCAGCACGCCGGCATGGCGGCCCTGCGCGTGGGCGCGGGCCTGCAGCGCGGCCATGACCGCAGCGCCCAGCCCGCGGCGCTGGTGCGCCGGCTCGGTGACGATGCGGTCATAGGCAACCCAGGCGTCGCCCAGCGCCGCGAATCCAGCGGCGGCCGGGCTGCCATCCGGCGCCCGCACCTGCACGCTGACGACGCGGTGGTCACCGGTCACCGCCAGCGTGTAGCCGGCCGGCACGGGGCGGGCGGGGAAGGGCGCCGCGCCGCAGGTCATCAGAAAGCCGTCGGCCTGCAGCTGCCAGTGCCGTGGCAGCAGCTCGCGCAGTTCCTCGGCCGTCGCACAGGCCTTCAGGAAGACCCATGGCGTCTCGACGCGCTGGCCCAGCTCCGCCAGCGCCGGCGACAGCCCCGGGAACAGGAAGCGCCGCAGGTGCTGCGGCAGCCGGACGTCGATGCGCCAGCCATTGGCATGGGCCACCGGCGCGGCCACCTGACGGTTGGCGGACCAGCCCTGCGCCCAGGCCTGCACGATGTCGGGCAGCGCCGCCGCCGCGGTCGTGTTCATTTGTTCTTCTTGGCTTCCTTGCCCTTGGGGATCACGGCCGTCATGGGTGCCACCGGGCGATCGCTGCCGGCGGACTTGCCCGGGGCGGCGTCCTTCTTGGGCTTCTTGGTCATCTTGTTGCCGCGCTGTTCGGTGTTGGCCATGTGTCCTCCGTGCAGAGAGTGTGGAAAGAAGAAGGCGGACTATGCCTCAGCGTCGTAGCGCGCCTTGGCCGGGCTGGCCGCCCACTGCGCCGCGGTGATGTCGTAGCGCTTGCAGTCCATGTCGTACCAGCGGCCGAGGCCGGTGAAGGTCATGCCCAGCCGCTCCATAACGGTGGCCGAGGGCGTGTTCCCGGGCTGGCAGACGGCGCAGATGCCGTCCGGCCGCAGCGTGGCGAACGCCCAGCCCACCATGTGGCGCGCCGCCTCGCTGGCAAAGCCCTGACCCCAGGCATCCTGCCGCAGCCGCCAGCCGGTCTCCAGCGGGCCGGCAGGGTCGCGATTGAGATGCTGGATGCAGCCGCTGCCGATCAGCTGGCCGGTGTCCTGGCGGATGAAGGCCCACCAGGAATAGCCGAACTCGGCCCAGCGCGCCTTCACGCGCTCGATCATCAGCCGGGTGTCGTCCGGCGTGTCGGGCCGGCCGGTGATGTAGCGCATGACGACAGGGTCGCGGTTGAGGTCGTGCAGTCCGTCGAAGTGGCGTTCATCCAGCGGCTCCAGCCGCAGCCTGGGCGTGATCAGCAAGGTCATGGGCGCATTCTGGAACCGGCCGCTCTCACGATTCGAAAGTCACCTTTCAGATGGTGAAAAGATGTCATGCTGCGCCGCCGCAAGATTTCTCATTATGGTGAATTGAATTTTGTGATTTGAAAAATGGAAGATAAGTTGTTGTTTTGAATGGTTAAAGTTTTTTGTCTTATAGAAGACTCAGGTCTAGGCGACAGGTCGGACGAGGACTACGCTTGCGCCATCGGTTTTGATGTTTTGCAAGGAGCTTTCCATGACCCGCCTGACCCGTGAACAACAGATCGCCGCCCTCGAAAAAGACTGGGCCGAGAACCCCCGCTGGAAGGGCATCACCCGCGGCTACACCGCCGCCGACGTCGTGCGCCTGCGCGGTTCCGTCGAGATCGAGCACACGCTGGCCAAGCGCGGCGCCGAGAAGCTGTGGGGCCTCGTCAACACCGAGCCCTTCGTCAACGCGCTGGGCGCGCTGACGGGCAACCAGGCCATGCAGCAGGTCAAGGCCGGCCTGAAGGCCATCTACCTGTCCGGCTGGCAGGTCGCCGGCGATGCGAACAGCAACGGCGAGATGTATCCCGACCAGTCGCTGTACTCGGTGGACTCGGTGCCCAAGGTCGTCAAGAAGATCAACGCCACCTTCAAGCGCGCGGACGAGATCCAGTGGAGCGAAGGCAAGGACGACATCGACTTCTTCGCCCCCATCGTGGCCGACGCGGAAGCCGGCTTCGGCGGCGTGCTCAACGCCTTCGAGCTGATGAAGGCCATGATCGAAGCCGGTGCCGCCGGCGTGCACTTTGAAGACCAACTGGCCAGCGCCAAGAAGTGCGGCCACATGGGCGGCAAGGTGCTGGTGCCGACGCGTGAAGCCGTC
>JAYSCT010000049.1:0-32104 GCA_041914785.1 Roseateles sp.
CGAGGTCGCTGAACACCTTCTCCTGCGCCTTCTCGCGCACCGAGCAGGTGTTGAACAGGATGAGGTCGGCTTGCTCCGGGTCATCCGTGGGCGTGTAGCCCTTGGCGGCGCCCAGCACGTCGGCCATCTTGTCCGAGTCGTACTCATTCATCTGGCAGCCGAAGGTCTTGATGTAGACCTTCTTGGGGGAGGTCTCGCTCATGGCTTGCTCCAGGTCTGCGTGGCGGCATCGAAGCGCCAGGTGGCCGACTCCTGCGGCGTGGTGGGCCAGGGCTTGTTGGCGATCTCGGCGGGGTTCAGCACCCACACGTCCATGATCAGGCCGCTGCCCTCGAACGTGTAGTGCACGATGGCTTTCTGGCCAGTGAGGCCGGCGGGCGGCACCCAGAGGTTGGTGTCGCTCTTGATGCGGCTGCCGGGTGCGAGGCGCACGGGCCGGCCGTTCATCAGCGCGTCGGGGAACTGCGTGATGACAAGTTCGCCGCGCAGGGCGTGGGGCGGGAAGGTGCGGTGCTGCTGGGCGTGGGCGACCAGGCAGCTGGCGGCGAGCGCCAGCGGAAGGGCACAGCGGTACATGGTATGTGTCCAGTGGCTGCGGAGTGGCGGCCGCCCTGTGCGGGCAGCTGCCGAAACGAAAACGGCCCGTGGCGGTGCCCGGGGCCGTCTTCAACGAAGGGCGTTGATTTTAGATCAGGGCCGGGTGGATGCCGGGGGCGAGCGCAGCAGGCGCAGGTAGTCGCTGACGCGCGCCACGCGCCAGTTCCCGTCCTGTGCGGCGCCGGCGGCGCGTGCGCGCTGGCAGGCCAGCACGGCTTCTGCGCGGGCGTCGGCCGTCCAGGGCTGCAAATCGGCGGGCAGGTGCGGCAGCAGCAGGTCGGGCGGTGGTGCGGGGCCGTCGCGAAGCCAGTCCTCGGCCTGGCGGAACTCGTCGCGTCGCATCAGCTCGATCATGTAGTCGCAGGCGGATTGCAGCCCCGGCAGCAGCCGCCCCGGGCTGACCGACACGACGGGCAGCAGCGGCGCCAGCGAGGGGACGAGGTGGTTGGCGTACAGCGTGGCGTCCCAGTAGCGCTCGGCGGTCTGGCGGAAATGGGCGAGGTCCCGCACCGGCACGAGCCCGGACGCCGCCATCGGCAGGATCTCCACCGGCGGCTTGGTGACGACCACCGTGTCGTTGGACACGTCGACGTACAGCGTGCCGAACTGCAGCGCGTTCTGGAAATACTGCTCGCGCAGCACGCCCCAGACGGAACGCACCCAGCCGCCGGCACCGATGAACTCGCGCAGCGCCCGCTCGACGGGATGGTCGGGCTGCCGCAGGCGCTCCTGCAGCCGCGTGAAGACGTGCTGGGTGATCTCCTCGCAGCGACCGTAGGGGTAGGGCTTGCCGGCGGCGTCGGGCAGCCTGGGTCGGAGCACCCGGTCCGTCTCGGCACGCACCGCGCGGCACCAGGTTTCCAGCGCGGCGCCCAGCGGCGCCAGCCAGCGCGCCGTCAGCGCGGCCTGTTCGGGCGTGTCGGGAGCGATCTGCTGGGGCAGCAGCGCAGGCGGCGTGACGGGCGTGGGCACGACAGGGGGGCACGGGGTGGAAGACGCGCGATTGTGGGCTCGCGCGGCCGTCGCCCCAAGACGGCCGCAAGGCAGGACTTTGTGCCGTTTTCGAGCAGATTCGCACCTGGCTTGTGCCTTAGCATGACCCGCGCCATTCGCGGCCCGCAGGGCCTGCGTGCGCGTTCAACCACCCGGACAGACCCATGCACACCTGGATCAAGCTCCTGACGCTCGTCCCTGCCAGCCTGACCCTCGCGGCCTGCTCTTCGCTGACGCCCCAGCCGGTCACGCCCAAGGAAGTCACCGACATCGCGCGCGCCGATGCGCTGGCGCTGCAGCGCGACGTCGCGCCGCTCGCCGGCCCGCTGCGCATGGAAGAGGCCATCGCGCGCGCCATCAAGTTCAACGCCGAGCGGCGCGTGCGCCGCATGGACGAGGCGCTGGCCTTCGGCGGCCTGGAGGCGTCGCGCTACGACATGCTGCCCCGGCTGGTGGCCTCCGCCGGCTATCGCGACCGCAGCAACGACCTGCTGACGCTGAACGAGGACCTCGCCACCGGCCGCGTCATCGGCGGGCAGACCATTTCCTCCAGCCGCGAGGTCTTCAGCACGGACCTGACGTTTTCATGGAGCCTGCTGGACTTCGGCCAGAGCTACTACGCCGCCAAGCAGAGCGCCGACCGCTACCTGATCGCCACCGAGCGCAGCCGGCGTGCGCTGCACCTGCTGGTGCAGGACGTTCGCACCGCCTTCTGGCGCGTGGCCGCGGCGCAGAAGCTCAGTGCCGAGCTGAAGGAGGCGAGCACGCTGGGCGAGGCCGCGCTGGCGGACGCCCGCAAGATCGAGGCCGAGGGCCTGCGCTCGCCGCTGGAGCCGCTGCGCTACCAGCGCCAGCTGCTGGAGAACCTGCGGCTGCTGGAGCTGGTGGAACAGGAACTGTCCACCGCCCGCATCGAGCTCGCCCAGCTGATCAACGCACCGCGCGGCGCGGCGCTCACCGTCGTGGAGCCCGCTGCCGCGCTGAACACCGCGTGGCTGCAGCTGCCGGTGGAACAGCTGGAGGAGCAGGCGCTGGCGCAGAACGGCGAGCTGCGCGAGAGCGTCTACAACGCCCGCATCGCCCGCCTGGAGACGCGCCGCGCGATGCTGCGCATGTTCCCCGGGCTGTCGTTCACCTACGCGGAGCGGCACTCCAACGACCGCTACCTGATCAACCAGTCCTGGAACGAAACCGGCCTGCAGCTGTCGCTGAACCTGCTGGGCCTGTTGTCGGCGCCGGTGCAGCAGCGCATGGCCGAGGCCGGCGTGCAGCTGGCCGACCAGAAGCGCATGGCCGTGCAGATGGCCGTGCTGTCGCAGCTGCATGTGGCGCGCCTGCAGTACGGCAACGCGGTGCGCCAGTACGAGCGGGCGGATGGCATCGCGCAAGTCGATGCGCGCATCGCCCGGCATGTGGCCAACCAGGAGGCGGCCGCCAAGCAGACGCAGCTGGAACGCGTGGCGCAGCAGACCTCGGCCATCCTGTCGCAGCTGCGCCGCTACCAGACGCTGTCCAACGTGCAGGCCGCCGCGTCCAAGCTGCAGGCCACGCTGGGCCTGGAGCCGGCCATCGCCGGCGGGGACAACCTCTCCATTGACGAGCTGACCGCCCGCGTCGCCACCGCGCTGCAGGCCTGGGACGCCGGCACCCTGCCGAAGCCGGCGGACGCCGACGCACCGGCCAAGCCCTGAACCCGAACCCGGACCTCTCGATGTTTTCCTGCTGTACTCCGCAGCGCCTGCTGGCCGTTGCGGCCCTGGCGGCGCTGATGCCCGCGGCCCAGGCCGCGGACACCCGGCCCGCGCCGCCGGCCGCCGAGCGCGAGGTGCGCGCGCAGCTGACGCCCAAGCGGTTCACGACGTTGGCCGCCGAGGTGGGTGCCAAGATCCAGTCGCTGCCGGTGCCCGAGGGCGGCGCCTTCAAGGCGGGCCAGACGCTGGTGTCCTTCGACTGCTCGCTGCAGCAGTCGCAGGCCCAGAAGGCCCGGGCGGTGCTGGACGCCGCCGAGGCGACGCTGAAGTCCACCACGCGTCTGGCCGAACTCAATTCGGCCGGCAAGCTGGAGCTGGAGCTGGCGCAGACCGAGGCCGCCAAGGCCCGGGCCGACGTGTCCTTCAACACGGTGATGCTGGGCAAATGCCATGTCGCGGCGCCGTTCGCCGGCCGGGTGTCCGAGCAGAAGGTGCGCGAGCAGCAGTACGTGCAGCCCGGGCAAGCGCTGCTGGAGATCATCGATGACTCGACGCTGGAGCTGGAGTTCATCGCGCCGTCGCAGTGGATGGCCTTCCTGAAGGTCGGCTCCGCCTTCGAGATCCGCGTCGACGAGACCGGCCGCAGCTACCCGGCGGCCATCGTGCGCACGGCGGCGCGGGTCGACCCCGTCAGCCAGTCCGTCAAGTTCGTCGGTGCCATCCGGGGGCGCTTCCCGGACCTCATCGCCGGCATGAGCGGCCGCGTCATCGTGACGCCACCGCCCGCCCGCTGACCTCCACTCCTTTCTTGAAGCTGCCCGCCATGAACCACCTGTACCGCAGCCTGTGGAACGACGTCACCCGCACCTTCGTCGCCGTCGCCGAGGTGGCCAGCGGGCGGGGCAAGCGCAGCTCGGGCGGCCGCACGGCCGGCACCGCCGAAGCCGCACCGCCGGCCACGCTGCTGCGGCCCATGGCGCTGGAGCCGCGGCTGATGTTCGATGCGGCGGCGGTGGGGACGGTGGTGGAGGCGGTGCATGCGGATGCGGCTCAGGTCGCCGAGGCGCACCGAGGCAGCGTGCTGGCCGAGGCGGCGCAACGGCTGGTGCAGACGACGCCGGCGGCAGCCGTCGAGCACGAAAAGATCGTTGCAACGACGGGGGCCGCTGCAGCAGACGTCACGGCGCCACGCGAGGTGGTGTTCATCGATACCGGCATGGCCGACTGGCAGTCGCTGCGCGACGGCTTGCCGGCCGGCATGGAGATCGTGTTGCTGGATGGCAACCAGGATGGCCTGTCGCAGATGGTCGACTACCTGCGGGGGCGCAGCGACCTGGACGCCATTCACATCCTCAGCCATGGCGCCGAAGGCCAGGTCAGGCTGGGATCGTTCACTCTCGAAACCGCCGGCATGCTCAGCCGTGCCGCGGACCTCGCCCGCTTGGGCGCCAGCCTCGGCGCGGAGGGTGACATCCTGATCTATGGCTGCGACGTCGCGAGCGGCGCGGGGCGCGTGCTGGTGGAGCAGATGGCCGCCTACACCGGGGCCGACGTGGCCGCCTCGAACGATGACACCGGCAACGCCGCCGTGCAGGGCGACTGGGACCTGGAGGTGCAGCAAGGCCGCATCGAGACCGTAGCGCTTGCGCCGCTCGACTTTCAGGGCCGGCTGGCGGCCTTCACCGACACCTATACGTCCAATTTCGGCAGCAACGTCACGACCTTCACCAGCGCGCTGCCCGGCGTGTCCTTCACCTATACGTTCACGGGCGATGGCGATGGGGGCAACTTCGCCTGGGACAACATTTCTATTCCCGGGGAGGAGTACCTGAATGCCAATTCGCTCTCCCTGAACAACGGGACTACTGAACGCTTCACCATCACGCGGACCGATGCCGCCGACTTCACGCTGGGCAGCATCTATGTCGACAACTTGGTCGGATCGTCCACGGTCACCGTGCGCGGGTACCTGAACGGTGCGGCGGTGGGCTCGGCGCAGACGATGGCCGGTGGCTCGACCGGCACGCTCAGTTTTGGCTCGATCCGCGTCGATGAGGTTCGTGCGACTGCGGCTGATTTTTCATCCGTCCTCTTCGACAATTTCAGCGGCGACACCAATCCGCCCAGCCCCACGGTCACCAGCGCCACCTACAACGCCAGCACCGGCACGCTGGTCGTCACCGGCAGCGGCATGACGACGGGTGACACGATTGACGCCAGCAAGCTGACGCTGACGGGCCAGGGGGGCAACTCCTACACGCTGACCAGCAGCAGCGTCACCGCGAGCGGTGCCACCAGTTTCTCCATCACGCTCAACGCAGCGGACAAGTTGGCGGTCAATGGCCTGCTGAACCAGAACGGCACGAGCGCCGTTGGAGGCACGACCTTCAACCTGGCTGCCGCCGCCAACTGGGACTCCACCGCATCGGCCGCGGCCGACCTGACCGGCAACGGCATCACCGTCAGCAGCGTCTCGGTGCCCACCATCACGTCGGCGACCTATGACGCCAGTACCCATGTGCTGACGGTGACCGGCACCAACTTCGTGGGTGTGATCGGGGCTGCCAATGACATCGACGTCGGCAAGCTGACGCTCACCGGCGAAGGGGGCAGCAGCTACGCGCTGACCTCATCCAACGTGGAGGTCAGCAGCGCCACCTCCTTCTCGGTGACGCTCAACGCCACCGACCGAGCCCAGGTCGAGCTGATGTTCAACAAGGACGGTACAGCCTCGACCGGCAGCACGACCTACAACCTGGCGGCCGCTGATGACTGGAACAGCGTCATCGGCAATACCAACATCGCTGACGGCAGCAGTGGTGTCACTGTCAGCAACGTGGCGGTGCCGACCGTGACAAGCGCGACCTACAACGCAACGACCGGCGCGCTGGTGGTCACGGGCACGGGCTTCCTGTCGTTGACCGGCAGCGCGAACGACATCGTGGCCAACAAACTGACCCTGACCGGCCAGGGCGGTGCCACCTACACCCTGACCGACACAGGCAACGTCGACGTCAGCTCGCGCACCAGCTTCACGCTCACGCTCAGCGCCACCGACAAGGCCGGCGTCAACGCGATCCTGAACAGCAACGGAACGTCATCGACGGGGGGCACCACCTACAACCTGGCGGCGGCCGAGGACTGGGCAGCCGGCGCGGCGGTTGCCGTGGTGACGGCAGACATCACCGGCAATGGTGTGACGGTCAGCGGTGTCGTCAACGCCACGCCGGTCATCGGCGGCCTCGGCGGTGACAGCGACAGCTGGGCGGGTGTTGGCGGCACGGTGACCCTGGACGCAGGCGGCAATGCCACCGCCACCGACGCCGAGCTCGGCGCGCTCAACGGCGGCAATGGCGACTGGTCGGGCGCGTCGTTGACCGTGCAGCGCGGCGGCACGGCGGTGTCGGCGGACGTGCTGGGCTTCGACACCAGCGGTGCGGCCTTCACCGTCAGCGGCAGCACTCTGCAGTCCGGCGGCCAGACCTTCGCGACCTTCACGAACACCGGCGGCGTGCTGACCGTCAGCTTCACCAGCACCGGCACCGCCGCCACGACGGCGCTGGTGCAGGACGTCATGCGGCACGTCAGCTACCGCAACGACACGCCGGCCGGCGATGCGACGCTGCGCTTCACGCTCAACGACGGCAGCACCAGCGCCACCGCCGATGTGACGGTGACCAGCGACGCCATCTACGTCACCAACACGTCCGACACGTCCACCATCGATGCCAGCGACGGCACCGGCCTGCGCGAGGCCATCGCCATCGCCGCGGCGGATGCGACCGGGTCGCAGACCCTCATCCTGACCAGCGCGCTGGCGGGCCAGACCGTCACGCTGGGCAGCACATTGAGCCTGGGTGAAAGCCTGACGCTGGATGCCGATGCGGCCAGCGGCGTGATCATCACCGGCAGCACGCTGAGCCTGGCCGGCGGCACGACGTTGAGCTTCACCCACGGTGGCGGTGACACGGCGACGATCAGCTCGACGCTGTCCGGTACCGGGGGGCTGGCCAAGGCGGGAGCGGGCACCTTGACGCTGGGGGGGACCATCAACAACGCTGGCTGGTCGGGCGCGATGTCCGTCACCGGTGGCACGCTGACCGCCAGCGCGGGCAGCAACCCGGCCACCACGCTGTCCAGCGGCACGCTGACGCTGGACGGCGGCACGCTGGCCATGCTGGTCTCCGGCGCCGCGGGCACCACCTCGACCTTGACCAACAGCGTCGTTCTCGGCGCAGGCGGCGGCACCTTCAACATCACGGGCGGCGGTGGCGCCAACATCGCCAACATCACCGGCGTGGTCTCGGGCGGTGCGCTCACCAAGACCGGCGCGTCCATGCTGCAGCTCAGCGGCAACAACACCTACACCGGCAGCACCCAGGTATCGGCGGGCACGCTGATCGCCAACCACGCCAATGCACTGGGCACCACGGCGGGCACCACGACCGTGGCCAGCGGCGCAACGCTGCGTCTGTCAGGCGGGCTCACGGTCGCCGAGGCCATCACCGTCGCCGGCACCGGGACGAGCGGCACCAACGCGCTGGAGCTGGCCTCCGGCAGCACCACGCTGAGCGGCACGGTCACGCTGACCGCCGACGCGGTGGTGAACAGCGCCACGGGGGCGACGCTGACCCTCAGCGGCTTGTTGTCGGGCGGCGCACAGACCCTCACCAAGGAAGGCGCCGGCACGCTGGTGCTGTCCAACACCGGCAACTACGCCGGCATGAGCGGTGGCATCACGGCCAATGGCGGCACGCTGAGCATCTCCGACGTCAACCACTTGTCTTCCGGCACGCTGACGCTGAATGGCGCCACGCTGCGAGACACCAACAGCGCTGCACACACGCTGGCGAACGCGGTGGTGATCGGCAGTGGCGGTGCGACCTTCAACAAGACCAGCAGCGGTACGCTGACGTTGTCTGGCGCGCTCAATGGCAGTGGTTCCATCACCAATGTGGGCGCTGTGGTCAACCACACCGGCTCGGGCACGCTGACCCTGGACGGTGCCGGCATCACGACAGGGGCGAGCAGCGCGCTCACCCTGGGCAGCAACGTCGTGCTGGGCACCAGCGGCGCGACCTTCAGCGCCGGCACGAGCGCCAACATCACCCTGCAAGGGGTGGTGAGCGGCGCGGGCAACTACACCAAGTCCGGCGCGGGCTGGCTGGTGTTCGGCGGCAGCAACACCTACAGTGGCACCCAGAGCATCACGGCAGGTCAGTTGGCAATGACCGCCGGGGCGTCGCTGGGCACGGGCCAGATCCAGCTGGCCGCCGGCACGACGCTGCGCTTCGTCAGCGTGGGCACCATGACGGTGGCCAACAACATGGTGTTCAGCGCGGGCAGCGTGAACATCACCGCCGACAACGCCGGCACCAGCGTGGTGACGCTGACCGGCACGCGATCGGAGAGTGGCGGCGTCGCCAACCTCACCGCCAACGCAGGAACCGCTGCGGGGAGCCAGCTCATTCTGGGCGGCAGTGCGAGCTACACCGGCTTCACGTCGCTGGCCAGGGCCGTCTCCATCACCGATGCGGGCAATGTGGGCACGGGAGCGCTGCGGCTGGCTGGGGCGACGCTGCAGATCACCGGCAGCAATGCGGTCTTCACCCAGTCCATGAACCCGACCAACGACTCGAGCATCGAGGTGCTCAACAGCGCCACGTTCGCCGGCGTGGTTTCCGACATCTACAAGTTGACAAAGCTCGGGGCCGGCACGCTGGCATTGACAGGCACCAATACCCATGTTGGTGCCTTCGACGTCACAGCGGGAACGCTAGCGCTTTATGGCGGGGCATCGATTGGCAACGGTGCATTGGTCACCGTGAGTGCAGGCGCCACGCTGGCCCTCAATGCCAGCGAGACCATCGGCTCGCTGGCCGGCGCTGGCACGGTGGCGCTGGGCAGCAGCACGCTCACCCTCGCCAGCAATGCCAACACCACGTTTTCGGGCGGCATCAGTGGCACGGGCGGGCTGACCAAGCAGGGCAGCGGCACGCTGACGCTATCTGGCATCAACACCTACACCGGCAGCACCACGCTGGGCGCGGGTTCGCTGACCCTCGGTGGCGGCGCGGCGGTTGCCGACAGCAGCGCGGTCGTGATGAGCGCCGGCACTACGCTGACACTTGCCGCCAGCGAAACCGTGGGCTCGCTGGCCGGCAGCGGCATCGTCACCCTCGGCAGCAATACGCTGACCGCCGGCGGCGACGGCAGCAGCACCAGTTTTGCGGGTGCCGTCGGCGGCACCGGCGGCTTCACCAAGGCGGGCAGCGGCACGCTGACGCTGACCGGTGCCAACACCTACACCGGCGCCACCACGGTGTCGGCCGGCACGCTGGCCAGCAACCGCGCGGGCGGCGCCATTGCCGATGCCTCGGCCGTGACGGTGGCCTCGGGCGCGAGCCTGCAGGTGCAGCAGGACGAAGTGGTTGCGTCGCTGGGCGGCGCCGGCGCGGTGACGCTGAACGGCTATCTGCTGCTCGGTGGCGGGGCCAGCACCACGGTCTCGGGCCAGCTCTCGGGCAGCGGCGCGCTGTACGTCGATGGCGGCGGCACGCTGACGCTGTCCGGCAGCAACAGCGCCAGCTACACCGGGGTCATCCTCGTGCGCTTCGGCAGCACCCTCAGCATCGCCGGTGATGCCAACCTGGGCAGCGGCCAGGTCAGCCTGAACGACGGCACGCTGACGCTGACCGGCTCGGACGCCGTCGACAACGCCATCGACCTCGCCAACCAGGGCGTCATCCAGGTGGGCAACGGTCTGGCGCTGACGCTGACGGGCGCGCTCGGCGGCTGGGGCGGGCTCAGCAAGTCGGGCAGCGGCACGCTGACGCTGGGCTCGGGCAACTATGGCGGCACCACCACGGTGGACGCCGGTACGCTGCAGGTCACCGGCACGCTGGACAGCGGTGCCGACATCACGGTCGCCTCGGGCGCCACGCTGGGCGGCACCGGCACGCTGTTCACGACGGGCGGCAAGGTCGTGAACGTGCTGGCAGGCGGCACGCTGGCGCCCGGCGTGGCCGGCGTCGGCCATGGCATCGGGCAACTGACCATCAACGGCGGGCTGCGCGTGAATGGCACCATTGCCGCGCAGATCGCGGGCGCTCCCGGCACCGCTGGGGTCGATTTCGACCAGCTCGTCGTCAACGGCGCCGTGGCGCTCAACGGCGGCACGTTGAGCGTGGCCGCGGTCAACGGCCATGCGCTTGTCAATGGCGACGTCTACCGGCTCATCGACAACGACGGCAGCGATGCCTTCGCGGGTTCCACCGGCGCGTTCACCGGCGTGCTGGAAGGCGTGCGGCAGGACATCGGCGGCCAGACCTACCGGGCCAGCTACCTGGGCGGCACGGGCAACGACTTCACGCTGACCGTCGCCAACAACACGCCGCCCGTGATGGCGCAGCTGGGCGGCGACAGCCAGGCCTACACGGCCGGCAGCACGGTGCGGCTGGACGTCGGCGGCGATGCCGCCGTCAGCGATGTTCAGGATGACGCGGCCAACTGGAATGGCGGCAGCCTGGTCGTGCGGCGCGTCACAGGCGGCGTGGCCGACGCGACGGCCAACGACCGGTTCGGCTTCGACCTGGCGGGTGCCGGCTTCACCGTCAGCGGCAACAGCCTGCAATCGGGCGGCCAGACCTTTGCCACCTTCACGGACGTGGGCGGCGTGTTGACCGTCAGCTTCACGGGCAGCGGCACGGCCGCGACGTCGGCGCTGGTGCAGGAGCTGGTGCGGCGCATCAGCTACCGCAACGACACGCCCTACGGCGACGCCACGATCCGGCTGACGCTCACCGACAGCCTGGGGGGCAGCGCCGCCAGCGACGTGACGCTGACCAGTTCGACCATCTACGCCGACGTGTCCAACGACGACGCCGGCGGCGACGCGGCCGACGGCTTCAGCCTGCGCGAGGCGCTGGCCCGCGCTGCGGCGCAGGGGGGCGCCGATGTCGTGCGCGTCGTGCTGGCCGACAACAGCACCATCACGCTGGGCAGCGGCGTCACCACCGGCGCCGGCGACACGCTCGACCTCGGCAGCGCCAACGGGCTGACCATCACCGGCGGCACGCTCTCGCTGGGTGGCGCGCTGACCGTCACCACCAGCGGCGACGCGACGCTGGCGTCGACGCTGGCCGGCAACGCCACGCTGACGAAGGCGGGCGGCGGCACGCTGACGTTGTCCAGCAGCAGCAATGCGAGCAGCTTCAGCGGCAGCACGGTCGTCACCGGCGGGGCAGTCGCGGTGGCGGATGGCTTTCAGCTTGGCGGCGCGCTGGCGCTGAACGGCGGGCAGCTGACGATCACGGCGTCGGGCCCGTTCTTCAATGCCATCAGCATCGGCGCCAATGGCGGCGTCATCAGCAACAGCGGCACGGTGATGCTGGGCGGCGCGATCAGCGGGACTGGACTGCTGCAGAAGCACGGGGCCGGCACGCTGACGCTGGACAACACGGCCAATGCGACCGGCTTCAGCGGCGGCACCCTGGTGCGCGCGGGCACGCTGGCCATCGGCAGCGATGCCCAGCTGGGCGCGGGCCTGCTGACGCTCAATGGCGGCCACCTGAGCGTCACGGCCTCCGGCAATGTCGACAACGCGATCGCCTTGCTGGCCGACGCGACCGTCTCCGTCGCCCCGTCGGCCGGGCTCACCTTGAGCGGCGCCCTCAGTGGCAGCGGCAAGCTGATCGTCGACGGCAGCGGCGACAGCACCGTGTCGCTGACGAACACCGGCAACGCCACCAGCCACACCGGCGCCACCGAGGTGCGCCATGTCACGTTGCACGTGCTGGGCGACGCGGCGCTGGGCGCCGGGGTCCTCACGCTCAACGGTGGCACGCTGAGCGTCGGCCTGGCGGGCACCCTCGACAACGCCATCGACGTGAGCGTCAATGGCGGCACGGTTGAGGCGGCCGCGGCGGTCACGCTCAGCGGCACCCTCGGCGGCAGTGGCGTGCTGAACGTCATCGGCAGCACCGGTTCCGTGGCGCTGACCAGCACCGGCAATGCCGCGAACTTCAGCGGCGGCATCGCGGTGCGCAACAGCACGCTGCGCATCGCCGACGACGCCAACCTGGGCTCGGGCGCCGTGTCGCTGAACGGCGGCACGCTGACGCTGGCCGCCGGCGCGGCCATCGACAACGTGCTGGGCCTGGGCGGGCTCGGAGGTGTCGTGCAGGTGGACGCGGGCCAGGCCAGCCTGGACGGCGCGATCGTGGGCGGCGGACCGCTGGCCAAGGCCGGGCAGGGCGTGCTGACGATCAGCGGCGCCGGCAGCTACGCCGGCGGCACCACCGTGCAGACCGGCAGCCTGCGCGTCACCGGCGCGCTGTCCGGCACCGCCAGCCTGACGGTTGCCGACGGCGCGACGCTGGCCGGCACCGGCAGCATCGGCACGGCCGGCAGCAACGGCCTCGTCATCGTGCAGGCCGGCGGAGCGCTGGCGCCCGGGCTGGGTGCCGGCAGCACCGGCACGCTGACGCTGAGGAACGGGCTGACGCTGATGGCCGGCGCCCAGTTGCGGGCCGAGGTGCGCGGCAGCAGCGCCGGCAGCGGCTACGACCAGGTGGTTGTCGAAGGCAGCGTCAACCTGAACGGCGGCACGCTGACGCTGGACCTGGGCGGCTACCAGGCGACGGCCGGTGAGGTCTACCGCCTCATTGACAACGACGGGGCTGACGCGGTGATCAACACCTTCGGCGGCGTCGCTCAGGGCGCGCGCATTGCCGTCGGCATGGGCCGCGAACTGCAGATGAGCTATGCCGGCGGCAGCGGCAACGACGTCGTGCTGACGGCGCTCAACGCCGCGCCCACCGTGGCCAACGTGCCGGGCGCCCAGGTGGCTGCAGAGGACAGTGCCTTCGCCTTCACGCTGCCGGCCAACACCTTTGCCGACATCGACGTCAGCGACACGCTGAGCTACGCAGCCACGCTGGCCGACGGCTCGCCGCTGCCGGCCTGGCTGAGCTTCGATGCCGCCACGCGCAGCTTCAGCGGCACGCCGCTGAACGGCGACGTGGGCGCCATCACCGTGAAGGTGACGGCCACCGATGGCAGCAACGCCAGTGCGTCCACCAGCTTCACGCTGAGCGTGGCCAACACCAACGACGCGCCGACCAGCACCGCTCTCGCGCTGCAGGCGGCGACCGAGGACAGCGCGTTCAGCTTCACGGTGCCGGCCAACACCTTCGCCGACGTGGACGTGGGCGACACGCTGGCCTACACCGCAACGCTGGCCGACGGCTCGGCGCTGCCGGCGTGGCTGAGCTTTGACGCCGCGACGCGCACGTTCAGCGGCACGCCGCTGAACGGCGACGTGGGCGCCATCACCGTGAAGGTGACCGCCACCGACGCCAGCAGCGCCAGCGCCTCCAGCAATTTCATGCTGACGGTGGCCAACACCAACGACGCGCCCACCAGCGCCGCCATCGCGGCGCAGACGGCGACGGAGGACGGGGCATTCAACTTCCAGGTCCCTGCCACCTCCTTCGCCGATGTGGACGTGGGCGACACGCTGAGCTACACGGCCACGCTGGCCAACGGCGCCGCACTGCCGGCCTGGCTGAGCTTCAACGCCACCACGCGCACCTTCAGCGGCACGCCGCTGAACGGCGACGTGGGCGCCATCACCGTGAAGGTGACCGCGACCGACGGCAGCGGCGCGACCGCGTCCAGCAACTTCATGCTGACGGTCGTGAACACCAACGATGCGCCGGTGGCCGGCCCCATCCCCTTCCAGTCCGTGGCGGAGGACAGCGCCTTCGTCTTCACCGTGCCGGCCAGCACCTTCACCGACGTGGACGTCGGCGACACGCTGGCCTACACGGCCACGCTGGCCAACGGCGCCGCGCTGCCGGCCTGGCTGAGCTTCGACGCGACGACACGCACCTTCAGCGGCACGCCCGCCAATCGCGACGTCGGCATCGTGTCGGTGACGGTCACGGCCACCGACGCCAGCCGGGCCAGCGCGTCCAGCACCTTCGGGCTGTTCGTGTCCAACACCAACGATGTGCCGACCGCGACCCCCATCGCCGCGCAGGCCGCCAGCGAGGACAGCGCCTTCAGCTTCACCGTGCCGGCAGGCACCTTCACCGATGTGGATGCGGGCGACACGTTGAGCGTCACCGCGCTGCTGGCCGACGGCTCGCCGCTGCCTGCGTGGTTGAGCTTCGACCCGACGACGCGGACCTTCTCCGGCACGCCCGCCAATGGCGATGTCGGCGTCATCACCGTGCGGGTCACCGCCACCGACGCCAGCAACACCAGCGCCTCCAGCAGCTTCACGCTGACAGTCGCCAACACCAACGACGCGCCCACCAGCACCGCCATCGCGGCGCAAGTGGCCACCGAGGACAGCGCGTTCGGCTTCCAGGTCCCGGCCACGACCTTCGCCGATGTGGACGTCGGCGACACGCTGACCTACACGGCCACGCTGGGCAACGGCGCGGCCCTGCCGGCCTGGCTGAGCTTCGATGCGGCGACGCGCACGTTCAGCGGTGTGCCGTCGAACGGGGACGTCGGCGCGATCACCGTGCGCGTGACGGCCACCGACGCGGCCGGTGCCAGCGCCGCCAGCAACTTCATGCTGACGGTGGTCAACGTCAACGACGCGCCCACCAGCAGCGGCATCGCGGCGCAGAGCACGCCGGACAGCCGCCCGTTCAGCTTCACCGTGCCGGCGGGCGCGTTCACGGACGTCGATGCCGGGGATTCGCTGCGTTTCAGCGCGTCGCTGGCCAGCGGCGGTCCGCTGCCGTCCTGGCTGAGCTTCGATGCGGCCACGCGCACCTTCTCCGGCACGCCGGCCTTCGCCGACGTGGGCGCGATCGCGCTGCGCGTCACCGCCACCGACGCCAGCGGCGCCCGTGCGGCCAGCGACTTCACGCTGACCGTGACGCTGAGCCCGCCGCAGCCGCTGGTGCCGCTGCCGGTGCCGCCGGTGGATCCGCCCAGCGCGCCTGCGCCGACGCCCTTGCCGGTGAGCGGCGGCGTGGTGCCGGTGCCGGTTCCGGTGGTGGAGTTCATCCCCACCACGCCGGGCGGCGTCGTGCTGGAGAACGCGCTGCGGCCGCCGGTTGCGGCCGTCACACTCGACGCGGGCAGCCCGCCAACGCCGGTCGCCCCGACGCTGCCTGCCGCGCCGCAGGCGCTGCAGATGGTGCCGCAGCTGGGCACGGTGACGCTGGGCGCCGGCGAGCAGCGCAGCGTCGAGCTGCCGCTCTCGGCCTTCCTGCTGTCGGCCCCATCCGGCGGCATCAGCGTCGAAGCGCGCCAGGCCGATGGTCAGCCGCTGCCACCGTGGCTGCGTTTTGACGCGGCCAGCGGGAAGCTGGTGGGCCGGGCGCCAGCGGGCTTGCGCGGTGTGATCCAGGTGGTGCTGACGGCCCGTGACAGCCAGGGCCAGTCCGCGACCACACGGCTCGAGATCCGGCTCGACGACGCCCGGCCGGTGGACGGCACCCGGCCGGTTCCCGATGCCGGCGAGCCCGCGCAGACAGGCCGCCCGCAAAGCCTGAACCGTCCGCAGGAAGCGCCCGAGCGGCTGGCTGCACGGCCGGGTCTCAGCGAGCAGTTGCGACAGGCCCGGGGGCTGACGCGCCATGCCCTGGCTGCCGTGCCTCGCGTTGACCACACCGGACTGCCTCGAGGGTGATGGGTATCGCTGAAGACGGCGTGATGGGCCCGGCAGCGGTGGCGCCTGTGGGCGCGGCGGACCCGCTGCTGCAGTTGCTGGACCTGGCCCACCAGGCCCGCGACGCGCGCAGCCGCGACGAGCTGACCTTTCTGCTGCTGAACGACAGCCGCCGGCTGCTGCCGTACCGGCAGGCGGTGCTGTGGCTGGCGGGCGCGGGTCTGCGCGGGCTGTCCGGCGTCACGGAGCCCGACCCCAACGCGCCCTATGCGCAGTGGGTGCGCAAGCTGTGCGCCCATCTGCATGACACGCAGCGCGGCGGCGGCATCGTGGCGGTGGACCGCCACGCGCTGCCCGAGGCATTGGCGGCCGAGTGGTCCGACTGGTTGCCCGGCGAAGGCCTGTGGCTGCCCGTGCCCGGCGACGCGGGGCGGACGCCGATGGGCGGCCTGCTGCTGGCGCTGGACGAACCCGTTGCCGAGGCGGCCTGGCCGCTGCTGCAGGAGTGGCTGCATGTCTGGGCCCACGCCTGGCGCGGGCTGGATCGGCCGCAGGCCTGGTGGCGCGCGCTGCTGCGCCGCGACCCGCCGGCGCTGGACGCCGCGGCGCGGCCGGCCTGGTGGCGGCGGCACGCCGTGCAGGCGGCGCTGGCGCTGCTGGTGCTGATGGCGGTGCCTGTGCGCCTGACGGTGCTCGCGCCGGCCGAACTGGTGGCGGCCGACGCCGCCGTCGTGCGCGCGCCGCTGGACGGCGTCATCGAGCGCTTCCAGGTGCAGCCCAACCAGGCGGTCACGCGCGGCCAGGTGCTGTTCAACTTCGACGAGGCGCCCATCGCCAGCCGGCTGGAGGTGGCCCGGCAGGCGCTGGCCACGGCCGAGGTGGAGTACCGCCAGGTGGCGCAGTTGGCGTTGTCGGATGCGCGCGCCAAGGGGCAGCTCGCCGCCGTGCAGGGCCGCATCGAGGAGAAGCGCGCCGAGGCCGAGTTCCTGGAAGACCAGTTCAAGCGATCGCGTGTGCAGGCACCGCGCGACGGCGTGGCCATCTTCGACGACCCGTCGGAATGGGAAGGCCGGCCGGTCCACACCGGTGAGCGCATCCTGCGCGTGGTGGACCCGCACCAGGTCGAGATCGAGGCGTGGCTGCCGGTGGGCGACGCGCTGCCGCTGCCCGACGGTGCCGAGCTCAAGCTCTACCTCGCCGCCACGCCGCTGGACCCGGTGACCGCCACGCTGCGCTACATGGCGCACGACCCCGTGCAGCGCCCGGACGGCAGCTATGCCTACCGCGTGCGCGCGCGGCTGGACGGCCCCACCTCGCACCGCATCGGCCTCAAGGGCACGGGTCGCCTCCAGGCTGGCTGGGTGCCGTTGGCCTATTGGGTGCTGCGCCGGCCGCTGGCCATCGCGCGGCAGCACCTGGCGCTATGACGCCTGCGGCCCTTCACCGTGCGCCGGGAGCCTGCTGACATGCTGCCCCCGCTTCGCGAAGAACTGGCCTTGCATCCCGGCTCGCGCGGGCCGGCCGGCGCGCCCGGCTGGACGCTGCACGATCCCGTGCGCAACCAGTTCTTCCAGATCGACTGGCCCAGCTTCGAGCTGCTGAGCCGCTGGCCGCTGGGCTCGGCCGAGGCCATCGTGGCGGCCGTGCGGGCCGAGACGACGCTGGCCGTCGGCGAGGCCGACATGGCGCGGCTGCTGGACTTCCTGCAGGCCAATCAGCTGCTGTCGCCGCGGGCCGGCCAGGCGCGCGAACTGGCCCGTCGCCAGCACGGGCAGCGCGGCAGCCTCTGGACCTGGCTGCTGCACCACTACCTGTTCTTTCGCGTGCCGCTGTTGCGCCCCGACGCGCTGCTGGGCCGGCTGGCGCCGCGGCTTGGCTGGCTGTATGGCCGCACGTTCCTGGCGCTGACGCTGGCCGCCGGGCTGCTGGGGCTGGGCGGTGTGTCGCGGCAGTGGGATGCCTACGCGAGCACGCTGGTGGACCTGTTCACCTGGCAGGGCTTCGCGGCCTACGGCCTGGCCATCGTCGCGGTGAAGACGGTGCACGAGTTCCTGCACGGCATCACCGCCAAGCGCTACGGCTGCCGCGTGCCCACGATGGGTGTGGCACTGATGGTGCTGTGGCCCGTGGCCTACACCGACACCACCGAGGTCTGGAAGCTGCCCGACGCGCGCCGGCGCATGGCGGTGGCCGGCGCGGGCATCTGCGCCGAGCTGGCGATTGCCGCCTGGGCCACGCTGGCCTGGGTGTGGCTGCCCGATGGCGGGCTGCGCATGGTGGCCTTCCTGCTGTCCAGCACCACGTGGATCTCCACGCTGCTGGTCAATGCCAGCCCGTTCATGCGCTTCGACGGCTATTTCCTGCTGTCCGATGCGCTGGACATGCCCAACCTGCATGCCCGCTCGTTCGCGTTGGCGCGCTGGCGGCTGCGCGAGTGGCTGTTCGCGCTGGGTGAGCCCGCGCCCGAGCCGCTGCCGCCGCGCCGCGTGCGCTGGCTGGTGGCGTTCGCGTGGGCGACGTGGGTCTACCGGCTGCTGCTGTTCATCGGCATCGCGGTGCTGGTCTACCACTTCGTCGTCAAGGCGGTGGGCATCCTGCTGTTCCTCGTGGAAGTGGGCTGGTTCATCGCGTCGCCGCTGTGGAGCGAACTGCGTGCCTGGTGGCAGCGCCGTGCCCGCATCCGCCGCGGCCGGCGCCTGGCGCTGCTGGCCGGGGCGGGTGGGTTGCTGGTGTTGCTGCTGGTGCCGCTGCCCGGGCGGGTCACCGGCATGGGGCTGCTGCAGCCGGCTGAACAGCTGACGCTGTACGCACCGGCCGGGGCGCAGGTGAGGGCGCTGCCGTTCCGGCAGGGCGACGCGGTGCCGGCGGGCGCGATGTTGTTCGAGGTCGATTCACCGGCGCTGCGGCTGCGCGCGCAGCAGTCGGCCGCGCGGTTGGCCGGTGTGCAGTCACAGATCACGGCGTCGGCCTTCGACGCCGAGCAACGGCGTGACTGGCAACTGGCCGCCGAGCAACTTCAGAGCCGCCGCGTCGAGGCACAGACCGTGGCCGCCGACGCCCAGCGCTTTGCGCCCGTGGCGCCATTCGCGGGCCGCTTCGTCGATGCCGACCCCGACCTGCGCGTGGGTGACTGGGTGGCACGTGACGAGGTGGTGGGGCGGCTCGTGAGCACCGGCGCGCGCCAGGTGGTCACCTATGTCGACGAGAAGGATGTGCGCCGCATCGCGGTCGGCGATGCCGGGCTGTTCGTCGTCGACCTGTGGCGCGGACCGATGCTTCAGCTGCGCGTGAAGTCCATCGAGCGCGATGCGACGCGCACGCTGAACGAGCGGCTCCTGGCCAGCGCGCTGGGCGGGGAGGTGCTGGTGCGTGAGCAGGGCCAGGGGCTGGTGCCGGAGTCTGCGGTCTACCGGGTGGTGCTGGAGGTGGCGGGCGGCGACGACCGCGCCGGCCACAGCTGGCGCGGCTGGGTGGCACTCGACGCGCAGCCGGAGGCGCTGCTGCAGCGCTTCGTGCGCCAGGCACTGAGCGTGTTCTGGCGCGAAGCCGGGTTCTGATCGGCTCGGCTGAAAAGAGAAAAGCCCCGCAAGTCGGTGAACTTGCGGGGCTTTCGCGTTTGGTGGCGCTTCAGGGATTCGAACCCCGGACCTGCGGATTATGATTCCGTCGCTCTAACCGGCTGAGCTAAAGCGCCTGAGCCTGCCATTCTAAACGTGCTTTTCAGCGCTTGGCAAGAAGTTCAGAAAAAGATTGTTGCGGCAGCCGTTTTAGGCCCTCGACGATCTGGGCGGCGTTGAACAGCGCACCGGCGTCGTTCGTGTGCGTGCGGGCGTCCGAGAAGAAGGTGTCGACACGCTCGGCGCCCGCGGCACGGTAGGCCTCGGTGATGAGCATGGTCAGGTCGATGAACTGCGCGCCGTGAGCGCGGGCCACCTGTTCGCCCCAGGCGGCGTAGTTCTCGAAGTCGCGCGGCTGGTCGGGCTTCCAGCGGTCCTTGTGCGGGATGGGCGACAGCACCACGACGTTGGCGCCCCTGGCCTTGGCGTCGTCGATGTAGCGGGCCAGGTACCAGCCGAAGCTCTGCACCATTTCCTTGCTGCCGTCGGGCCGCGTGTCTTCCACCACCTCGGGGCCGATGCCGGGCACCGAGCCACGGTTCTTGCCGGCGGGGTCGCCGATGCGGGCGCCGTCGTTGTGGCCGAACTGGATCAGCAGCCAGTCGCCGGCCTTCAGCTGCTCCAGCACCGAGGCCCAGCGGCCCTCGGTGAAGAAGGTGCGGCTGCTGCGGCCGCCGATGGCGTTGTTGACGATGTTCACCTTGCTGGTGTCGAAGAAGGCACCGAGCCGCTCGCCCCAGCCGAAGGCCCCGTTCTGGCCGCCGCTGCGCACGGTGGAGTCGCCGATCAGCACGAGGCTGGGCAGCCGCGGGTCGCGCGGCGCCTCGACCTTGACCTTGCGGGCGTCCACCACGGGCCGGTCGTCCGAGCCATCGGGCGCGAAGCGCTGCTTGTAGACGGCATCCGGCAGCACCTTGTTCTGCAGCAGGCCGGCGATGACCAGCTGCGCGTTGACGGCGGCACCCAGCCAGTTGGTGTGCACGGTCTCGGGGTCGGGCGGGAACATCGTGGCCACGATGTCCTTGCCGAGCGCCTCGTAGCGCTTGGCGCCCCACTCGTTGAGGTCGATGAAGGCCACGCCTTCCTGTTTGGCGACCTCGGCCGCCCAGCCGGCGAAATTGCCGCCGGCGCGGGTGACGGTCTTGCCATCGGCCTCCCAGCGCTTGCGGATGACGGGCGACGCGACCACCGGCGTGGCGCCCGCCGCGCGGATCTCGGCGATGTAGCCGCGCAGGTAGGCGCCGTAGGTGAAGACGGTCTCGGGCTTGCCGGTCAGCAGGTTGGTGATGTCTTCCTTCTCCGGCCCGGTGCCGCGCAGCACGCCGCGGGCGCGGCTGTTGTCGTTGACGGGGCTGGCGTCGTTGTGGCCGAACTGCATGACGACCCAGTCGCCGCGCTTGATGAAGGGCTTGGTGCGGTCCCAGTGCCCGCTGGTGCGGTAGGTGCGACTGGACAGGCCGCCGACGGCGCGGTTGACGACGTTGATCTTGCTCGTGTCCAGGTAGGCGGCGAGGGGCGTGCCCCAGCCCCACTGGCCCTCGGCGCCCTTGCCCTGGCCGTCGTCGCGGCCGTTGCGCACGGTGGAGTCGCCGATGAGGATCAGCGACGGCAGCGCCGGGTTCGCCGGCTCGGGCAGCGTGACCTGGGCGCGCGCGGGGTCGGTGGTGGCGGTGAACTCCTGGGCCTGCAGCGGGGCCAGGGGCAGGGCGAGCAGCAGCGACGCGAGGAGGCGGCGGGTGGGCAGGGCGATCATGGCGCGGATGCTAGGAGCAGCCGGGCCGCCCGTGCCGGCCGCGTCGGCGCAAGTTCTTGAGCGATTGGCGGCCAGCAACATCCAGCAACGTGGCCGCTTCTAGAGTGCCGCCACCTTGAACCGGGAACCCACCATGTCGTTTCGCAAGACCTCCCTGCTGCTGGCCTTCCTGATCGCCGCGGCGCCGGCCTGGGCCCAGATCGGCCAGCGCTTCCCGTCTGAAAAGAAGATCGTCACCGACCCCGTCACCGGCACGCCGCTGACCTTCCTGACCACGCAGCCGCGTGGTGACTCCAAGATCTACCCCAGCCACCCGCAGTGGACGGCCGATGGCCAGTGGCTGGTGTTCCGCTCCAACCGCGTGAAGGGCGAGGCCATCGCCGTGCACGAGGCCAGCGGCGAGATGGTGCAGGTCACCGAGGGCGGCTACGAGGGCATGCTCAACCTCGCGCAGTCGGGCGGCAACCGGCTGTACTTCCTGCGCAAGGACCCGGCCGGCGGCAACGACAAGGTCCGCCAGGCCGTCGAGGTGGACCTGGACCGGCTGTTCGCCGACAGCAAGGCCGGCACGCTGCAAGCCGCGGGCACCTACCAGCGCATCTTCGCCACGCTGCCGGCCGAGCTGGAGGCCTACGGCGACAACGCGCTGGACGCCGACGGCCAGTGGTTCTACTTCCGCATCCAGGGCAAGGCCTACGCCGGCGCCCGGCTGCCGGCGGGCACCAAGGCCGAGCCGCCGTTCGGCCCGCGCGGCATGGGCACCGGCCCGCATGCCATCGGCAAGATCAACGTGAAGACGGGCGAGGTGCAGCACGTCGTCTCCGTGCCGTTCCAGATCGGCCACATCCAGAGCAACAGCTGGAACCCGGGTGAGCTGGTGTTCAGCTGGGAGACGGGCGGCAAGTCGCCGCAGCGCACCTGGACGGTCAAGGGCGACGGCACGGGCCTGCGCCCGCTGTACCCCGAGGCGCCGTACGAGTGGGTCACGCACGAGGCTTTCATCGGCCGCGACGAGGTGGCGCTGGCCATCATGGGCCACCGGCCCATCCCGGGCGTCGTCGACCCCCGGCGTGCGGCCGGCACGGCCGTCGAAGGCGCCAACCCCGGCCAGGAGGACGGCTGGGGCAACACCGGCACGCGCGAGAAGCCCACGGGCCTGGCCATCGTGAACCTGCGCACGCGCGAGATGACCATCGCCGGCCAGACGCCCTCGGGCAGCGGGCTGTGGCATGTGCACGGCTCGCCGGACGGCCGCTTCGCCGTGGGCGATGACTTCAGCCGTAGCCTCTACCTGATCGACCGCCGCACGCGCGAGATGGTGCTGCTGACCACCGGCCACAAGGACACCGCGCGCGACCACCCGCACCCGACCTTCAGCCCCGACGGCCGCAAGATCCAGATCCAGTCCGCGATGCTGGCGGCCGACGGGCGCGAGATGAATATCTGCGTCGTGCCGGTGCCGGCGTCCTGGTTGGCCCGGAAATAGTATTGGTGGCGTGTTCTGACGGATATATGAGTATGTCGATCGTGGATATTTGAAATATCCAGATCGAATCGTCAAATATTCACGCCCGCAGCGGCCGCCGTGCGCAGGCATGCACTGCTGCGGTGCTCGCCGGGCGCGAGGTGCACGAGTTGCGTGCCTGGGAAGTCCCGCCAAACGCGCACGGATTTGAGCGGTTTGCGCACCGATTCAGGGTTTACGCGAATCCAACCGATCAGCGCGGTGATTCTTTCGGGGAGCGGGCCCGCGGCAGGAATCTCGACCTCTAGACTGCATGCAGGGGCAATAAGGGCGGCATACCGAATGCGCGCCTGAGAAATACTCGGAGATGGAGAATGATGAAGAATAATTCCGGCGCGCTGCCGGTGTTGCGTTGGACGCCGCTGGCGGTGGCCATTTCCGCCGCGCTGACCACCCAGGCCCAGGCCCAGCAGGCCCCCGCGCCCGCCGCTGCCGCGTCGGCACCGGCTGCCGCCGCCAAGCCCGCGGCGAAGGAAACCAACCAGCTCGACACCGTCGTCGTCACCGGCATCCGCCGCTCCATCCAGAGCGCCATCGAGCGCAAGCGCAACGCCGCCACCGTCACCGACAGCATCGTCGCCGAGGACATCGACCAGTTCCCGGACAAGAACGTCGGCGAGGCGCTGTCGCGCATCACCGGCGTGCAGCTGACGCGTGACTTCGGCGAAGGCACGCAGGTCGCCATCCGCGGTGTCGAGCCCGACCTGAACCGCGTCGAGATCAACGGCATGTCGGTGCTCAGCGCCAACGGCGCCGGCGGCAACCGCGGCGCGGACCTGCGCGAACTGGCCTCGGAGCTGATCGCCTCCATCGACGTCTACAAGGGCGTGCTGCCCAACGTGACCGAGGGCGGCATCGGCGGCACGGTGCGCATCAACACCCGCAAGCCGCTGGACTTCGCCAAGCGCACGGTGGCGCTCAGCCTGGCCGGCGAGCAGGCGTCGCTGCGTGGCGGCGTGCAGCCGCGCGCTTCGCTGCTGCTGGCCGACAAGTTCCTGGACGGCAAGCTGGGCCTGATGGCCAACCTGGTCTACGACAAGGTCTACACCCGCGGCGACTTCGCCCGCAACACCGGCTGGACCTTCCTGCGCGACTGGGACAACTCCGCCGAGAAGACCCGCACCAGCCTGGACTCGCAGTACGCCGCCGTGACCACCAAGGCCGGCTGCAGCACCTTCACCGGCACCGCCCGCACCGCCTGCGAGACGCAGTGGTACGACTACGCGCCCAACACGCCCCGCGTGGGCATCTGGACGCGCGACAACAAGCGCTCCTCCGTCGACCTGGCGGCCCAGTACAAGTTCTCCAGCAAGTTCGACGCCGAGATCAGCTACCAGGCCAACTCGCAAGAGCAGCGCCTGAACGACCGCAACTACGGCACCAGCTTCGGCAACAACGCCAACAACAGCACGTCGCTGAACGCGGCCCACCAGCGCCTGGCCACGCAGGCCGGTGGCGTGGCCCCGGTCTACAACGCCAACGGCACGCTGCGCACGGCCGGCACCTGCGGCGCCGTGTCCACCACGGCCACGCCGGCCGGCATGACGTTCGACAACCATGTGGTCACCGGTTACACGGTGGGCGACTGCATGAATGTCGAGTCCAACGGCACCGGCCCGTTCGGCGGCTACAACGCGTTCAGCACGTCGGCGCGCGACTTCAAGCTCAAGATCGACTCCAAGTACCTGCGCACCGGCGCCCGCTACAAGGACGACCTCTGGCTCATCGAAGGCATGGCGGCCACCGCCAAGGCGGACTACGACAACCAGACCAACAACATCTCGATGTCGATGAGCGCGCCGGGCCTGAAGGTGTCGCTGGACGGCGACCATCTGCCGCACTTCGACTTCCCCGCGAACTACGACCCGACGAACCCCGCGTCGTACTACCGCGCGGACATCCAGTACCGCCCCATCCTCACCAGCGACCGCGAGAGCACGGCCAAGCTGGACTTCCAGCGCGCCATCACCGAGCTGCCGCTGCTGAACCGCCTGTGGTTTGGTGGCCAGTTCACGGACAAGCACACCAAGTCCTACGGTGGCGGCCAGCGCACGGTCAGCAACGGCGCGACGACGGCCACGTCCGACGACGTGCTGACGATGAGCGGCAACGTCAACGGCGCCCTCGTCTACGACCGCCTCGCGCCGGCCGTGGCGCCCATGCTGTCCAGCCCGTTCGGCTCGCCCAGCAACTACACCAAGTACGTCGACAAGGCGACGATGGCGGCGTTCGCCCAGGCGGCCCTGCAGCCCACGGGCGGCAGCGGCTTCTTCTCCGGCTACAGCGGCGTGTCCGGCTACCCGTCCGGCTGGCTGTCGCCGAACTACGCGGTCGCGTCGCAGTCGTTCGACACGTCGCTGTTCAACCTCGACCACGTCTACGAGTCGCCCGGCAACGACGGCAAGACCTACCCGCAGCTGCCGACGTTCGACATCACCGAGAAGGTGGCGGCCGCCTACGGTCGCCTGGACTTCGGCACCACGGTCTACGGCATGGACCTGGACGGCAACTTCGGCGCGCGCTATGCCCGCACGCAGGTGCACGCCACCGGCACGGTGAACATCAAGACGGCGGTGTGGAACCCGACGACGCGCGCGTTCGTCGTCTCCGGCAACGAGACCAACATCACGACGCTGGACCGCACCTACAACGACGTGCTGCCCAGCGCCAACGTCGCGCTGACCGCGCTGGACGGCAAGTTCATCACCCGCGCCGGCTGGGGCAAGGTGCTGGCTCGCCCGAACCTGTCGCAGATGGCGCCCAACGTCAGCTGCACGATCGGCCAGGGCTCCGACACCACCAACGGCGGTGACGGCTTCGACGACTGCACGGCCGGCAACCCGGGCCTGAAGCCCTACCGCGCCACGAAGTACGACCTGAGCTTCGAGTTCTACCCGAGCAAGAGCGACCAGTTCAGCGTGGGCCTGTTCCGCAACGACATCAAGAGCTACGTGCTGCCGCAGCGCCAGCTGTTCACGCAGACCGACTTCTTCAACGACGGCCGCCTGTTCGACGTGACGATGTGGGCCAACGGCGAAGGCGCGATCACGCAGGGCGTGGAACTCGCCGCCCGCAAGGCGCTGAACTTCCTGCCCGGCTGGGCCAGCGGCTTCGGTGTGGACGTGAACTACACCCGCATGGGCTTCAAGTACCGTTCCGGCAAGGAGCTCATCAACACACTGGACGGCTCCATCCTGCCGTACCCTGGCATGTCCAAGAACGCCTACAACGTGGGCCTCTGGTACGACCAGGGCATGGTCAACGCGCGCCTGGCCTACCACCACCGCGACAAGTACTACACCGGCGGCAACGACGTGACGGGCAACCCGAACTTCCGCGACAAGACGGCCTACCTGGACGCCAAGCTGCAGCTGCGCGTCACGTCCAACCTGACCATCTCGCTGGAAGGCAAGAACCTGACCGACCAGGCCGAGCTGACCTACGCGGGCGACCTGTCGCGCCCCAACGAGCTGGCATGGTCGGGCCGCCGCTACTACGTGACGCTGGGCTACAAGCTCTGATCTCCGGGCCTGGCCCGAGTGGCCAATCCTGTTGCGCCTGCTTGCCAGGCGCCCGGCCTCGCAAGAGGCCGTTTTTTTTGTTTGCCCCCCGAGGGGACGGCACTGCTTGCGAGCGGCCCGGCGCTCGGCCCGAGGCGGGGCGTGACGGCCGCGTGAAGATAGAAGGAACATGGACATGACTCTCTCGTCCTCGATCTCCAGGCTGGCCTGCAGCATGTTGCTGGCGGCCGGCGTTGCTGCACAGGCCCAGCCCAAGCAGGTCGAAAAGCTGGACCGCGGCGTCGTCGCGCTGGCCACGTCGTCGGGCGTGTTCATCAGCTGGCGGCTGCTGGGCACCGAGCCGGCGGGCGTGCGCTTCAACGTCTACCGCGACGGCCGGCGCATCAACCACGAGCCGCAGGCGCTGACCAACCTTGTCGACGCGCAGGGCCGCCACGACAGCCTCTACACCGTGCGCGCCGTCGTGTCGGGCCACGAGCAGGCGGCGTCGGGGGCGGCGATGCCCTGGAGCCAGCCCTACCTGCGCGTGCCGCTGCAAAAGCCCGAGGGCGGCACCTCGCCCGACGGCGTGGCCTACCGCTACGAGGCCAACGACGGCGCGGCGGCCGATCTCGACGGCGACGGCCAGTACGAGCTGATCGTGAAGTGGCAGCCCACCAACGCGCACGACAACTCGCACAAGGGCCACACCGGCCACACGCTGGTGGACGCCTACCGGCTGGACGGCACGCGGCTGTGGCGCATCGACCTCGGCGCCAACATCCGTGCCGGCGCGCACTACACCAGCTTCCTGGCCTACGACTTCGACGGTGACGGCAAGGCCGAGGTCATGATGAAGACGGCCGACGGCACCGTGGACGGGCAGGGCAAGGTCATCGGCGACGCCAAGGCCGACTTCCGCAACGAGGCCGGCTACGTGCTGGCCGGCCCCGAGTTCCTGACCGTCTTCAACGGCCTGACCGGCGCGGTCATGGCCACCGTCGACTACACGCCGCCGCGCGGCGACGTGGCCGCCTGGGGTGACACCTACGGCAACCGTGTGGACCGCTTCACGGCCGGTGTGGCCTACCTGGACGGCCAGCGGCCCAGCGCCGTGTTCGCGCGCGGCTACTACACGCGCGCCGTGCTGGCCGCTTGGGACTGGCGTGGCGGCAAGCTCACACAACGCTGGGTGTTCGACAGCGCCGCCGACGAGGCGAGCAAGCCCGCGGCGGGGCAGGGCGCGCACTGGTTCTCGGTGGCCGACGTCGACGGCGACGGCCGCGACGACATCGTCTACGGCGCCGCCACCATCGCCAGCACCGGCCGCCTGCTCTACAGCACCGGCCTGTGCCACGGCGACGCGCTGCACGTCAGCAACTTCGACCCCGCGCGCGACGGCCAGCAGATCTACATGGTGCACGAGAGCCCGCGCTGCTACGGCGAGCACGGCCTGGAGATGCACGACGGCGCCACCGGCAAGCTGCTGTGGAGCATGGGCGGCAACAAGACCGACGTGGGCCGTGGCGTCTGCTTCGACATCGACGCCGCCCACCCCGGCGCCGAATGCTGGGGCTCCGTCGGGGGCCTGATGAACGCCAGCGGCAAGCTCATCAGCGACAAGCACCCCAACCGCATGAACTTCGCCGTCTGGTGGGACGGCGACCTGCTGCGCGAGTCGCTGGACCATGTCGCCATCGACAAGTGGAACCCGGCCGCGTTCAAGTTCGAGAACCTGCTGAACGGCAAGCAGTTCGGTGCCGCGTCCAACAACGGCACCAAGGGCAACCCGGTGCTGTCGGCCGACCTGTTCGGCGACTGGCGCGAGGAGGTGGTGTGGCGCAACGAGGACAGCACCGCGCTGCTGGTGTTCTCCACCGCCATCCCGACCGAACACCGCCTCGTCACGCTGATGCACGACCCCCAGTACCGCGTTCAGGTGGCTGCCCAGAACGCCGGCTACAACCAGCCGCCACACACCAGCTTCCACCTCGGCGCGGCCATGAAGCCGCCGCGCTACCTGCCCATCCAGGCCACGCCATGAAGCTCGTTGCCTCGTTGATGCTGCTCGCCGCGCTGGCGGGCTGTGCCACGCCCGAGCCCGCCCCGCGCCCGCTGTACCGCGACCCCATGCTGGACGGCGCGGCCGACGTGTCGCTGGTGTTCAACCGCGGCCTCAAGCGCTGGGAGATGTTCTACACGAACCGCCGCGCCACGCTGCGGCTGGACGACCCCAAGGACGTCTCCTGGGTGCACGCCACGCCCATCGGCATCGCGACGACGGACGACGGCAACCACTGGCGTGCGGCTGGCGAGGCGAAGTTCCCCGTCGAGTGCACCGGCACCACGCTGTGGGCGCCGGAGATCCAGGACTTCGGCGGCGTCTACCACCTGTGGCTCACCATCGTGCCCGGCGTCCACAAGACCTGGACCGGCGAGCGCCGCATCGAGCACCTCACCAGCACCGACCTGCGCACGTGGACCTGCGCCGGCCGTGCGGACCTGGGCTCGCCCAAGGTCATCGACGCGTCCGTCATCCGCGCGCCGCAGGGCGGGTACCGGATGTGGTTCAAGGACGAGCAGGGCGGAGCCAAGCTCAAGGTGGCCGACAGCGCCGACCTCACCACCTGGGCCGTGCGCGGCCCGGTGAGCCCGTTGCCCGGTGAAGGCCCGACGGTGTTCCAGTTCGCCGGCAAGTGGTGGCTGGTGGCCGACCTGTGGAAGGGCCTGCTGGTGCTGCGCTCCGACGACACGCTGACCTGGGAGGAGCAGCCCACGCGGCTGCTGGCCGGCGTGGGCCAGCACCCCACCGACCGCGCCAAGGGCCAGCACCCCGGCGTCATCGTCGTGGACGGCCGTGCCTACCTCTTCTACTTCACGCACCAGGGCGGCGAGCCCGAGGCGAAGGCGGACGACCGCTGGCACCAGCGCACCGTCATCCAGTCGGCCGAGCTGACCGTGAAGGATGGCTGGCTCCACGTGGACCGCAACGCGCCGCCGCCCGACCTGCGCGCGGCGTTCAGGAGCCGTTGATGCGCAAGGGGCTGCTGGCGCTGGGGATGATGCTGGCCGGCGCAGCGCACGCGGGCCTGTCCGTCGACGTCAAGCCCTCGCCCGGCAGCCTGCCGCTCGACGGGGCCGTCATCGTCGCGGCGCCCGACGCCGATCCGCTGGAAGCCTTCGTCGCCCAAGACCTCGCCGACGACCTGAAGCGCCTGGGCCTGCGCGCCGCGCGCAAGGGCGCCGTGCAGATCTGGGTCGGCACCGCCGGCCGTCATCCCCTCATCGACGCCTCGGGCCTGGACCTCGCCAAGCTCAAGGGCTGCTGGGAGTGCTTCCAGATCGCGCTGCTGCGCAACCCCGCGCCGGGCGTGAAGCAGGCACTGATCATCGTCGGCGCCGACCGGCGCGGCACCGCCTACGGGGTCTACACGCTGAGCCAGGCGCTGGGCGTGTCGCCGTGGGTCTGGTGGGCGGACCTGGCGCCGGTGAAGCGCGGCCCGCTGCACGTGAGCTTGAGCGAGCCGCTACAAGACGGCCCCTCGGTGAAGTACCGCGGCCTGTTCATCAACGACGAGGACTGGGGCCTGCAGCCCTGGGCCGCGCGCACCTTCGAGCCCGAGGCCGGCAACATCGGGCCGCGCACCTACGAGCAGGTCTTCCGCCTGCTGCTGCGGCTGAAGGCCAACACGCTGTGGCCGGCCATGCACCAGGTGTCGGGCGCATTCAACGCCAACCCGAAGAATGCCGAGCTGGCCCAGCGCTACGGCATCGTCATGGGCAGCTCGCACGCCGAGCCCCTGCTGCGCAACAACGTGTCCGAATGGACCGCACCGCACGAGCAGTACAACTACGCGACGCATCCGCAACCGGTGCGCGACTACTGGGCCGAGCGGTTGAAGGCCAATGGCCGGTTTGAGAACCTCTACACGCTGGGCATGCGCGGCATCCACGACAGCGGCATGCAGGGCGGCGGCAGCGTGACCGAGAAGCAGGCGCTGCTGAACCGGCTGCTGGCCGACCAGCGGGAACTGATCAAACAGCACGTGGGCGACCCGGCAACAGCGCCGCAGGGCTTCGTGCCCTACAAGGAGGTGCTGCCGCTGCTGCCTGGGCTGGCGCTGCCGGACGACGTCACGCTGGTCTGGCCCGACGACAACTTCGGCTACCTGCGCCAGTTCCCCGACGCCGCTCAGGCGATACGCTCGGGCGGCTCCGGCATCTACTACCACCTCAGCTACCTCGGCGCGCCGCTGTCCTACCTGTGGTTGAGCACCACGCCGCCGGCGCTGGTGGCCGAGGAGATGTGCCGCGCGTTCGATGCTGGCGCGCAGCGGCTGTGGATGGTCAACGCGGGCGACATCAAGCCGCACGAGGTCAACCTCAGCCACTGGTTCGACCTGGCCTGGAACCCCACCGCCGTGCGCGCGCAAGGCCAGCCGGGCTACCTTCGCGATCTGGCGCAGCGGCTGTTCGGCGTGACCGACATCGCCGAGATCTGGGACGGCTACTACCGCATCAACTTCGAGCGCCGCCCCGAGCATCTGCAGTTCCACCTGCCCGGTGAGAAGGTGCGCCGCAGCGGCATGCCGCCCGGCGTGGTGAACGAGCGCCTGGGCCGCTTCGCGCGGCTGCTGGCCTTGCTGGACACCGTGCGCCCGCGCATCACCCCGGCGCAGCGCGCGGCGTTCTTCCAGTTGGTCGAGTACCCGCTGCGTGCGTCGGCGCTGGCCAACGAGCGCTTCTTCGCGCTGGAGCGCTACGCCGCCACGCTGGAGCGCCACCCGGCTGGCGCCCGCGCCCTGGCCGCGCAGGCCGTGCGTGCCGACCAGCGACTGAAGGCGCTGACCGCGCGCTACAACGCCGGCCGCTGGGCCGGCATCCTGTCCGAGGAACCCGCGGACGGGTTGTGGACCAGCTACCGCCAACTGGCGCCGGTGCTGCCCGCCGCCGGCCTGGGCGGCAGTGCACCCGACGCGCTGCGCGACCTCGCCACGGCCGCCGCCGACCTTGCGCCGCTGCCACTGCCGGAGCCCGCCGCGCCGTTGTTGCGGGTCACGAGCCACGACGGTTGGCGCCGCGTGCCCGGCCTGGGCCGCAGCGACGGCGTGCTGGCCGCGCAGCGGGCGGGCGCCACGCTGACGCTGGAGGCGCCGTTGACCGGCCCAGCCTGTCTGCGCGTGCACGTGCTGCCCAGCTACCCGGCAGTTCCTGCCGAACCCTGGCAGGCTGACGTGCTGCTCAATGGACAGGCCCACGCGTTGCGCTGGCCGAGAGGCGCTCAGGATGCCGCCTGGGCGCAGGGTGTGCTGGCCAACCGCCTGACTGCCATGCTGACGCTGCCCGACCGCGCCGTCGGTCCCGAGCTGCAGCTGCGCGCCAGCCAGCGCGACCTGATGTTCGACGGCGCCGAACTGCTGCCCGGCGCCTGCTCGAGATGAACGGCCCTGGCGGCGCTGCTGCTGGTTGATGCCAAAGCCCATGCCGGGAGTTCGCCCCGGCGGGCGACCTTCTTTTTGAGCGACCAAAAAGAAGGCAAAAAGTCGCCCCTGCAAAACCGGCCCTGCGGGCTCCCCTGCGTGCCATGCCGCTTGCATGCGGCATGGCGTTCGTCAGGCGTCGCACAGCACGCAGGTGCTGTGCTCGGTCCTGCCTCACTGCGTCGAAGCCCAGGGCCGCGCCGAACTCACTTCGCTACGCTCCGTTCAGACAAGCGGCGCGAAGTCAGTTCTTGATGCGTGCTGCGCACGCGCCCTGGGCTTCTGCGCTTCTCGGCGGTTTAGAAGGGGAG
>JAYSCT010000050.1:0-32038 GCA_041914785.1 Roseateles sp.
ACCGGTCTCGAGGTTGCCCAGGCAGCCCAGCTCGCCCTCGACGGTCACGCCGACCGCGTGCGCCATGTCGACGACCTTGCGGGTCACTTCCATGTTGTATTCGAAGGACGACGGGGTCTTGCCGTCTTCCATCAGCGAGCCGTCCATCATCACGGAGCCGAAGCCCAGCTCGATGGCGCCGGCGCAGACCTTGGGCGACGTGCCGTGGTCCTGGTGCATGACCAGCGGGATGTGCGGGTACATCTCGGCCGCGGCCTGGATGAGGTGCTTGATGAAGGGCTCGCCCGCGTACTTGCGGGCGCCGGCGGAGGCCTGCAGGATGACCGGCGCACCGACTTCGTCGGCCGCCGACATCACGGCCTGCACCTGCTCCAGGTTGTTGACGTTGAAGGCTGGGATGCCGTAGCCGTTTTCAGCGGCGTGGTCCAGCAACTGGCGCATGGAGACGAGAGGCATGGGAATTCCCCGGGGGAGTTGAGAAATCTGGGCCGACTGCGGCACCCACCGTAGTTGGTAACCGCGCCGTAACTGGTTGGGGATTCTATGGAGGCGCGGGCATGCCCCACCCCCACGGATAGGAGTAGTCAGCACAATGCGCGAATGACAAGACTGGTGTTCGACCACCTGACCAACTGGATCACCGCCGCCGCCGGCGAACACGCGCTGGACCTGGCGGCCCACATCGAGGAGCGCACCGGCGCCAGCCACCGCGCCGCGATGGCCGCGCTGAAGCGCCTGGTGGACGCCGGCTGGCTGACGCGCTCGGGCAGCAGCCGCCGCCCGGTGTACGGCCCCGGCGTGCTGCGCCAGGTGGCGCGCTCCTACACGCTGCACGGCCTGCAGGAAGACCTGCCCTGGCAGCGCGACTTCGCGCCGCACTTCGCGCTGCCGAAACACGTCGAACGCATGGTGCAGCACGGCTTCACGGAGCTGGTCAACAACGCGGCCGACCATTCCGGCGGCAGCAGCGTCACCGTGTCGCTGCGGCAGACGCCCACGCATGTGCAGCTGCTGGTCAGCGACGACGGCGTGGGCGTGTTCGACAAGATCTGCACCGCCTTCCACCTCGAAGACCCGCAGCACGCGATGCTGGAACTGAGCAAGGGCCGCCTGACCAGCGCGCCCGACGCGCACACCGGCCGGGGCCTGTTCTTCAGCAGCCAGCTGGCCGACGTGTTCGACATCCACGCCAACAACACGGCTTACCAGCGCCGCGCCTGGGAAAGCGCCGGCTGGAAAAAGGGCCGCGCGCTGCCGCGCCAGGGCAGCAGCATCTACATGGCCATCGCGCTGAACACGACGCGCACGCTGGACGGCGTGATGAACGCGTGGAGCCTCGGCGGCGACGGCATCGAGTTCGACCAGACCCGCGTGCAGCTGCGCCTGCTGACGACCGAGGGCCAGGCGCTGGACTCGCGCGCAGCGGCCCGCCGCGTGGGTTCACGGCTGACGACGTTCAAGCGGGCCGAGATCGACTTTGACGGCGTGACCGACGTGGGGCACGGCTTCACGGACGAGCTGTTCCGGGTGTTCGCGAAGGCCAACCCGCGGGTGGAGCTGGTGGCGGTGAACACCAGCCCGCGCATCGAAGCGTTGATCAGGAGCGCCAGGGCGTGAAGAAGACGCTGTTGGCATGCCTGATCGCACTGGCAGCCGGCGCTGCGCAAGCGCGGGACCGCGACAACGGCTGCACACAAGGTATCGAAGACGCACTGCGCCACGTCGATACCAAGGTCGCGATCAAGGGAACGGTCGAGGCGCAGCATTGCAAACCCTGGCCACCGTCCGCCGGCAAGGTGAACGCTGTCGTGATGGCATTCGAGAAGACGGGCGGCGAGCCCGGCAGCTTCACCCGGAGTTGGACCGGCGTGCTTGCCCTGCTGGATGCGCATACCCGGCGCATCCTGAGCTATCGACGCTTTGACTTGGAAGAAGACGCCGCAACTGCGATTGGCAGGTGGAGCCTGACCCTGGACACCGCCGACTACAGGTTGGCGTCGGACGTACGAGCGCTGGGGCTGCGCTTCACGACATCCGCACTCGGCCCCTCGGCCGCTGACGCTTCACACAGCGATGAACTGACTCTGTTCGTGCCGGAAGGCCGTCAGTTGCGGCCCGTGCTGGGCAAAGCCATGAGTCGCTCGCGGGCGATCGAGGGTTGCCTTGGCAAGTGTCCACATGTCGTCGCCGACTACGCGACATTGACGATTGCCGTTGGACCTGCGGGCGCCAGCGGCTGGAATGACCTGGTGCTGACGGCAAAACTCCAGCGCGAAACCATTGACGAAGGGAATTCAGTCGCCAGCGCACCGCGACAGGATCGCGCGGTGTACCGCTACAACGGCACGACTTACCAGCGCGAGGTATCACCCAGGGAAGCTTGGTGGGACGGCCATTGCTGCACGATCAGTTGGTAAGGCTGTAGAGCCAGTCCTTGCGGAACTCAGCCTGGCTTCCTGAGTGCCGGCACCGGCGGCACCGCGATGCGCGGGCCGACATAGCCCGTCACGGTGCCGAAGCGGCCGCCATCCTCGCGCGCCCAGTCCTCGGCCCAGGTCTGCATCTCTGCCGGCTCGCGGCCGACGAAGTTCCACCACAGCAGCGGCGGCGTGGCCCAGGGCTCGCCGCCCAGCAGCAGCAGCCGCGTGGCCGACGTGCAGCGCAGCTCGACGGACGCGCAGCCCGGCCCGATGTAGAGCAACGTGCCCGGCGCGACGGTCTCGACCGCGTCATGGCCGGCCGGCGCGATCTCGACCTCGCCTTCCAGCAGCATCAACCCGTGCTCGAAGCCGGGCTGCAGCGCGATGACGGCGTCGGCCGCCCCGTCGGCCGCGAGGTCCACGCCCAGCAGCGGCGTGAAGCTGGGCACCGGCGAGCGCTGCCCGTCCAGTTCGCCGACCAGCAGCGTGCCGTCGAAGCCGCCCACCGCGCAGCGCGGCAGGTCGGGGAAGTGCTGGAAGCTGGGCGCGCGCTCGCGCTCCGCGTCCGGCAGCGCGATCCACAGCTGCGCGAGATGGATGCGGTCGGTCAGCGACTCCTCGCTGTGCGAGATGCCGTGGCCCGCCGTCATCAGGTTCACCTGGCCGGCGCGCAGCACCTGCTCGGAGCCCAGGCTGTCGCGGTGCAGGATCTCGCCCTCGATCATCCAGCTGAAGGTCGACAGCCCCGTGTGCGGATGGGGGCCGACGTTCATGCGCCTGACCGTCGTGGCGGGGCCGGCGTGGTCGGCAAAGCACCAGGCGCCGATGACGCGGCGTCCCTTGTTGGGCAGCGCACGCTGGATGGGCAGGCCGCCGACGTCGCCGACGTGGCTGGTGATGCGCTCGACGAACACGGCGCTCATGCCGACCTCTTCGCCACGAAATCGACGAAGCCCTGCACGAACTGCTGCAGCTGCACGCGCACCTTGTCGTCGATGAGCCGGCCCTCGGCGTCGAACACCGTGCCGGCCTTGGACACCATCAGCCGCCCGCCCATCCAGAAGTCGTTGCCGAAGGCGCGCAGCACGGACAGCAGCGCGTCCTGCGACTGCACGGTGCCGAAGCCGCCGGGCGTCGCGCCGACCAGCGCGGTGGGCTTGCCGCCAAACAGCTTGCCGCCCTCGCCGCTGGGGCGGGACAGCCAGTCCAGCCCGTTCTTCAGCACGCCGGGAATGGCGTTGTTGTACTCGGGGGTGCCGATGAGCAGCGCGTCGGCGGCACGGATGGCTTCGCGCAGCTCGGTCACGGCGGGCGGCATGCCCTCGGCCTCGACATCGCCGTCGTACAGCGGGATGCCGTGCAGCGTGCGCAGCTCGATGCCGACGCCCTCGGGCGCGAGGCCCGCGGCGGCGCGCAGCAGCGCGGTGTTGTAGGAGGCGCGGCGCAGCGCGCCGCTGAGGGCAATGATCTTCATGGGCAACCGCTCCAGCCGGTGGAGCGGCGATCATGCCAGCGCCCCGCGCACGCCGGGCGCGCGCGGGGCGAGCCGGGTCAGCTGCGCGAGCAGTAGACCGGCGTGGCGGTGGGCACCGTGGGCGTGGTGCCGGTGTAGGCCTCGGTGCGCGTCAGCGTCACGTTGCACTGGGCGTCGACGGTCAGGTCGAACAGCGTCCAGTAGTCGGTCTGCGCGGTCTCGCCGGTGGCCGGCGGCACGAACAGCTCGGTACGGCCGCCCGGCAGGATGAGTTCCACACGCGCGCCGCTGACGGCGATGGGGCCGCTGCTGTAGCCGCTGTAGTTGCGCACCGCGTACTTGTAGGTGCCCACCATCAGCTTGGTCAGCGTGACGACCTCGGGGCCGAAGCTGCTGGTGTCGTCCACGTCCAGGTTGGCGAACGGGGCGGCGGTCAGCTGGCCCTTGCTGCTGTAGTAGACGTGGGCGCCGCTGGGCGTCCACAGGTGGCTGTCCAGGTCGCGCGGGTTGGCACCCCAGGTCAGCTTGATGGACACGCCATTCGCGTTGGCGGCCAGCACCAGGCAGTCGGTCAGCGTCAGCTCGCCGCTGCCGCTGGTCACGCGCACCGTGTTGCTCAGCAGCGGGCTCTGGAATGCGATCAGCGTGGCCAGGCTGTTGGCGCGCACCGCGATGCGGAAGGCGCCGTTGGCGTCGGTCAGCGCGCTGCTGGTGCCGCTGTAGTCGATGCCGTCGCTGGTGATGCTGGCGCCGGCCACGCGCGCGCCCGCGTCGTTGCTGACGCAGCCGTTGACCCACACGGTCTCGCTGATGCGGTCGGCGTTCCAGGTGCTGAAGTGCGCGACCGTGCCCTCGTAGTAGCGGTTGGCGCCCGTGCCCTGCAGCGTCGCCGTGCCTTCCTGCGCCCAGCGGCCGCTGGTGGTGTCGAAGTGGAACAGCGGGATGGTGGCCGGCGGGTTGGCGTCGCGCGTGGCCAGCGGGATGCGGATGGTGGCCGTCTGGCCGGTGCGCAGGTTGGCCGTGGCGCCGGCGGCGTCGGTGATCTGCACGCCCAGAGCGCCGTAGCTCTCGATGGACACCGGGTTGCCGCCGCTCAGCGTCGTGTAGTCGCCGGGCATGAGGCTGGAGTCCAGCGACGGGTCGATGGCGGTGATGCGCACCGTGGCGTTGCCGGTCAGCGCGCTGCCGTCGGCCTTGGCCAGGCTGGCCGCAGCCAGCACGACGCGGGCCGTGCCGGCCGTGTTGGAAACCGTGCCGCCGGTGCCTGCGTCCAGCGTGGCCGACGCGGTGACCGGCACCAGGCGCGCCAGCACGCCGCTGGCGCCGTTGTCACCCACGGCGACGATGCGGGTGCTTTCGCCGTAGCCCGCGCCGGTGAAGTTGACGACCGCGCGCGCCGCCGGCGACACGCCGGCGAGGCTGAACGCGCCCTGCGCGTCGGTGGTGGCCGTGCGGGCCCCCAGCGTGACGGCGATGCCGGGTAGCGCCGCGCCGGTCAGGCCGTCCAGCACGCGGCCGCTGACGGCCACGCGCACGACGACGCTGAGGTTCACGCTGCCGTCGGCGCAGTTGGTGGGCGACGCGGTCTGGCAGATGCGGTAGCCCAGCGTGGACGCGCCGGCCGCAGCCGTGGCGCCGACCTGCAGCTGGCCGTCCGCGCCCAGCGTGACACCGGCCGGCCAGGTGCCGGTGGTGCTGGCCGTGACCGTGGCGCCAGCCGCAGCAATGCCGTCGAGCTGGTCGTTGGCCAGCAGCGAGGCGCTCTCGCCGGCGCCCAGCGTGACGGTGTCCGCGCCGGCCGTGATCGGCGGCTTGGGCACGGTCAGCGTGACGGCGGCGGCACTGCAGTTGCTGGGCGAGGCCGCCTCGCAGAGCTGGTAGTTCAGCGTGTAGCTGCCGGGCACCGCACCGCGGGCCACGGCCACGACGCCGTCGGTGACGCTGACGCCCGCCGGCAGCGTGCCGGTGAAGGCGATGGTCGCGTTGCCGCCGGTGCCCACGCGGGCGGCCGCGCCGCCCACGGTGTCGTTGGCCAGCGCCGAGGCGCTCTGGCCCGTGCCCAGCGACATCGTGTCGGCCGTGGCCACCATGGCCGTCGGGCCGCTGCTGTCTCCGCCTCCGCAGGCGCTCAGCAGGGCCAGCACGGCCGCCGCTGCTGCGCCGAGGCAGCGCTTGTTCATCGTCATCGTCGGTACTCCTGTGCAGACACACGAGGCTTGTGGCCCCGAAAAGTCGCGCATGCTAGGGTTGCCCCGCAGGGGTGTCAGGGCTTGCGCCCCCCTGACGTCCCCCATGTCTGGGACGCACCACCCCGCATCCGGCCCCCGCCACCCCCCAGGTGAACGACGTCAATTTGTATTTCCAGGTAACAACTCGTTAGCGAGCCGCCCGCTAGGATGAACCGCATGCACCACTTCCATCTGCCCGACATGAGCTGCGGCCATTGCGTCGCGGCCATCACCGAAGCGCTGCAGGCGCTGGACGACCACGCCCGCGTCACCATCGACCGCGAGCGCAGGACGGCCGACGTCGACAGCACGCTGCCGCGCGAGGCGCTGGCCGCCGCGCTGGCCGAGGCCGGCTACCCGCCCGCGCCCTGAGCGCCGCCGGTCGCCCACCGCCCACCGCCCACCGCCCGTCGACTGACGAGCACCAGCTGCCCAGCCCAGCCCAGCCCCGCCGCGGCCATGCCCACCCACGCCTCGCACGGCGGTGACGTCAACCCGCACTACCTCGACCACCTCGTCGCCGCGGCCGACGAGCAGGACGTCGAGGTCACCGAGGACATCGTCTCCGGCAGCGGCGTCAAGCTGCTGGCGCGCGGCGCGCGCATCGACGCCGCGACGCGCGAGCGGCTGCTGTCGCACAAGCTGCAGCGGCCGCTGGAGCAGTGCATCGGCGTCAGCGGTGGCGTCACGCCGGCGCAGATCGGCCTGCTGGCCGAGGCGCTGCTGGACGAGCACCCCGCTGCTGGCCGCGCTCGCCCGCGACGAGCGCGCGCTGCCGCTGCAGCAGTCGCTGCCGCGGCTCAGGATCTCCCCGGCCCAGCAGTCGCTGCTGAGCCTGTATGCCCGCCAGCAGAGCGACCGGCTGCGCCACGCGGTGTGCGTCGCGCTGGTGGCCAAGGCGCTGGCGCGGCGGCTGCTGCCGGGCGACGTGGACCTGCACCGGCGCATCGCGCTTGCGGGCCTGCTGCACGACGTCGGCGAGCTCTACCTGCCGCCCGACTTCCTGCAGCGCGACCGGCCGCTGCAGGCCGAGCAGTGGCGCCAGATCGTCAGCCACCCGGTCATCGGCCACCGCGTGCTGCGCGACCTGGACGGCGGCGGCCCCGAGCTGGCGGAGCTGGTGCTGAACCACCACGAGCGGCTGGACGGCTTCGGCTACCCGCGCGGGCTGCAGGGCGAGCAGTTCACGCCGCCGTCGCAGGCGCTGGCCGTCGGCGAGTGGCTGGCCGGGCTGATGGAGCACGGCCAGGCGGCGGGCATCCACGCCAGCATCGCCGCCAAGCTCATCCCGGGCGAGTTCGGCGACGCGGCGCTGGACCTGCTGCGCGCCGCCGCGCGCGCCAGCGGCGCGTCGTCACGGCTGACCGACGCGCGCGCCTCACTGGCCGACATGCTGCCGCAGGCCCACTACGTCGTGGAGGTGCTGGCGCGCTTCCGCGTTGCGCGCGGCAGCTTCGACGACCGCCTGGCCGACGCCAGCGCCGAGCTGCGCCACCTGGTGGCGCTGTGCCGGCACCGGCTGCAGCAGCTGCAGGCGTCGTTCAGCAGCGCCGGGCTGGACGCCCACGACCCCGAGGCGCTGGTGGAGCAACTGGGCGAAGGCAGCGCGGGGCTACACCAGGAACTGCTGTCGCTGCTGCGCGAGTTCCACTGGCGCATGGGCGAGATGGAGCGCGAGGTGCTGCTGAGGGCCCATCAGATGAGCCCGCAGGACCAGCACCTCGTTCAGCAGATGCTCGCGACCCTCAAGGGCACGCTGCCGGCCGGGGACTGAGCCCCTGCCTGGCACTCACGCGAAGCGGAACGGCAGCTCCCGCTGCCGCTGGCCGGTCAGCCGGGCCACGGCGTTGGCGAGCGCCGGCGCCAGCGGCGGCAGGCCCGGCTCGCCCATGCCCTTGGGCGGGTCCTGGCTGGGCACGATGCTGACGGTCATCACCGGCGGCGCGTCGGTGATGCGCGGCATGGCCATGTCGTAGAAGTTGTTCTGCTCCACGGCGCCGTCTTTGAACGTCACGCGGTGCGTCGGCATCGTCGTGCCCAGCGCCATGATGGCGGCGCCCTGCACCTGCGTCTCCACGGCCTTGGGGTTCACGCAGAGGTTGCAGTGCACGCCGGCGTGCACTTCCTGCAGCACCGGCTGGCGGTCCTTGCCCTTGCCCTTCAGGCTGGCGACGACGACGTAGGCGACGACCGACTCGAAGCTCTCGTGCACCGCCACGCCCCAGGCCTGGCCGGCCTTCAGCTTGCGCTTGCCGTAGCCGCTCTTGTCGACGGCCGCCTGCAGCGCGAGGCGATGGCGCCCGGCCTTGGCGTTGCCTTCCATCAGCTTGAGCCGGTAGGCCACCGGGTCCTGCTTGGTGGCGAACGCGATCTCGTCGACCAACGTCTCCATCACGTAGGCCGTGTGCGTGGAGCCGACCGAGCGCCACCACAGCACCGGCACGTTGACGTCCGGATGGTGCACGCTGAGGTTCATCGGGAACTCGTAGGGTTCGCGCATGCCCTCGGTGGTCGTGCCGTCCACGCCCTTCTGGTAGCCGAAGCCCTCCAGCGGCGAGCCCTTCAGGATGCTCTGGCTGACGATGCGGTGCTGCCAGCCGGCGATGTTGCCCTTGGCGTCGAAACCGATCTCGGCGCGGTGAACGGTCATGGGCCGGTAGTAGCCGGCCTTGATGTCGTCCTCGCGGCTCCAGATCACCTTCACCGGCATGGGCTTGCCGGCCTGCTGCAGGGCCACTGCGACGGCAGCTGCCTCGCGCGGCCATTCGCTCGCGGGCGTCGCCCGCCGGCCGAAGCCGCCGCCGGCCATCTGCACGTTGATCTGCACCTGCTCGGGCTTGAGGCCCACGGTCTTGGCCAGCGCCATCGCGTCCAGGCCCGGCATCTGCGACGCGAAATAGACGTCGCAGCGGTCGGCCTTCAGGTCCACCGTGCAGGCCAGCGGCTCCATCTGCGCGTGGTTCAGGTAGGGGAAGACGAAGTCGGCCGTGATCTTCTTCGGCGCCTTGCTCCAGGCGCTCACGTCGGCCTGGAACTCGGGCTTGGGCGCTGGCGTGCCGGGCGTCTTCGCGAGCGCCAGGTATTGCTTGGTCAGCGCCGCCGTGTCGGGCTTGCCGACGCCGGCCAGATCCCAGTCCACCTTCAGCGCATCGCGGCCCTTCTTGGCGGCCCAGTAGCCGCTGGCGACCACCGCCACGCCCTGGCCGCCGCGGTCCAGCGGCACCGGCAGCACGGCCTTCACGCCCTTGACCTTCAGCGCCTCGGTGGCATCGAGCTTGGCGATCTTGCCGTTGAACACCGGCGGGCGCTGGATGACGGCCACCGCCATGCCGGGCAGCTGCACGTCCATGCCGTAGGCCTGCGTGCCGGTGCTCTTGGCCTGGCTGACGACCAGGCCGGTGGGCTTGCCGATGAGCTTGAAGGTCGACGGGTCCTTCAGCGTCACGGTCTCGGGCACCGTGCCCTTCATGGCCGCGTCGAAGAACTCGCCGTAGCCGGCGCTCTTGCCGCCGCCCGAGATGACCCCGTTCTCGGCCTTCAGCGACGACGCCGGCACGCCCCAGCTCTCGGCGGCGGCGGCCACCAGCATGGCCTTGGTGCGGGCGCCCAGCTCGCGGTACTGCTGGTAGCTGTTCTTCACCGAGTTGGAGCCGCCGGTCAGGTGCATGCCGAACAGCGGGTCCACGTAGGCGCCCTTCTGGTCGCCGAAGCCGGTGCGCACCTTGCTCCAGTCGGCCTCCAGCTCCTCGGCGCAGATCATGGCCAGGCCGGTCTCGATGCCCTGGCCCATGTCCATGCGGTTGCACAGGATGGTGGTGGTGCCGTCACGGGCGATGGTGATGAAGGCCAGCGGCTGCTCGGTGGGCTTGGTGCCGGCCTTGGGCGCCTGCGCGGCGGCGGTGCCGGGCACGACATTCAACATGGCCAGGCCGACGGCGCCGCCGACGGTGGTGGTGACGAAGCTGCGGCGGGACAGGCCGCCACGAGCCTGGGTGAGGGCCTGGTCGATGCGACGTGGGTTCAGCATGTCGTTCTCCTCAGGCCAGGGCCGCCGCGGCCGCGTGGATGGCGGCGCGGATGCGGGTGTAGGTGCCGCAGCGGCAGATGTTGCCGGCCATGGCTTCGTCGATCTGCGCGTCGGTGGGCTTCTTGTTGGCCTTGAGCAGCGCCGTGGCGCTCATGACCTGGCCGCTCTGGCAGTAGCCGCACTGCGCCACGTCGTGGGCCACCCAGGCGGCCTGCACCGCCTGGCCGACCTTGTCACCCGCCAGGCCTTCGATGGTGGTCACCGGCGCCTGGACGCTGGAAATGGGGGTCATGCAGGCGCGCACGGGGCTGCCGCCGACGTGCATGGTGCAGGCGCCGCACTGGGCGGCGCCGCAGCCGAACTTGCTGCCGGTGAGCTGCAGTTCCTCGCGCACGGCCCACAGCAGGGGCATGTCGGGGTCGGCGTCGAGCGAAACGGCTCGGCCGTTCACGTTCAGGTTGATCATGGGGGGCCCTTCGGGTGTGGGAAGCGGGCGACTCTAGCCAGAAGCCGCGTCCCAGTACATCACTCGGACTTGTTGACCCTAGGAGCGGGCGTACTTCGCCAGCGCCTGCACCAGCGCCGCCAGGCTGAGCGGCTTCGTCAGGTGCGCGTCGCAGCCGGCGGCCAACGACTGCTGCTTATCGGTGTCGAAGGCATTGGCCGTCAGCGCGACGATGGGCGTGCGCGGTCGGCCCTCGGCGGCCTCGATGGCGCGCCACTGCCGCGTGGCGGCCAGGCCGTCCAGCACCGGCATCAGCATGTCCATCAGCACCAGGTCGAAGCGGCTCTCGCGCAGCGCGGCCAGCGCCTGGGCGCCGTTGCGCACGCGGGTGATGCGGTGGCCCAGCGGCGCCAGCATGCCCTCGATGACCAGCACGTTGACGTCGTTGTCCTCGGCCAGCAGCAGCGCCAGCGGCCGCGACGGCGCGACGCGCTCGGCGCGCACGTCGGCCAGTTCGTCGCGCGGCGGCCGGGCATCGGGCAGGTCCAGCGTCACGTCGAAACAGCTGCCCTCGCCGGGCGCGCTGCGCACCGCGACGTCGCCGCCCATCAGCCGCGCCAGGCTGCGCGTGATGGACAGCCCCAGGCCCGTGCCACCGAACTCGCGGGCGATCGACGCATCGGCCTGCTCGAAGGGCTGGAAGATGTGCTCCAGCCGGTCCGGCGCGATGCCGATGCCGGTGTCCTGCACGCGGATGTGCACCCGCCCCTCGTCGTCCCGCGACAGCTCCACCGTGACGCCACCCTGCTTCGTGAACTTGATCGCGTTGCCGACGAGGTTGGTGACGATCTGCGCGACGCGCTGCGAGTCGCCCAGCACCCAGCCTGTGGCCTCCGTGCGCGCGAACACGCGCAGCCACAACCCCTGGCCCTGGGCGCGTTCGCGCTGCAGCTCCAGCTGCAGTTCGACAAGGTCGATGAGGCTGAACGGCTGCGAGGCCAGCTCCATCCGGCCGCTCTCGATGCGGGCGTTGTCCAGCAGGTCGTTGATGAGGGCGAACACCTGCCGGCCGGCGTGGCCCAGCACCTCCACGTAATGCGCCTGCTCGGGCCGCAGCGGCGAGCGGGCCAGGATGTCGGAGAAACCCAGCACCGCATTCATCGGCGTGCGCATCTCGTGGCTGACCTGGGCCAGCAGCTCGGTCTTGGCGCGGCTGCGTGCCTCGGCCAGCTCGCGCTCGCGCGTCAGCTCGCGTTCGCGGGCGCGGGTCCGGCGCTCGCGCTCCACGGCGGTGGCCAGCAGCGCCAGCGCCAGCGCGTACAGCGCCGGCGCCGCCAGCGGCAGCACGCCCAGCCGCACGCCGCCCCAGGCTGCCAGCGCGATGCCGGCTACCGCCAGCCCGGCCGCCAGTGCCTGCCGGCGCAGCCACAGCGGCAGCGTGGCCAGCGCCAGCAGCAGCGCCGCCAGCGCCCAGGCCGCGGCGCCGCGCTCACGCAGCAGCGGTGCGGGTTCCGCCCCCAGCGCCTCGAACAGCGCGGCGTTCAGCGCCGTGCCGCTGAGCCGGCCCTCGGGCACCATGACCTCGTCGGCGAAGAAGGCGCTGCTGCCGACGAAGACGCTGCGGCCGGCCAGCTGCACCGCGAGGTCGGCGTCGTCCGACTCGCCCAGGGCGGCACGCATCAGCCGCTGCCAGCTGACGCGCGGCAGTTCGCCGCCGCCGGGCGGCAGGCGCAGCCGCAGCCGGGCCTGCTCGTCCACGGGCCAGCGGCGCGCGCCGGCGATGAGGTCGCCGCCCTCCAGCCGCCAGCCCGGCGCACCGTCGGCCCGCAGCCGCGCGGCCAGCGCCAGGCTGGGCAGCGAGCGGCCCTGCACCTGGTGCAGCAGCGGCAGCCGGCGCAGCAGGCCGTCGTCATCCAGGCCGGCCGAGATGACGCCCAGGCTGCCGCGCGCGCTCAGCGCGTCCAGCAGCGGGTCGGCCGGCATCGTCAGCCCGGCCCAGCGCTGGCCCGCCGGCGCGCCGCCCACGCGCTGCAGCGCGGCCTCCTCGGCCGCGGACATGGGCGCCAGCTCCAGCGCCGCGCGCTGGCTGGCGGCCAGCCCCGCGGCGGCCAGCACGACGGGCGGCGAACCCGCCAGCGCCTTGGCGAAGCGCGCATCGCCGTCGCGCGGGCCGGCAAAGACGATGTCCATGACCACCAGCCGCGCGCCGGCCTGGCGCAGGTAGTCCAGCATCAGCGCATAGACCTCGCGCGAGTACGGCCACTCGCCCAGCGGGCCGCGCAGCGCGCGCAGCGACGCGTCGTCGATGTCCACGACGACGCTGCCGGCAGGGCCCGGTGCGGGCGCGGCGGCGCGCACCAGCAGGTCGCCGAAAGCGCGGTCCACGCGCGGCTGCGCGCCGAGCAGCGTCAGCGCGCCCCACAGCAGCAGCGCCGCGGGCAGGGCGAGCCAGGGCCAGCGCTTCAAAGCACGGGCACGAGCAGCAGCGGCAGCAGCCACAGCCAGCGCGGGGCAGGCACCTCGATCATCTGCGTCTGGCCCCACGGCCCGGCGGCGCCGGCCGCGTTGACGCTGCGGGCATGCAGGAAGTACTTGCCCCAGGACGGCTTGGGCATCGCGATCTCGGGCTTGTCGGTCGCGAGACGCCGCACGTCGGCGCCGTCGAACGCCTCGGTCTTGCTCCATTCCAGCTCGTAGCGGGCGACGCCCTTGTGGGCGCGCCAGCGCAGCTTGAGCTGGTCGCCGCTGAGGTCGGGCTCGGCCGGCGGCGGCGCGGGCGGCGGGGGCTGGATCTCGAAGGTCTGCGCATCGCCGAACGGGCCGGCGCGGCCACCGGCCTCCACCGACGCGATGCGCCAGTGGTAGGCGCCATCGGGCAACTTCGCCTCGAAGCCGGCGGCGCCGAGCGGTGGCGGCTGCAGCACGAGGTCGGTGAAACCGGCGTCGCGCGCGACCTGCAGGCGCACGTCGGGCGCGGCCGTGTTGCGCGTCCAGGCCAGCGCCATCGCGCCGTTGTAGCTGACGGCGCCCGGCGCCGGCGACTGGATGAACGGCGGCTCGGGGCGGGCCTGCAGCGCCACGTCGGCATCGGCGGCCGCGCCTTCCTGGCCACGGGCGTCGATGGCGCGCACGCGCAGCGTGTAGTCGCCGTCGGCCAGCTCGCGCGCCTCGTCCCAGGCGGCGGCGGGCTCGCTGACGCGGGCGTCCAACAGCAGGCGGTCGAAGTCGCCCTTCGGGAACAGCTGGGCCCGCCACGCCACGGCGCCGGCCGGCGACGCGGCCCAGGCCAGACGCAGCGGCAGGCGCTCGGCGGTGCGCGGCAGCGCGCCCAGGTCGGGCGCCGGCAACAGCGGCGCAACGCTGCGCGCCGTGCCCTCGGCCAGCAGGCCCTGGCCGGCAGCGACGTCGGGACCCAGGCCGTCGGCATGGACGGCGCCGCTGAGCACCTGCAGGCGGCTTTGCGCGCCGGCCGCCTGCACGCGGAACTCGGTGCCGCGCACGCCCAGGTTGACGTGCGGCGTGCGCAGCTCGTACAGCGGCACGCGCTGCGCGTTGGGCGCCACGCGGCTGTCGGCGCCGCCCTTGGACAGGCCCAGCCGCACGGCGGGAATGGCGCCGCGGCCCAGCACCATCAGCTGCTCCAGCGTGACCTCGCTCTCCGGCGGGATCAGCAGCCGCGAGCCGTCGGCGAAGCGCAGCGACGCGCTGGACTGGGTGCCGGTGCGGATGACATCGCCGCTCTGCAACGACGCACCCGCGGCCAGCGCCTCCGCGGCCGCGCCACGCTGGCGCTGCACGCTGCCGCGCACGAACGTGGCTTCGGCGACGCTGGCCTCGCGCTTCAACCAGGCGATGGGCATGCGCAGCGTGCTGCCGGGCCGCAGGCGCAGCGGGTCGGGCACGCGGTTGAGCTTCTGCAGGTCGCGCCAGCTGCGCGGCGCGGTGAGCCAGGCGTCGGTCAGCGTGATCAGCGTGTCGCCGGGCTGGATGACGTAGCGCCAGTCGGCATCGGCCGCCTGCGGCTGCGCGCCCGCCGCACCCGCCAACGCCAGCACGCCGGCGGCCAGCCAGAGCCTCAGTCCGTTCATGTGAGCCCTCCCACTCCCCTGCAGGAAGGCGCATGGTAGCCATGCCCGAGAATGCCGCGGGCTTTTCGAGGAGGGTCCATGGTTGCGTTCCCGGACTTCGTTGCCTGGCTGCGCCGGCACCGCGGGGCCTGCTTCGCGCTGATGACGCTGGGCTTCATCGCCTTCGGCCTGCTGACGCTGGACCTGGTGCGCATCGTCAGCGCCAACGCGGCCTTCCTCGCCGACAACGGCTGGCAGGGCCTGGGCGACGGCGGCCTGCGTCAGCTGCTGGAACTGCTGGCCAGCTGCGTGGGCGCGATGGCGGCGTGGCTGCTGTTCAAGGTCTGCGAGACGGTGCTGGTGCAGTCACTGACGCGCTAGCGCCGCCTGCACGTCCTCGCGCAGCCGGCGCAGGCGCTGCAGCTCGCGGTCGGGCGCTTGCAGCGCCGGCCACAGCAGCGCGACGAGGTCGCGCGCGCTCTGTGCCACATCCATCTGCCGGCCGGTGATGACCACCTCCCACAGCATGTGTTCCATGGGACCGAACACCAGCGAACGCAGCAGCCGCAGCGGGATGTCCTGCCGCACCTCGCCGACCTGCTGGCCGCGGGCCAGCAGGTCCATCAGCGGCGCGGTGTAGCGGCGCTGCAGCTCGACAAAGCCTTCGCCGAGGTCCTGGCCTCCCTGCCCGGCATCCTTACGCCCTTCCGACAGCACCAGTGCGCACAGCCCCGTGCCCTGGACGAGGAACAGCCGCAGATGGGTCAGCACGACGAACTCCAGCTGCTCGCGCACCGGCGCCTCGCGCGGCAGGCCGGCCTCGATGGCGGCGATGATCTCGTCGTACCAGTCCTGGATGACGCGCACGCAAAGCTCGCGCTTGCCGCGGAAATACGTGAACACCGTGGCCTCGGAGATGCCCAGCCGCTGCGCGATCTCGGTGGTCGTCGCGCGCTCGTAGCCGCGCTCGGCGAACACCTCGCGGCCCACACGCAGCAGGTCGCGCACGCGCTGCTCGGCCTTGGGGCCGGCGGGCGAGCGGCGCTGGGGAGGCGTGGCGGCGAGCGAGGTCATGGCGGCCGCATTCTGCGCAATTTTTGAGTATTACTCAAGTCGGCGTTGCATCCATATTCCCACTGGATTATTCTTGCGCGCCTCAAACGGCTCACGAGGCCGTCATTCAATAAATTGAGCCTTGCTTAATCAAGGCTCGCCGGGAGACACCATGCCGGTCCTGACCACCCAGCTCAACCCCCGCTCGGCCGACTTCAAGGCCAACGCCGACGCGATGCGCGGTCTCGTCGACGACCTGAACGCCCAGCTCGCCCGCATCGCCCAGGGCGGCGGCGAGGCGGCGCGCGCGAAGCACACGGCCCGCGGCAAGCTGCTGCCGCGCGACCGCGTCGAGATGCTGCTGGACCCGGGCACGCCGTTCCTCGAACTGGCGCCGCTGGCCGGGCTGAACCTGTATGACAACGCGGCCCCGGGCGGCGGCGTCGTGGCCGGCATCGGCCGCGTGTCGGGTGTGGAGTGCGTCATCGTCTGCAACGACGCGACCGTGAAGGGCGGCACCTACTACCCCATCACCGTCAAGAAGCACCTGCGCGCGCAGGAGATCGCGCAGCAGAACCGGCTGCCCTGCATCTACCTGGTGGACAGCGGCGGCGCCAACCTGCCCAACCAGGACGAGGTCTTCCCCGACCGCGACCACTTCGGCCGCATCTTCTTCAACCAGGCGAACCTGTCGGCAGAAGGCATCCCGCAGATTGCCGTCGTCATGGGCTCGTGCACCGCCGGCGGTGCCTACGTGCCGGCGATGAGCGACGAGACCATCATCGTGAAGAACCAGGGCACCATCTTCCTGGGCGGCCCGCCGCTGGTGAAGGCCGCCACCGGCGAGGTCGTCACGGCCGAGGACCTGGGCGGCGGTGACGTGCACACCCGGCTGTCCGGTGTGGCCGACCACCTGGCCAACAACGACACGCATGCGCTGGCCATCGCCCGACAGTCCGTCGCGCGGCTGAACTGGACGAAGGCCAACCCGCTGGCGATGCAGCCACCGAAGGCGCCGGCCTTCGACCCGGCCGAGCTGCACGGCGTGATCCCCACCGACACGCGCAAGCCCTTCGACGTGCGCGAGGTCATCGCCCGCATCGTCGACGGCAGCGAGTTCGACGAGTTCAAGGCCCGCTATGGGCAAACGCTGGTGTGCGGCTTCGCGCACATCGAGGGCATGCCGGTGGGCATCGTCGCCAACAACGGCATCCTGTTCGCCGAGAGCGCGAACAAGGGCGCGCACTTCATCGAGCTGTGCTGCCAGCGCAAGATCCCGCTGGTGTTCCTGCAGAACATCACCGGCTTCATGGTGGGCCGCAAGTACGAGAACGAAGGCATCGCCCGCGCCGGCGCCAAGATGGTGACGGCCGTGGCCTGCGCCCAGGTGCCGAAGTTCACCGTCATCATCGGCGGCAGCTTCGGCGCCGGGAACTACGGCATGTGCGGCCGCGCGTACAGCCCGCGCTTCCTGTGGATGTGGCCCAACGCGCGCATCTCGGTGATGGGCGGCGAGCAGGCGGCCAGCGTGCTGAGCACGATCCGCCGCGACGGCATCGAGGCCAAGGGCGGGCAGTGGAGCGCCGAGGAGGAGGAAGCGTTCAAGGCGCCGATCCGCCAGCAATACGAGGACCAGGGCCATCCGTACTACGCGTCCGCCCGGCTGTGGGACGACGGCGTCATCGACCCCGCCGACACGCGCCGCGTGCTGGCGCTGGGGCTGTCGGCGTCGCTGAACGCGCCCATCCCGGAGACGAAGTTCGGCGTGTTCCGCATGTAACGCCGCCACGGGCACGCCGGGCGCCCCAGGCGTATCATGCACACAAAGCATCCACTTCATACACATCATGCGCACCAACATCGACATCGATGACGACTTGATGGCCCGCGCCATGGCCGCAGGCCCCTTCAAGACGAAGAAGGAAGCCGTGGAAGCCGGCCTGGCCCTGCTGGAGCGCCAGGCCGCCTACCGCGAGATCCTGAAGTGGAAGGGCAAGCTGCAATGGGGCTGGGACGACGGCGAGCCGCGGCTGGACGGCCAGCCCAACATCGTCCGCGCCGCGGAGCCCGACGCGCCGTACCGGCCGGCCACGGCCGCCAAGCCCGCCACCAAGGTGGCCGCCAAACCCGCGGCGAAGGCGGTGCGCCATGGTCGTCGTTGACAGCGGCGTCTGGATCGACCTGTTCACGGGCCGGCAGAACGGCGCCGTGGCAGCGCTGGAGCGCCTGTTGAACGACGGCCAGACCCGCCTGGTGCTGCCCGACCTGGTGGTGTTCGAGGTGCTGCGCGGCTTTCGCAACGAGGGCGACCTGCGCGTCGCGCGCTCGCTGTTCGCCGCCCTGGAGATCGACACGCTGGGCGGCGCCGACCTCGCCCACAGCGCAGCTGACCACTACCGCCGCCTGCGCCGCCTGGGCCTGACCATCCGCAACGGCATCGACAGCCTGATCGCGACGTTCTGCATCGACAGCGGCTTCGCGCTGCTGCACCGCGACCGCGACTACGACGCCTACGTGGAACACCTGGGCCTGCAGGCCTGGCCGCACCTCGACAACCGAGCCGCCCGATGATCGTCATCCGCCCCCTGCACGCCGCCGACAGCCTGGACGCGCTGACCGCGCTGCTGCACACGTCCTACGCGTCGCTGGCCGCGCAGGGCTGGAACTTCACCGCGGTGGACCAACCCGTGGACGTCACCCGCGACCGGCTGGCCGGCGCGCAGGGCTTCGTCGCCGAACAGGGCGGCCGCCTCGTCGGCACGGTGGCCGTGCGCGGCCCCAAGCCCGCGGGCGAGACCTACATCGCCGACGCGCCGCCCGCGCTCTACACGACGCCCGGCACCGCCATCCTGTCGCAGCTGGGCGTGCACCCCGACTGCCGTGGCCAGGGCGTGGGCGAGCAGCTCATCGCCGCCGCCGAGGCCTGGGCTGCCGGGCAGGGCTTCACGCAGATCGCACTGGACACCGCCGAGCCCGCCACCGCGCTGCGCCGCCGCTACGAGCGGCGCGGCTACCGGACCGTCGGCGGCGTGCAGTGGCAGGGCAAGACCTACGCCAGCGTGCTGATGGTCAAGGCGCTGGCCGCACCGGAGGCCGTGGCATGAAGCGGCTGCTGGCCGCTTGCCTGGCCGGCGCGGCGCTCGCGCACGCGCAGCCGCCCGCCCCCGCGGCCTCGGCCGCCTCCGCGCCCGAGCGCCTGCAGGCCGATGTGCGCGAGGCCATCGTGCGCGTGCCGGCCCGCGTGGTGGATGCCTTCGGCAAGCCGGCCGAGGGCGAGTTGCTGGTCACCACCTTCCGCCCCGTCGGGCCGGGCCCGTTCCCGCTGGCCGTCATCAGCCACGGCCGCGACCCCGACAAACGCGCCGAGTACAAGCGTCCACGCTTTGAATCCGCCGCGCGCTACTTCGTGCGCAAGGGCTTCGCCGTGGCCGTGCCGCTGCGCCTGGGCTACGGCGAACTGGCGGGCGCGGGCGACCCGGAGAACAGCGTGTCCTGCGACGCGCCACGCTACGGTGCCGCGCTGCACGCCGCCGCGCAGCAGATCCTCGCCGTGCGCGACGCCCTGGCCCGCCAGCCCGACATCGACGCCAGCCGCACGGTGCTCGTCGGCGTGTCGGTGGGCGGCATTGCGACGATCGCGGCCACGTCGGCCCATGCGCCGGGTCAGGTCGCCGCGATCAACTTCGCCGGCGGCCACGGCGGCAACCCGGAGAAGCGCCCCGGCTCCCCATGCCAGGCCGACCAGCTGCGCCGCCTCTACCGCGCCTATGCCGAGAGCAACGCGGCCGCCGGGCCGGCCACGCCGACGCTGTGGCTCTACGCCGAGAACGACCGCTTCTTCGGCCCCGCCCAGGCCAGCCGCTGGGCACGCGCCTACGCGGATGGCGGCGGCGCTGTGGACCTGCGCCTGCTGCCCGCGCACGGCGAGGACGGCCACAAGCTGTTCACGGCCGGCAACGACGTCTGGCAGCCGCTGGTCGACGAGTTCCTGAAGCCGCTGGGCTTCGAGCAGCCCGGCCGCATCGCCGCGCCGCCGCCGGCGCAGCCGCTGGCCGGCGACACCAGCGCTCCGGCCAACGCAAAGGCGGGGCAGCTCGCCGCCTTCCAGAAGTTCCTCGCCGCCCAGGCACCGCGAGCCTTCGCCACCGACGGCGCCGGCCACTGGGGCTATGCGCAGGGCGACGATGCGCTGTCGCGCGCGCTGGCCTTCTGCCAACGCAACATCACCGTCGCCGCTGACGGCACGCCGGCCACGTCCTGCCACTTCCACGCGGTCGACGACGCCCTCGTCCGCAGCACGCCATGACCTCTCACCTCACGCTGGCCCGGCACGGGCACATCGCCCGCGTCACGCTGAACCGCCCTGACGTCCGCAACGCGTTCAACGAGGCGCTGATCGCCGAGCTGACGCACACGTTCACGACGCTGGCCCAGGACGCGTCGCTGCGCGCCGTCGTGCTGGCCGCCGAGGGCAAGGCCTTCTGCGCCGGTGCCGACCTGAACTGGATGCAGGCTTTTGGCCGCTACTCGTGGGACGAGAACCACGCCGACGCCACCCGGCTGGCCGACATGCTGTGGGCGATCTACAGCTGCCCGGTGCCCGTCATCGCCCGCGTGCAGGGCGATGTGTACGCCGGCGGCGTGGGGCTGGCGGCCTGCGCCGACATCGTCGTGGCCGTGGACACCGCGGGCTTCTGCCTCAGCGAGGCGAAGCTGGGCCTGCTGCCCGCCACCATCGGCCCCTACGTCGCGCGCGCGCTCGGCGAGCAGGCGTCGCGCCGCTACTTCGTGACGGCCGAGCGCTTCGGTGCCGCCGAGGCGCAGCGGCTGGGCCTGGTGCACGAGGTCGTCGCGGCCGACGCGCTGGATGCCAAGGTCGACGAGCTCGCTGCCGCAATCACCGCCAACGGCCCTGCCGCCGTGCGGGCCTGCAAGCAACTGGTGAAGGACGTGGCCGGCCGCGAGATCACGCCCGCGCTGCGCGACGACACCGCCCGCCGCATCGCCGACATCCGCGCCAGCGCCGAAGGCCGCGACGGCGTGCAGAGCTTCCTGGCCAAGCGCAAGCCCGGCTGGCTGCCGACCTGAGCCATGGTCTATCGCTACACCGTCTCGCTGACGCCAGCGACCACGCGCGACTCGGTCTACTCCGAGTTCGTGCTGGACCTGCCGCCCGCCTGGCAGGCTCAGCCGCCCGAGGAGGACAACACCGTCGCCTTCCACGAGCCGGCGGCGGACGCGGCGCTGGTGGTGTCGGTGGACTTCATCGCCAGCGGCGCCGACGACCTGCAGGCGCTGGGAGAGCAGGTCATCGCGCAGCGCCTCGCCGCGCTGGCCCACGCCACGCCGGGCGACTGGCAGACGCTGCAGCAACAGCGGCGCCCGCACCGCAGCGGCGCCGGCCTGGAGCTGTCGTTCGCGGCCGAGCTGCCGGGCCGGCAGGTGGCGCTGTACCTGGGCTACGCCACGCCGCGCAAACTGCTGCACTTCCTGATGATCTGCGGCCCCGACCGGCCGGCCGCGCTCGCCCTCTTCAATGCCACGGTGCCGCACTTCAAGCCGCGCCTGCCCTGACCCGTTCCCGATGACCGCTCCCGACCTCGCCCAACGCAGCCGCGCCGCCGTCTGGCACCCCTGCACGCAGATGGCCCGCCTCGCCGACGTGCCGCCGCTGCCCATCGCCCGCGGCGAGGGCCCCTGGCTCATCGACACCGACGGCCGCCGCTACTTCGACGCGAATTCGTCCTGGTGGGTCAACCTGTTCGGCCACAGCGACCGTGCGCTGATTGATGCCATCAAGCAGCAGCTCGACACGCTGCCCCACGTGATGCTGGCCGGCTGCACGCACGAGCCCGCCGTGCGGCTGGCCGAGCGGCTGTCCGCACGCACGCAAGGCCAACTGGGCCATGTGTTCTTCGGCAGCGATGGCGCCAGCGCCGTCGAGATCGCGCTGAAGCAGAGCTTCCATGCGTGGAAGAACCGCGGCCAGACGACCAAGCGCGAGTTCGTCTGCCTGAAGAACAGCTATCACGGCGAAACGCTGGGCGCGCTCAGCGTGACCGACGTGCAGGTGTTCCGCGACGCGTATGACCCGCTGCTGATGCGCGCCCACATCGTCATGTCGCCCGATGCGCGGCTGGGCAACGAAGCCGAGGCGCTGGCCGCGATGCGCACGCTGCTGGCCGAGCGGCACGCGCAGATCGCCTGCGTCATCGTCGAGCCACTGATCCAGGGCGCGGCCGGCATGGTCATGTATTCGCCCGACTACCTGCGCGGCCTGCGCGAGCTGACGCGCGAGTTCGGCGTTCACCTCATCGCCGACGAGATCGCCGTCGGCTGCGGCCGCACCGGCACCTTCTTCGCCTGGGAGCAATCGGGCGCGGACTGGCCCGACTTCATGCTGCTGTCCAAGGGCATCACCGGCGGCACGATGCCGCTGTCGCTGGTGCTGACGACGGACGACGTGTTCGCCGCCTTCTGGAGCGAGGACGTGACCCGCGGCTTCCTGCATTCGCACAGCTACACCGGCAACCCGCTGGCCTGCGCGGCGGCCAATGCGGTGCTGGACCGCTTCGATGCCGGCCAGCTCGACGACAACCGCGCGCAGGCCGAACGCCTGACGCGCGCCTTCGCCCCGTTGAGCTCTCGCGTGGCCCATCTGCGCCAACGCGGCATGATCCTGGCCTTCGATGTGCCTGAAGCACCACCCCGCTTCGCCGAGCGCTTCCACCTCGCGGCGCGCGCACACGAACTGCTGATCCGACCGATAGCCAGCACCGTCTACCTGATGCCCCCCTACCTGATCGACGACGCGACCGCGGCCTTCCTGGCCCAGGCCGTGACGGCGACGCTGAACGATGTCCTTGCTTGATCACCTGAGCGCCAAGCTCGGCGCCATCTCGGCGCAGAGCCTCAAGCGCAGCCTGCGCCGCGCCGACACCGGCACCGCGCCCCGCCAGACCGTCAACGGCCGCGAGCTGCTGATGTTCTGCTCGAACGACTACCTCGGCCTGGCCGCCGAGCCGGCAATCGCCGACGCGCTGGCCGACGGCGCCCGCCGCTGGGGCGGCGGCTCGGGCGCGTCGCCGCTGGTCAGCGGCCACAGCGCCGCGCACGAGGCCGTCACCGACACGCTGGCCCGCTGGTACGCGCCGCACATCCCGCAAGCCCGCGCCATCGGCTTCTGCACCGGCTACATGGCCAACCTCGCCGTCGTCACCGCGTTGGGCGACGAGCACACCGAGATCTTCTCGGAGCAGCTCAACCACGCGTCGCTGATCGACGCGGCGCGGCTCGCCAAGGCCACCGTCACCCGCTACGCCCACGCCGACGTGGCCGGCCTGCGCGCGCTGCTGGCAGCCAGCACCGCCAAGGTCAAGCTCATCGTGACCGACGCCGTGTTCAGCATGGACGGCGACCTCGCCCCCGTGCCCGCGCTGCTGGCACTGGCCCAGGAGTTCGACGCCTGGCTGGTGGTGGACGACGCCCACGGCTTCGGCGTGCTGGGCGAGCGCGGCCGCGGCACGCTGGAGCACTTCGGCCTGAACAGCGAGCGGCTGATCCTCGTCGGCACGCTGGGCAAGGCCGCCGGCCTCGCGGGCGCCTTCGTCGCGGCGCACGCCACCATCGTCGAGTACCTGCTGCAGGCCGCGCGCAACTTCATCTTCTCCACCGCCTCGCCGCCGGCCGTGGAGCATGCGCTGCTGACCAGCTTCGCGCTCATCGAAGGCCCGCTGGGCGCGCAACGCCGCGCCAACCTCGTCGCGCGGCAGGCGCAGCTGCGCGACGGCCTGCTGGCGCTGATCGCCCGCCACCCGCACCTGGGCTGGCAGCTGACCGACGCGGCCACGCCCATCCAGCCGCTGATCGTCGGCGGCAATGCCGAGGTCATGGCGCTGGCCGCCGCGCTGGAGACGGCCGGCCTGCGCGTGCCGGGCATCCGCCCGCCCACGGTCGCCGCCGGCACGGCGCGGCTGCGCATCACGCTGTGCGGCACGCACACGGCGGCCGACGTCGACGCGCTGTTGACCGCGCTGGAACGCGCCGCCGCCACGCAGGAGCAGGCCGCATGAACGGCTTCTTCATCACTGGCACCGACACCGAGATCGGCAAGACCTTCGTCACCGCCGCGCTGACGCGCGCGCTGGCCGCGACCGGCACGCGCGTCGCGCCGATCAAGTCGCTGGCCGCCGGGCAGGAATTCGTCGACGGCCGCTGGGTCAACGAGGATGTCGCCACGCTGCTGGCCGCGCAGAACCTGGGCCTGCTGGACGCGGACGTCGGCCCGCTGCAGTTCCGCGAGCCCTGCGCGCCGCACATCGCGGCCCGGCTGGAAGGCCGCGGCATCGATCGCGACGCGCTGCTCGCGGCCATCCGTGCCACGGCCGGCAAGGCCGACATCGCGCTCGTCGAAGGCGTGGGCGGCTTCCGCGTGCCGCTGACCGACACGTGGGACACGGCCGACCTCGCCGTCGACCTGGGCCTACCCGTCATCCTCGTCGTGGGCCTGCGGCTGGGCTGCATCAACCATGCGCTGCTGACGGCCGAAGCCATCCGCGCGCGCGGCCTGCGGCTGGCGGCGTGGGTGGCCAACACCGTGGACGCGCGTCAGCCCCACGTCACGGACAATCTGCAAGCTCTGCAGGCCGGCCTGAAGGCCCCCTGCCTCGGACACATCCCCCGGCTCTCCGACCCGCTGGCCGCGCCGGCGTGTCTCGACATTTCCCCCTTGGTGGCTTTCGCATGAACCAGATCCAGACCCTCTCCCCCACCACCGATGCCGACCGCCGCCAGGCCAAGCCCTGGACCGTGGCCGACGTCGCGGCGCTGTTCGAGCTGCCCTTCAACGACCTGCTGTTCCGCGCGCAGCAGGTGCACCGCGAGCACTTCGACGCCAACGCAGTGCAGCTGTCCACGCTGCTGTCCATCAAGACCGGCGGCTGCGAGGAAGACTGCGCCTACTGCCCGCAGTCGGCCCACTTCGACACGGGCCTGAAGGCCGAGAAGCTGATCCCGCTGCAGGAGGTCATGGAAGCCGCCCGCGCCGCCAAGGCCAACGGCGCCACGCGCTTCTGCATGGGCGCCGCCTGGCGCTCGCCCAAGCCCCGCCACCTGGAAGCCATCGGCGAGATGATTTCCGAGGTCAAGGCGCTGGGGCTGGAGACCTGCCTGACCGCCGGCATGCTGGAAGACGGCCAGGCCGAGCAGCTCAAGGAAGCCGGGCTGGACTACTACAACCACAACCTCGACACCGCGCCCGAGTTCTACGGCCAGATCATCACGACGCGCACGTACCAGGACCGCCTGGACACGCTGGACCGCGTGCGCCAGCAGGGCCTGAAGGTCTGCTCCGGCGGCATCGTCGGCATGGGCGAGACGCGCCGCCAGCGCGCCGGCCTCATCGTGCAGCTCGCCAACCTCGACCCCTACCCCGAGAGCGTGCCCATCAACAACCTCGTGCAGGTGGAAGGCACGCCGCTGGCCGGTGTGGCGCCGCTGGACCCGCTGGAGTTCATCCGCACGATTGCCGTCGCCCGCATCACGATGCCGCGCGCCATGGTGCGCCTGAGCGCCGGCCGCGAGGAGATGCCCGAGACCATGCAGGCGCTGTGCTTCCTGGCCGGCGCCAACTCCATGTTCTACGGCGACAAGCTGCTGACGACGAGCAACCCGCAGGCCGAGAAGGACCGCGCGCTGCTGGATCGCCTGGGCATGCGCTGCTCGACCGAATCGGACCTGGCGACGGACGCTGCCGCCAAGATTGAACTCTGCCCCCACTGACATGCCCATGCACCTGCGCATCGCTCTCCTCGCCCTTCCGCTGGCCCTCCTCTCCGGCTGCAGCCTGTTCTACGACATCGGTCAGCAGCGGGCGCTGGAAAGCTGCGACCGCGCAGCCAGCGCGCAGGACCGCACGGCCTGCCGCAAGGCCAACGGCAAGAGCTATGACGACTACGAGGCGCAGCGCAAGCGCCTGAAGGAAGGCCAGCCGGGCTGACCGCCCGCCGCCTGCCTGCCCCGCCTGCCGGTGACCCCGGCCCCAGAAGAACAAGCCTGTAGAAGGTTCACAAGACCGGAGACAAGAGAGATGTTCAAGAAGATCCTGATCGCCAACCGTGGCGCTCGCGCCGAAGGCGCGGTCGCGCAAGCGACAAATTGCATGGTGCTCGGCGCAGCCGAGCATGCAGGCGAGTTCCCCTCGGGAGCACGCCATGTTTAAGAAGATCCTCATTGCCAACCGCGGGGAAATCGCCTGCCGCGTCGCGGCTAACGCCAAGCCACGCGGCATTCAGACCCTCGCCGTCTACACAGACGCCCACCCCGATGCGCAACACGTCGCCGCCTGCGACGAAGCTGTCCACATCGGCGGCCCGGCGCCGCGCGACTCCTACCTGCAATGGGAGCGCATCCTGGCCGCCGCCAAGGCGACGGGCGCCGAGGCCGTGCACCCCGGCTATGGCTTCCTCAGCGAGAACGAGGCCTTCGCGCAGGCCTGCGCCGATGCCGGCGTCGTCTTCATCGGCCCGCCGCCCAGCGCCATCCAGGCGATGGGCCTGAAGGCCGAGTCCAAGCGGCTGATGGAAAGCGCGGGCGTGCCGCTGGTGCCGGGCTACCACAGCGCCGACCAGGACCCCGCGCTGCTCAAGCGCGAGGCCGACCGCATCGGCTACCCCGTGCTCATCAAGGCCAGCGCCGGCGGCGGTGGCAAGGGCATGCGCGCGGTCTTCGGCGCCGACGAGTTCGACGCGGCGCTGGCCTCGTGCAAGCGCGAAGCCATCAACAGCTTCGGCGACGACGCGGTGCTGATCGAGCGCTACGTGCAGAAGCCGCGCCACATCGAGATCCAGGTGTTCGGCGACACGCTGGGCGACTGCGTCTACCTGTTCGAGCGCGACTGCTCCGTGCAGCGTCGCCACCAGAAGGTGCTGGAGGAGGCGCCGGCGCCGGGCATGACGCCGGAGCGCCGCGCGCAGATGGGTGAAGCGGCCGTCGCCGCCGCCAAGGCGGTGGGCTACGTGGGCGCCGGCACCGTCGAGTTCATTGCCGAACAGGACGGCCGCTTCTACTTCATGGAAATGAACACGCGGCTGCAGGTGGAGCACCCGGTCACCGAGGCCATCACGGGCCAGGACCTAGTCGAGTGGCAGCTGCGCGTGGCCGCGGGCCAGCCGCTGCCGCTGAAGCAATCGGAGCTGCGCATGCACGGCCACGCCATCGAGGCCCGCGTCTGCGCCGAGAACCCCGACGGCGGCTTCCTGCCCGCCACTGGCACGCTGGACGTGGCGCGCTGGCCTGCCCACGTGGCGTTCGAGCGCGGCAACGTCCGCATCGACGCCGGCGTGCGCGAGGGCGACGCGATCAGCCCCTACTACGACTCGATGATCGCCAAGCTCATCGTCTGGGGCGAGGACCGCGCGCAGGCGCTGGCCCGACTGGACGCCGCGCTGCGCGACACGCACATCGTCGGCCTGCACACCAACGTCGCCTTCCTGCGCCGCTGCGCGGCGACGGCCTCATTCGCGGGCGCCGACCTGGACACCGGCCTCATCGAACGCGAGCGCGCGGTGCTGTTCGACCAGCCCGGCCTGCCGCTGCGCGTCAGCGCTGCGGCGGTGGTGGCCCACACGCTGGCCGTGGAAGCGGCCACGCAAGGCACCGACCCGTGGAGCGCGCGCGACGGCTTCCGCCTGTTCGGCGCGGCCACACGCCGCTTCGACCTGGCTGCCGGTGACGCGCACCACGAGGTGCTGCTGGCCCGCCAGCACCGCGGCGGCATGACACTGACCGTGGCCGGCGAGGCCATCGCCTTCGCCGTGCAGTCCCTCGACGCCGAGACGCACGAGCTGTTCCTCGGCACCGACCGCGTCCGCGTGAAGACCTACGCCCAGGGCGAACGCGTCGCCGTGTTCGCCGAGTCGGGCTCGGCCGTGCTGACCGAGGTGGACCTCATCGCCCACGCCGGCGACGGCCCCGCCGAGGGTGGCCGGCTCACCGCGCCCATGCCCGGCAAGCTCATCGCCTTCCTCGCCAAGGCCGGCGACACCGTCACCAAGGGCCAGCCGCTGGCCGTCATGGAGGCGATGAAGATGGAGCACACCATCTCGTCGCCGCGCGACGGCACCGTGGCCGAGCTGCTGTTCGCCGTGGGCGATCAGGTGAGCGACGGCGCCGAGTTGCTGAAGCTGGAAGCGTGACAATCAAGCCATGCTGCGCACGTTGAACATCACCAACCGCAAAAGCCAGGTCGCCGAGGATCTGGCTTACTGGCGTGCTCGCCCGGCTGCAGAGCGGCTGGCGGCGGTCGAGCAGTTGCGGCTCCAGCACGAAGGTCTTGCCGGACAACCCGATGCTCAACCCCGACTTCAAAGAGTTTGCCGAGTTGCTCAACGCGCATCGCGTTGACTACCTCGTTGTCGGCGGCTACGCGCTGGCCGCACACGGTCATCCGCGCTACACGGGCGACATCGATTTCTGGCTGAGCCCCGCGCCCGACAACATCGGCCGCTTGCTGGATGCGCTGCGCGATTTCGGGTTCGGATCGCTCGGCCTCAAGGCCGAAGACTTTGGACCGGATGCCGTCGTCCAGCTGGGGCAACCCCCACGACGCATCGATCTGCTGACAGGCATCGACGGCGTTGACTTCGCGAGCTGCCACGCTCGCCGTGAGGTCATCGACGTCGATGGGCTGCTGCTGAGCTTCATCGGGCTGGATGACTTCAAAACCAACAAGCGCGCCAGTGGCAGGCACAAGGATCTGGCCGACCTGGAAGCACTGGACAACAAGGATTGACTCGCCATGGCCCTGCCCACCCACGTTAAGCTGTTGGACGTCGGCCCGCGCGACGGCCTGCAGAACGAGAAAGAGAACGTCGCTACCGAGCACAAGGCGCGGCTAGTCGCGATGCTGCAGGACGCCGGACTCAAGGAGATCGAGGTCACCAGCTTCGTCAGCCCGAAGTGGGTGCCGCAGATGGGCGACAACACGGCCGTCATGGCGGCCATCGAGCGCCGCCCGGGCGTGCGCTACTCGGTGCTGGTGCCCAACCTCAAGGGGCTGGAGCCGGCGCTGGCGTCCCGGCCCGACGAGATCCTCGTCTTCACGGCGGCCAGCGAGGCCTTCACGCAGAAGAACATCAACTGCTCCATCGCCGAGAGCCTGGTGCGCTTCGCGCCCGTCATCGAAGGCGCGCATGCCTCCGGCGTGAAGGTGCGCGCCGCGCTGTCCTGCGCGCTCGGCTGCCCGTACGAGGGCGACATCAGCGCCGACCAGGTGGAGGCCGTCGTCAGGCCATTGCGTGAACTGGGCGTGGATGCCATCGACATCGCCGACACCATCGGCGTCGGCACGCCTCGCAAGGTGCAGGCCGCGATGGAGCGGGCACTGAAGCATTTCCCCACCGCCGAAGTGTCGGGCCACTTCCACGACACCTACGGCCAGGCGCTGGCCAACCTCTACGCCAGCCTGGAACTGGGCGTGCACAGCTTCCACGCCAGTGTGGCGGGTCTCGGCGGCTGCCCCTACGCCAAGGGCGCGACAGGCAACGTGGCGACCGAGGACGTCGTCTTCATGCTCGATGGCCTGGGCATCGAGACGGGCGTCGACCTGGACAAGCTCGTCGACGCCGGTGCCTTCATCTCCGGCGTGCTGGGCCGGCCGCCGGTGTCGCGCGTGGCGCGGGCGGTGCTGGCCAAGCGCGCCGGCTGACCGACGCCGCGCGCTGCCGCACGATGGCAAGCGTGCCTGGCGTGTCGCTTGTCACGCCCACCCGTGCGAGTCCCCAGCCCGCGCGCGCGAGGCCGGCTGTAATCCGCCCGTCACAAGAACAAGGGCGTTGGGGCGGCCGGGGTATGCGCGACAGCGCGCCGACGGCCGCTGACGGAAGCGATGGACTTCGAGCCTCTGAGCCGGCACCGGGACCGTTTTGAACCCGGCAAACCCACTCCGCTGGGTATCTACGACGTGGGCGGCCGGCTGCTGCTGGCGCGCGGCCATCGCTTCGACAACGCCGAGCAGCTCGACAAGCTCATCGACCGCGACGCGAGGGTGGACACCCGCGAGCTGGACGACCCGTGCCGCAAGATCGCCCAGGCGCGCCCCGAGCAGCTGCCCGCGTTCTGGGACCACAGCATGGGCGAGGTCGGCCGGCTGCTGCGCGAGCAGCCCGCGGGCGACTTCACGCATTCGCTGGACCAGGCCGCGCAGCCGCTGCTGGCGCTGATCGAGCGCGACCCCGACCTGGCCATCCTGCAGGCCGTGCGCACGGAGGCGGTCCACGGCGGCCCGTCGTCGTACGCCAGCCGCCATGCGGTGCACACGGCCACGGCCGCCTGCCTGGCGGCCACGCGGCTGGGCTGGAGCGTGGACCAGCGGCGCTGCGTACTGCGCACCGCGCTGACGATGAACATCGCGATGGCCGACCTGCAGAACCGGCTGGTGACGCAGGTGTCTCCCGTGACGACGCTGCAGCGCGCCGAGATCCAGTCGCACCCCGAGCGCAGCGCCACGATGCTGGAGATGGCCGGCGTGACCGCCCCCGACTGGCTGGAGGCCGTGCGCCAGCATCACGAGGAAGACGACGGCAACGGCTACCCGCGGCGGCTGGCCAAGGTCAACGAGGTGGCGCAGCTGGTGCACAGCGCCGACTGCTTCACCGCCAAGCTCAGCCCGCGGCTGAAGCGCCAGCCGCTGCTGGCCGACGCCGCGGCCCGGCTGCAATACCAGGCCGGCAAGGGCGACCGGATGACGGCCGCGCTCATCAAGGAGTTCGGCCTGTATCCGCCGGGCTGCGCGGTGCGGCTGAAGTCCGGCGAGGTGGGCCTGGTGATGCGCCGTGGCGACAGCGCCAGCACGCCGCTGGTGGCCGTGCTGGCCGACCGGTCGGGCGTGGTGCTGCCCGAGCCCGCGCGCCGCGACACGTCCCGCCCCGGCCTGGGCATCGCGGCGGTGATCCCGTTCGCCGGCCTGAAGCTGCGGGTCGGTCTGGAGAAGCTGATCCAGACGGTGCCGGAGCTGGACTGACGGCGCGGCGCAGGCGCTCGACGAGGCCAGCGTCCGCCGCCTGCCCCAGGTTGTTGGACGCCTGCACGCGGCTGCCGCCGGTGATGCAGCCGCCTCAGCAACTGCGGGCCGTAGACGGTGGCCCTGGCGGGCGTGGCGCCCAGCAGCGCCAGCAAGGCGGCGGCGGCGACGCCCCGGCGGCGCGGGCGGGGGAGGTCGCTGCGCCGCGTCAGGCGACAGCAGCCGCCACGCGCTCGCGGAACAGCTGCGCGCGCTCGGCGCTCGCCACCGCCTCGATGCGCTGCGAGGCCTCGGCCATCCAGGCCAGGAAGCGCGACTCGCTGTCCACCGCGCGGGCGCTCGCGCGCAGCTCGGCGTCGCGCCCGGCCAGCATGCGGCCGGCCAGGTCCAGCGCGAACATCTTGGCGCGCATCAGGCGGCGAAGCTCGTCATCGCCCGCCGCGGCCAGAGCGGGCTCGGGCGCGGCACCGCCGGTGACGAGGCCGTCGCGCTGCAGCTGCCGCAGCACGTTGCCGGCCAGGCCCAGCGAGCGCGCGATGCCCAGCAGCTGCGCCTCGCTGCGCTGGCCGTCCACGCTGATCAGCAGCATGCGCAGCGCCGCCGGCAGGCTGGTGCGCGGGCCGGCCAGCAGCTGGCGGGCGGCGTCGGTCTTGGCGGGGGCGGCGGGCTGGGACATGGGCGGGCTCCTCGGGCCCGCCCATGTTGTCGCGCGGATTTGCAGGCCTGATGACAACCCTCGCTCGCCGGCGGCGCCGCGATGCGGTTCAATGCCCCACCCCGACCCGCACGCTGCCATCATGAAACTCGCCGCCTGCCTGCTCGCGCTGCTCAGCGCCCTGCCCCTGCACGCCCAGCAGGCGCCCGCCTATGACGCCGCCCAGGCCCAGGCCTGGGGCGCCAACGAGCAAGGCCTGCGCCCCTACGTCTTCGTGCTGCTGAAGACGGGCCCCAAGCGCATGCCCGACGGCCCCGAGCGCGACGCGATGTTCAAGGGCCATTTCGCCAACATGGCGCGGCTGGCCAAGGAGGGCCTGCTGGTCTACGCGGGCCCGCTGGACGGCCAGAACGGGCTGCGCGGCCTGTTCATCTTCGCGACCCAGGACCTGGAAGCCGCCCGCCGGGCCGTGGACACCGACCCCGTCATCGTCAACGGCGAGATGGTGGCCGACTTGCACCGCCACTTCGGCTCGGCCGCGCTGCTGGCGGTGAACGAGTGGCACCCCCGGCTCATCAAGCCGAAGCAGCCCTGAGCGCTCAGAGCTTGGGAGTTTTTCGGCCGTGCCCGAAAGGCGCGTCAAAACGCCC